>PBSR01000050.1 GCA_002726335.1 Gemmatimonadaceae bacterium
AAGACCGTGGGGTTGCGCGTACCCGAAGATCTCAGTGTACTGGGCATGAACGACCTGGAGATCGCCAGTATCTGCGATCCGGCCGCCGCTGCATCTGGAGGTGATCCCATACAGCATGGGACGCAGCATCCTGGAGGGAGGTGCCGACTACAGCGGTGCCGCGGGTGCCGATCTCCGATACGGTATTACCTCCGGCGTGTCACTGAACGCCACGATCAACCCGGACTTCGGCCAGGTAGAGGCCGATCCGGCGACGCTGAATCTGACCGCCTTCGAGGACTTCTTCGAGGAGCGGCGTCCTTTCTTCGTCGAGGGGGCATCGATCTTTGGAGGTGGTGACTATCGACTGTTCCACTCGCGCCGCATTGGCCGACGCCCTGGCCTTTTCGACACGCCCGACTCGGTGGACGTGCTCTCCGAGCCGGAGGCGACGACGATCCTGGGCGCCGTCAAGCTTACCGGGAAGACGACGGGCAAGACGAGTTTCGGCCTGCTCGGCGCCGTGACGGACGAGGAATTCGCTCACGTTGCGGACACAGGACTGACTCGTGTTACCGATTTCCGCGTCGAGCCCCGAACCGGCTACTTCGTGGGCCGGGCGAGCCAGGACGTGCTCGACGGCACCTCGACGGTGGGCGCCATCCTCACTTCGACCCAGCGCGACGGGTCGTACTCCGCCCTTACCGGTGCCATCGATTGGGATCTGCGATTCGACCAGGACCGGTACGCGGTCTCCGGCTCCGTCGTGGGCAGCAGCACAGGTCCTGCAGGGGACGTGTCAAAAGGGTATATCGGTCACATCGAATTCGATAAGCGCGGGGGCTGGCTCGAAGCCGAGACCCGTCTGGCCTTGCTCTCACCTGGGATCGATCTCAATGACCTGGGCTTCCTGCGCCGCGGAGATCTGATCGAATGGAGCTCGAGACTGAAGGGGTATCACCTGGAACCCTGGGGTCCCTTCCTGCGCTGGGATCTGTCCATCGACGGGGAGGCGGCGTGGAACTATGACAACACGCGACTGGAGACATCGTCTGACATCGCCTTTTTCGGCGATACGCCCAACAGCGGTCGCTTCCACCTGCACGTGGGACGCGAGTTCGCCTCGATGGACGACGGCGACGTGCGCCGGGATGGGCCGATCATCGAGCGGCTCGGCGAGTTCTGGGTGCACAGTTTTGCCACCACCGATCCGGGTAGAGCGGTGAGCTTCACCACTCGTCCGGAGCTGCGCCGCACCGATGGTGGCGACTCCTGGGCACGGAGGCTGCGGGTGGGCATGGAGTATCGGCCTCTGCCGAGCGTCTGGCTGGAGGTGGAACCTGAGTATGAGACCCGCCGCAACGACGCCCAATGGGTGGACCGCATGGACGAGACGGTCGACGGCAGCGTGGTGCCCCACTACATCTACGGTGAGCTCGACAGCCGTATCCTCGACCTGTCGACACGGGCACGGGTCAGCTTCAGTCCGGAATTGAGCCTCGAGCTGTTCCTGCAGCCCTTTGTCGCCATCGGCGACTTCCGGCGATTCAAGGAGCTCGTCAGACCGGAGACCTATCGCTTCGTCGACTACGACCTGGCGGAGAACCGGGATTTCCACCGTCGCTCGCTGAAGAGCAACCTGGTGCTGCGCTGGGAGTTTCAGCCCGGGTCGCTGCTTTACGTGGTCTGGTCGCAGTCGCGGTCCGCGTCCCTCGACGACGTGGGCGAAGCTGACTTGAGACTGCGCCCCCTGCGCCGTCTCGGAGACGCCTTTGCCGACACCGGCACCAACGTCTTCCTCACCAAGATCAACTACTGGCTGCCGCTGTAGAGTCGCCAGGCGGCGCAAGTGGAGGCTGAGCCATGGCTCGAATCGGGGTGCTGCATCCCGGAAGTATGGGTATCTCGCTGGCCGTATCGGCGCAGGCGACAGGCAACGATGTCTGCTGGGCATCCCAGGGGCGCGGTGAACAGACTCGCAAGAGGGCTGAGGAGCATGGTCTCACCGACCTGGGGTCGGTGGTGGATCTGTGCTCGCAGTGCGAGGGGATCATCTGCATCTGCCCACCCGCCGGCACAGAGGCGGTGGGTCGCGAGGTAGCCGGCTATGGGTTTTCCGGTCTCTACCTGGATGCCAATGCCGTGTCGCCAGGGCGGGCAGAACGCATCGCGGCTATCATCGAGGACGGTGGTGGGCAGTTCGTCGACGGTGGCGTCATCGGTGGTCCGGCCTGGGAGGCGGACAGGACGGTGCTGCACCTGTCCGGAAAGCGGGCCGAGGATGTGGCGGCATGGTTCCGCGATGGTCTGCTGGCGACGAACGTGCTCGGCGTCGGCAGGACGGAAGCCTCGGCGCTGAAAATGTGCTATGCCGCCTACACCAAGGGTACGACGGCTCTTTTCTACAGTATCCTGGCCACATCTGAAGCACTCGGCGTGCGCCAGGCCCTGGTGCAGCAATGGTCCCAGGGCAGTTCTGGACTGGCCGAACGAGCCGGCCAGGGGGCGGGTGGGGTGACGTCGAAAGCGTGGCGCTGGATCGACGAAATGCTGGAGATCTCCCGCACATTCGAAGAGGCCGGACAGCCGGGCGGATTTCACGCGTCGGCGTCGGAGGTCTTCCGCCGCATCGAGGATCTGCGTGCTGCGCAGGACCCCAGTGTCGAGGCTGTCCTGGAGGCATTGATGACGGAAGGACAGTAGTGGAATGTATTCGCCTGGGGCGTACCGGACTGAGCGTATCCCGAATGGGCGTCGGCGCCGGCGGCCCCAGCCAGATCGGCCGCAGAACGGGGCTCGACGAATCCGCATCGGTCGATCTGCTGCGGCGCGCCTTCGACGCCGGCGTCAATATCGTCGACTCTTCGGAGGCGTACGGCACGGAGTCCATCATCGGCCGGGCGTTGCGGGAGCGCGATCGCAGCCAGATCATCGTATCGACGAAGAAGTCGACCCGACACAAGGTGGTGACGCCGGCGACGCTGACGGCAAGCCTGGATGCCAGCCTCGAGGCCCTCGGCACGGACTACATCGACATCTACAACCTGCACGGGGTGGTGCCGCAGGACTACCGGCGGCTGGTGGACGACATCTATCCCACGCTCGAAGCGGCCCGAACCGCCGGCAAGATCCGCTTTCTCGGAGTGACCGAGATGTACAACGAGGATCTCGACCATGCCATGTCGCGACTGGCGCTGGCGGACGATCTGTGGGATGTGATGATGGTGGGCTTCAACGTGCTCAACCAGACGGCGCGGGATGCGGTACTCGCCGCGGCGCAACGCCAGGACGTGGGTGTGCAGGTGATGTTCGCGGTGCGCCGGGCACTGTCGAGCGTCGATCATCTGCGCGAGTTCGTCGCAGCCTTGATCAAGACGGGGGAAATCGACGCCGATGATCTCAATCCTGACGATCCCCTGGATTTCATCGACGACACCATGGCGCCGACGATGCCGGACGTGGCCTACCGGTTCTGTCGCGGGGAGCCCGGAGTACATGTGGTGTTGTCAGGGACAGGCAACGCCGATCACCTGGAGGCGAATCTGCAGAGCTTCTCGCGGCCACCGCTGCCGGCGGACATCGAGCAGCGTCTGCGCCACATCTTCCGGGGCGTATCGTCCACGAGTGGCCAGGATGTCACCCCGGTCGGCTGACACTTCCGCTGCTGATCCTGCCGTCGCTGTATCGGTGGTTCGGGGCGGAGAAATCTGAGGTCAGGAGCGCTCGGCACGACTGAGCGCCCGCAGGGTCTTGCCGGGATCGTTGGTCAGCACCGCATCACACCCGAGCAGCCGGTAGTACCAGAGCCGTCGATCGGGTGCCAGATCGAGAGGACACACCAGCATGCCCTTGCGGTGGGCCCACCAGACATAGAACGGATTGAGCAACAACAGGGGCCAGACAGGGCCCTGGAGTTCAAAGCCGTCTTCTGGCCACGGCCGTCTGTACGTGATCGATCCGGAGGGGATGTCGAACCCGGCGTCCCGGGCCTGCTGCCGCACAGCCTGCACGCGGCCGGATACAAAGCTCAACAGCACGGTGAGCTCGCGCCGGCTGGCGGCCTCTATCTCCTTGACCAGCTTCTGACCCGTCGCCGGCTCGAGGAAGTCATCCGTCTTCAGCTCCAGGGCGATAGCCATGTTCTCGGGTACGGTATCGAACAACTCCTTCAGCGTGGGCACACACTCGCCGCTGAATTCGGCTCGTCCACAACTGGCCCTGAGCTTTCTGATCTCGGAGAGGGCCATGTCGCGCACAGCGCCGCTGCCGTCGGTCGTGCGATCCACCTTCGGGTCATGGATACAGACGAAATGGCCGTCGGACGTGACGTGCAGATCCGTCTCGATCAGATCCGTTCCCTCATCGATGGCCCGGCGGAATGCCGCCAGGGTGTTTTCCGGGCAATGCGCGGAGTTGCCGCGGTGGGCCATCACGTAGGGCCGGGGTCTGTCGGGGATGTCCAATCTCACGGGCTACTCGTCCCCGGCCTCGGCGATGTCGGCACGATGAAAAGCCATCAGGGCGAGCCAGAGAGCGGCGAGAGCCTCGGCGAGGAGGATGACCATGGGCGCGCGCGCCCCGGACAGACTCTCGCCGACGGTCAGCTTGTCTTCGACGAAGCGGGGGATCTGCCGGTGGTCGAGGGGTGCCTGCGACATGTACTGGCCGAACAGGTGAATGTGTGGTGACTCCGGGTCGGCTTCGTCGCGATCGATGAGGAACCGGCGCAGTGTCTTGAGGTATCCCCAGGCCTGGGGCTCGAAGTGCTCGAATCGCTGGATGCCATTGGCGGTGATGCCCTCCACAGAGTACTGAAAGGCGAACCCCGGTGAGATGCTGTTGACGAGCCGGGCGCGCCGGTACCGCTCGACGCGTCCACGCATGGACTGACGATGAATCTCGTTGGTGGCATCGTCCAACTGCCGATAGCGCCGAGCGTACCGCTTCTCCAGATCGAAGCCGTCATCACGTGCCCATTCCAAGGGCCGTAGCGCCACACCGGCACGCTTGAGTTCGGCATCGGTCTGATCCACGAGTTCTCCCGCTTCATCCCAGCCGTTGCCGACGGTGTCCACGGTGGCCACAGCAATCAGCCGTGAGGTCTGCGGAATGACGACGATGAGAAAAGCCCAGACGAGGATCAGCGTCACCAGCGACGTGGCCGAGCGGCCCGCTGCCACCGATATCGCCAGGCCGAGAAGGAGAAAAACAGAGGCATAGACGGCAGTGGCGACCAGGAAGAGGACGAAGGTGACGGCCACGCGGCCGTCGAGGGCGATCGTGCCGCTCAACCCCAGCATCAACAGACTTACGAGGCCCCCCACAGTGACGGCTGCGACCAGGCACATCAAGTGGGCGAGATACTTGGCGACGAGCACGTGGGCGCGGGGCAACGGGTTGGCCAGCAGCAGGCGCAGCGTGCCGCTCTCCCGTTCGCCGGAGATGGCGTTGTACGTCAGGGCGATGGCCAGGAAGGAGATCACGTAGCGGACGATGAAGGCCCAGTCGACGATCTCGAACCGACGCAGCCAGCCGTTGGTTCCACGGGAAGAACCGAACCACTGCCAGCCCTGGGTCGCAGGCATCAGGTTGAGGGCGTAGTCGAACCAGTCAGATCCGGCCTCGGCCACGAACTCGGTTCCGGTGTGGTAGCTGAGGATGCGATAGCGCTTGCCGACGGCATCGCTCACACTCTGAACTGACTCGTAGACCTTCTCACCAGCGTTGGCGACCTGTTCGTTTTCGATGGCGATCCGTTCGCCCTTCCAGGTATAGACCAGGCCGTTGCCGACGAAGAAGCATAGCAGGACGACGAGGCTCAGCTGGAAGCGGAGGGAGCGCAGGTTGTCTGCCAGTGTGAGCCAGAGAATGGGGAACATCAGTACGGCTCGTCACGGTTGAAGCGGGTGAAGGTGATGATGACGGCGGTGCCGAAGCTGAGCAAGAGGACGAGCAGACCCGGAAGCATGGTGGCGAGAGTCCCGCCCAGATCGCGCTGTGCATCGGTTGCGGTGAATGGTGGCATGTCGGACAGGTCGAGGCTGCGGTTGTTGGCGTCGATGCGCTGCAGTTGCTCGTCCGCCCAGGCGTGGCGCGCCTGCATGAAGGGTGAGTCGGCATCGAGCATCCCAGGTGTTACGCCCGCCGGATCCGGAATCAAGGGCTGCTGACCCACAGGATCGTCGGTGAACCAGCGGCGATCGCTGAAGGCGCCACGACTCCGCAGGTACTCGATCCAAGTGAGTCGGTAGTGGCGTGTTGCGGCGCCGATCTTCCAGGCATCTCCGAAGGTCGTGCGGGCCAGCATGTAGCTGAGGATCTGGTAGTTGGTCACCGGTGACAGGATGGCCCAGCGGTCGATGAGCCGCGCTTCCTCAGCCAACGCCTCAGGCCACCACTTGTACTCCGCATCAGCAAACTCGAGCAGCTTGTCGATCTCGAATTCACGGCGGTCTCGTCGCCATGTCAAAGCTTCGGGATGCATGAAATGGCGCACGCCATCGCGGCTCACATCGGCGAGCCAGGCTGCTGCCGGGGCCGGATGTCGAGCATCCCAGCCGTCCATGTGTCCGTCGAAGATCTCGCGGTTGCGTGCGTGCCCGTCACGGAACTCCTGAGACGGGCGTTCGTGCACGCCGTACCGGCTAAGCGAAGGCAGCAGGTTCATGTAGCCCACCGAACCGACAAGCCAGGCGAAGAGGCAGATCACGAGAGACGTGGAGGATTCGCGTACGAAAGCCGACACCATCAGGCTGAGGGCCAGTACCTGCGCCAGGAACAGACAGGAGAGAAGGAACATGCCGGACAGGCGGATCCAGTCGTCCACTTCGAGGACGACATCCGGATTGTTCAGCAGAGCTACCAGCGCCACCAGGTAGGAGAGTGCCAGCGGTATCCACAGCGATGTGACACCCCCTGTCAGCTTGGCGAGTACGACGTGAGACCGCGGCACGGAGTTGGCCAGCAGCAGCTTCAGCGTGCCACGTTCACGCTCGCCTGAAATGCCATCGAAACCGAGAATGACAGCAAGAAAGCTGAGCACCACGGCGATCACCATCGTCGCGTCGATCTCGCTGATGACCTTGAGGAACCTGTTGTAGTCCTGATCGTCGATCCAGACCATTGTGGGAATTCGGCCCACGCCGAAACCGGCCCCCTGGACGGCGGTGCCGGGCAGTCCTCGCCCGAGGACCCCAAGAGGCTGGGGCGGGATAATGACTCGCGCCGTGGCTCTCTGCACCTGACTCCAGGTCGTGACCTCCTGCCGGCGTTCGGAGAGCTCACGTTGACGTGACTCGTAGTACGTGTAGTTACGCGAGAACTCCATGCTGCCCATGCCGACGGCCAGCCCCGTGAGGGCCACGGTCAGCACAGCGACCAGTCCGAGGCGGGCGGTGCGCAGGTTGGCGAGCAGTTCCTTGCGGATCAGTACACGGATCATGTGGTCAGGATAGGAGTTGTGGGCGACAGAGCAAAGTCTGACGTACTCTTGCCTGCCGGATCTTCAACAGGAGGAAATGGAACGATGGCGCGACTACGAATCGCCACGGCGCAGTTCCCGGTGGGCAGGGGCATTGAGCGCAACCTGAAGTACATGGTCGAGCTGACGGGGGAGGCCAAGAGGAAGAAGGGGGATGTGGTGCATTTCTCCGAGACCTGCCTGGGAGGATACGCCGGGTCGGAGTTCAGAAGCTGGGAGGGGTACGACTGGAAACTGCTGGCAGATGCAGAGCAGAGCCTGCTGCAGCTGTCGAAGAAGCTGCGGATCGGCATCGTCTACGGGACCAACCGAAAGGTATCCGGCACAGACGTGCGCAACAGCCTGGTCTACATCAATGCAGGCAAACGTGTCGCCCACTACGACAAGCGCTTCTGCACCGGTGGTGATCTGAAGTTCTACAACTCCGGCAAACGCTTCGTCACCTTCGAGCTGAAGGGTTTCAAGTGTGGCCTGCTCATCTGCTACGACGTGCGGTTTCCGGAGCTGTACCGGGAGTACAAGAAGCGCAAGACCCAGGTGGTCTTTCAGTCCTTCTACAACGCCCGGGCGAAGAAGGCGAACATCCACACAACCATCATGCGCCCCTCGCTGCAGACGCGTGCGGCGACGAACTATCTCTACATCAGCGCCAACAACTCCTCGGGGTACTACCAGTCGTGGCCCAGTATCTTCGTCCTGCCCGACGGCACCATCGCCCAGTCCTGCCGGCAGCACCGGACCGGACTGATCCTGAATGAGATCAGGTCGAAGGCGAAGTTCTACGACGCCTCGGGCTCGAATCGTGACCGGGCCATGGCGGGCGTGCTATACAGCGAGTAGGAGTCATACCTTCGATGCTGAAAAGAGGCCGGAGTCCTTCTGTATGTGGATCGGTCCGCTGGTACTCAGTTGGTGCTCGAATATGTCTCGCAGACGGCCGAGCTGGCTCTCGTCAAGACGCTCCGTGGAGCGTGCGTAGTCCACCAGAGGCTCGGCTTCAGGCACGACGAGACCATCTGGGAAGCGCGCCAGTGTGACATCCTGGAAGAACTCCGCCAACTGACCCGCGCCGTTCTCAAGGCCGAAATTGTGCCAGGAGGACACCTTCGGCGGCGCGCCGATGACACCTGCGATGCTCCCCCACAACTCGAGCAGATGACGGTTGCCGTTCGTTGCCACCATCAGTCTGCCACCCGGTCGCAGAACACGCCGGAACTCGGCGATTGCGCGGGGACGATCGGGAACATGGTAGAGCATGTGACAGGACAGCAGTCCGTCGAAGGTTTCGTCGGGGAAGGGCAGCCGCTGCGAGTCGGCTGAGAGAAAGCGGAAACAGGCTCGTGAGCCAAGGGTGGACCGGGCTTCGGCGACCATCCCCGCTGAGAGGTCGGAAAGGGTTGGCGACCAGCCGAGAGTCTCTGGTCTGTCCGTCGACGACCACAGCCACCCAGCTCCACAACCGACCTCGAGGATACGCGCCCCCTGCGGGTAGTCGAGATGATCGAACAACCAGGCTCCCCAACCCCTGGACCCCGTGCTGTAGTCGCGGTGCAGATTCGCCCGCTTTGCCAGGTTCGAGGCGTCCCTGTAGTGCTCGAGCAGCTCAGTTCTGTCGGTGCGGCAGTCCATGGTCAGGAAGAAAGACAGGTGGGTGACACCCGGGCAACCGGCACTCCGGGTTGCTTTGGAGGGGCGTATTGGTATACGGTACCAGCAGGCGACTATCCGGAGAGAGGGAGACATGATCATCGAAGGACTGCAGGTCCCACCGTTCAACACGACGCTGATGGGTGTTGTCCGTGGCGTCACCGATCTCTACGGCTACTCGTACAGCGATGCTATGCTGTACGGCGGCACAGGCCATGCCTTTGCCATGAACATCCACGAAGGCCTGTGTCCAAGTGGACCGTATTGCTGGAAATCCGAGCGCTTTGACGCGCTGCTGCGCAACCTGGGTGTGGTGAGAACCGATCTCGGGTTCTTCTCATCCGAGAGCTCAGCTTCTGAGCGCGTGGCGGTGGAGGCCACCATCAAGGAACATCTCGACCGGGGGCAGCCCTGCGCTCTGGCGAACATGGAGAACCAGCTGATCACGGGCTATGACGACACGGGGTTCCTGACCAGTCAGCCCTGGTTGCCACATGCGGATTTTCCCCCGGGGCACCTGACCTGGGGCAGCTGGGCTGAACTGGGGGAGGAGATCCACATCAACTTCTTCACCTTCGAGCGCGTTCCCCCGGCCGGAGCGCCGGACATCGTTCTCGAAAGCATAGAGTGTGCGGTCGATATGTCCCGTCATCCCGAGAGCTACACCGACGAGCCCTACGGCTTCGGGCCACTGGCCTACGAAAAGTGGATCGGGGCCGTGGAGAAGGGCCACGGATCAGAGCACGGGAACTGGTGGAACGGCACCGTGTGGGCAGAATGCCGGGCGCGGGCGTCGGACTACCTGCGGAAACTAGGACAGCTGCACCCCGAACTCGGCCAGTCCATGACGGGCCTGGCTGAGTCCTACGCAGCGATTGCCGACCACCTCGCGAAGGCGAGCGACAAGGAACTGGATGACGCCGAAAAGATCAGACTTCTGCGCGAGTCGGCAGCTATCGAAAGGGACTGCGTGGAGGGTCTCGGGAATCTCACGGCCGAACTGAGTGGCCGACTCGCTGCCGCGGCGGCAAGCACCTAGACCGGGCTTCAGGCTTCCAGGTCGACGGCCGGCTAGACCCCCGCCAGGGCCACCTCGTGCATGGCCAGCAGGTTCTCGAGCTTGCAACTGTTGTCGGATTCCGTGGTCGATCCCATCAGGTAGCCGGGATAGGCGTCGGCGATCGCCTGCTCACAGACGGCGCGCACCTCGTCGGGGGTGCCGTTGGCCATCAGTTGGCTCATGTCGATGCCGCCGGCCAGGAACAGCTTCTGGCCGCACTTCTCACGCACCTCCTTGAGATCCATGCCGGCCACCGTCTCGATCGGGTTCAGACCGTCGCAGCCGATCTCGATCAGATCATCGAGCACTTCCATCAGGTACCCGTCCGAGTGGAAGAGGCACTTGAAGCCGTGTTCGTGCCAGGCGGCGTTCAGCCGCTTTATCCGCGGAAAGATCTCGGCGCGCAGATAGGCCGGGGAGTGCAGCAGCCGGTCTTTGTAGGCGATGTCACTGAAGGTCAACACCGCCGGGGAGAGCTCGGTGTCGGCGATGGCGTGACATTCGGCGATGTTGTGACACGTCATCGCTTCCAGCGCCTCTGAGATCAGCCCCGGCTGATCGACCTGAACGAAGGTGAACAGCTCGAACCCCAGCAGGTGGCGCACGCTGTCCAGTCCGACGCCGTGCTGCGTCAGCAGATTCACCGTATCGCCGATCTGGCCCTGCGTGACCAGGAAGCTTGCGTGGAAACGTTCGCGATGAGCGGCTGGATTGGACTCGATCTGCCTCGTCTTCTCCTGCCGATCCAGTATCCAGGCCTTCAGGAACTGCGCCGCACCGGCCTCGTCATCGAAAGGCCGGCGTACGATCCATGTCGTCTTCTCCCGCGGTGAGTGATGGTGGACGAACCCGAACTCATCGGTCGTGTCCGTCTCTTCCACAGGCCCGAAGCCGACGCTGCGCGTCATGTCCAGAAAAGCCCCGGTTGCCTTACCAGAGATCCGCAGGAGCTCGCCGACGGTGTTTTCGTCGGCTGACAGCGCCGGCAGGGATTGTCCGCCGAAATGGGCGAAAGCTGCATCGTTGCGCAGCAGATCATAGAGCGGCACACGAGCGGTCTCCTGGAACGCCATCGTACGCTCCACCCGTTCCCGCTTCGTCATCATCCTCACGCCTCCTGGTTGGTTCGCTGAATCACGTGGTCCTGTATGTCTGCCGACAACTCGACGAAACGGGCCGAGAATCCCCATACACGGACGATCAGGTCCTGGTGACCTTCCGGGTTCATCTGCGCTTCCTTGAGTGCCGCCACATCGTAAATCGCCGTGTTCATAACCGCCACGCCCTGGTCCATGGCGCCGCCGATGAGCCCGCGCAGCAGCTGTCTGCCTTCGTCGTTGCGGGGCACCATGGTGCGTGACAGGGAGATGTGAAAGACGGCCGAGCCACAGGCGTCAGCCAGCGGGCCGCGAGCGGCGGAGCGGATGACGGCGGTGGGCCCACTCCGCGCCTGGCCGGGAGTGGGGGAGTAGTGCTCGGCGATGGGATCGTTCCACCGGCGCCCGTCGGGCGTGGCGCCGATCACCTTGGCAAAGTCATTGAAGAGGTGGTTGTAGAGGGCCGGCCAGTAGGGCTTGCCCGTGGGGGTCGGCCACCCCTTCACGCGCTCACAGAAGTGCCTGGCGATATCGGCGGCCAGTTCATCGACGCGTTCATCGTCATTGCCGAACTTCGGGGCCTTGCGGCAGAGATGCCGCAGTGACTCATATCCCTCGAAGTTGGCGCGAAGGGCGTCAAGCATGGTGGCCGGGGAACACTGCTGCTGTTCGAAGACCACCTGCCTGACGGCAGCCAGGCCGTCGGCGACGGTGGGAATCGAACCGGAGAACAGCATGTGGCAGGGCACAGTGAAGCCGCCGCGGAAGGGATCGCGGCCGGTTTGCAGGCATTCGGGGAAGGTGCCGGCCTGAAAAGGGGAGGAGCAACCGTGTTCCATGCTGTGCTCGACGCCGCGGGTCAGCTCTTCCAGTTTCCTGTCCACCTGGTAGAGGTACTGGTCGAGGAACGCCTCGTAGAGCTGGGCGAAATCGGTCATGGCAGTGAAGTCGCCCGACCGGTAGCCAGTCACAAGACCGGTGCGCAGAGCGCGGGGTTCCTGCAGGCGGGTAACGTAGCGGCCGACAGGATTGCCGTGGAGGACGTTCTGCTCACCGTTGAACAAGGTCAGTTCCAGAGCCTTGACCGCCTCCAGCTGCAGGAAGCTGATGCCGCTTTCGCCGTCGATCGTCACCTCTGTACAGCCGTCATTGCTGTAGTTGCGCGCCGATTCCGGAGGGACTCCTTTCTCGATCAGCGAGGGAATCAACGCGTCGTCGTGGTAGATGGTTCCCTGGCCGTGACCGAAAAGCTGCAGATCGGCCACTCTGTCCAGAAAGGTGGCCGGTGAACTGCCGTGGACCCGCGCACACAGGTGCGGCTCGGGTTTACACACCGTCAGGGCGGCGTCGATCATGAGATAGGTGAGGTCGTTGGTGGCGTCGTGTCCCTGCCGGTCCAGCCCACCCAGCATGAGATTCCTCAACGTGTCTCCCGTGTCGCCTCGATTGAAGCCCTCCCACAGCTCGACGAGGATCCGCAGGGCCTCTTGCCGATCGATGCGATCCGTATCGAGATCGGCCTTGTAGAAGGGATACAGGTGCTGGTCGAGGCGTCCGATCGTCCCCCTGCCTCGCAGACACCAGGCAAACCAGAACAGTTGCACGGCCTGGCGAAACGAGGCCGGGGCCTGGGATGCAACCGCCTGGCACGTGGTGGAGATCTGTTCCAGGCGCTGAGCTTCTTCGCCCTGAGATGAGTCGGCCTGATCGGCGGCGATCCGGGCGTGCTTCCCGGCGAAATCGGCGGCCGCTCTGTGACACCTGGCGATGGCCTCGAGAAACACTGCCGCCTCGCCCTGGCAATCGCGCGTTCTTGCTGTCGCCTTCTCCGCGATGTCGCTGAATCCGCGGCCCAGGAGTGTCTCGACATTCAGCGCGAAGTGGAGATTGTCGTCACCACGATCAAGGGTGTGGTCCAGGCGTTCCCGTGCGGCATCCCAATCGAAGGTATGGGGACCTGCCAGAAACCCCTGAGCAGGGATCTCCGGCACAGCACAGGACACCATGGCTTCAAAGGCTGCCGCCGCGCGCGTGGCCCGGCGCTGACGCGCGTCACAGGCCGTGGTCTGTTGATTCGACTGGATCGCAGTGGACATGATCGGCCAATAATACACCAGGACTGGCGTGGCTGCCTTGGTTTCGATCCGCCCGGGACCTACCATTGCCGACACGGAGCCAATCACAGGGACAGAGGCATGTTTCCCATAAAGGCACAAGGCGTCTACATCAAGAACGAAGCGGCGCGGGATCCGCGATCCATGGCCCGCATCGA
>PBSR01000051.1 GCA_002726335.1 Gemmatimonadaceae bacterium
CCCAGGAAGAGCCGGCATGCGGCTTGATCTGCACCGGTCCAAGTTCGTCGAAGCAGACTACGACGGTGTCTTTCGGTGCCCTCTTGTAGAGTCGGTTGAGGCGTTTTTTTTAGGCTCTATCCGGGATTCCCAACGTCGAAATGTTGAGTACATGACAGGGTCATAGGCCGTTCCCTAGGCTTGGTGTTAGCCGACATCAAGCACGCCCCGCAAGGGGAAGGGAGAGCGACCTATGACCGCCGTGAGGTTAGTTTCGAAGCTGTTGAAGTTCAAGGGGTTTCGGGCCGTGAGTTTTTGGTTCGAGAATCGAGGGCGCGACCTCGTGATCGCGGTGAAGCCCCACAAGAATGGCTGCCTCTGTCCGGAGTGTGGTCGTCGAGGTAAGATCGTCCACGCTCGGCCTCCTCGGCGTTGGCGTGACGTGAGGGTATGTGGCCGCAGTGTTTGGTTGCTGTACCGGCCGCGAGAGATCCGCTGTCCGACCCATGGGCGCCGCGTCGAGCAGATCCCGTGGGCGGCGCCGTCGGCCCGCGTCAGCTGCCGCTTCGAATATGTCATGCTCAGATACTGTCGGGCCATGCCACAGGCCGTCGCCGCACAGCTGCTGGGCGTTTCCCCCTCAACGCTGTCGGACCTCCTGCACCGCGTTATCCAGCGGCAGCGCCAGGGGCACAAGATCCGTGGACTCATCACCATCGGCATCGACGAGATCTCCTACGCCAAGCGACACAAGTACGCTACCGTGGTCTACGACCTGGAGCGCTCCTGCGTCGTCTGGGTGGGCCGGGGTCGAGCGCGAAAGACGATCGACAGATTCTTCCGCTTCCTCAGCCCGTACCAGAAAGCCAAGGTCAAGTGGGCCTGCTGCGATATGAGCGAAGCCTTCATCGGCGCCATCGAGCAGCACTGTGCCAACGCCCAACTGGTCCTCGATCGATTCCACATCGTCAAGGCCATCAACGACGCCGTCGACGAGGTGCGTAAGGAGCAATGGCGTGAGTCCTCGACGACGGCGCGCAAAGCGCTCAAGGGTTTGCGCTGGTTGCTCTATCGCCATTCCACCACGCGATCCCGGCAGGACACCAAAACGTTGAAGGCGCTGGAGAAAGCCAATCGACGCATCTACCGAGCCTGGCGACTCAAAGACGAGTTCGAACAGCTCTGGGAATACAAGGCCCGTTGGGCCGCCGAAGCCTTCCTCAAGCGCTGGACCACGACGGCACTCAAGAGCCGCCTAGCACCGCTGCGCAAGTTCGTCCGGACCGTGCGCAAACATGCCAAGGGTATCCTCGCTTTCGTCGACACGCGCCTCACCAACGCCGTCGCCGAAGGCATCAACCGCATCATCCGCTTGGTCAAGAATCGCGCCAGTGGATTCGGCTCCCTCGACGCCTTTGCCGACATGATCTTCCTATGCGTCGGAGACCTCGATATCCCTGCGCAGATCCCTGCCAGGTTTCGAACACTCTGAAGGCTCAGATTTCCCCCTCTGTCAACGAGGACTATCACCCCTTGGGAATCCCGGACATAGCCTTTTTTTGTGGTGAGAATGTCAGATGAACGGCAGTGATATCCTGTTCCATGATGTGGGTTTCACCTACGACGGCGCCGTGACGCCGCTGTTGTGCGGAGCGAACGCCCATTTTTCCATGGGTTGGTCCGGGATCGTGGGGGCCAACGGCGCCGGCAAGACCACCCTGATGCGGCTGGCCACCGGGTCTCTGGTACCCACCGAAGGGCGGATCGAGATCACGGAGGGCGCTGTGTACTGTGCCCAACGAACCGACGATGCGCCACGTGATCTTGAAGGTCTGCTCGCCGACATGGACGGGGAAGCCTGGGCGATCCGTGGACGCCTCGGCATCGACGAGAGCTGGCCTGATCGCTGGGACAGCCTCAGTCACGGCGAGCGCAAACGGGCGCAGATCGGCGTGGCCCTGTGGCAGCAGCCGCCGGCACTGGCCATCGACGAACCGACGAACCATCTCGACCGGGAAGCGCGAGGCATGCTCGTGGAAGCCCTGCGACGCTACGCCGGGGTCGGTCTGCTCGTCAGCCACGACCGGGAGCTGCTCGACGGGCTCTGTCGTCAATGCGCCTTCGTCGAGCCCCCGGAAGTCACGATGCGCCCCGGTGGGTACGCCAAAGGCGTCGAGCAGGGGCAACTGGAGCGAGAGACGGCCCTGCGGGACCGGGACACGGCCACTCGGGAGATGAAAAAGCTGGAGCGCGAAGTCGCACGCCGCCGGGTAGAGGCGTCCCGTTCGCACATCAAGCGCTCGAAGAAAGGGCTGGGAAAGGGAGACAATGACGAGCGCTTCAAGCGGAACCTGGCAAGGGCCACGGGGAAGGACAGCCAGGACGGGCGACTGCTCAATCAACTGGGCGGACGAGCCCAGCAGGCGCGTACGATTCGCGATGAGATTCAGGTCAAGAAGGAGCACGACCTGGGGATCTGGGTCGCGGGCGAGCGGTCGCACCGTGACCGGTTGCTGTGGCGGCCTGCAGGGACGATACCCGTGGGCGGTGGGCGCGTACTGCATCATCCCGTTCTGGCGATGCGTCCAGCGGATCGTATCGCCCTGACAGGACCGAACGGCGGCGGCAAGTCGACGCTGCTGCGGGCACTGCTCGGCGACGGACTCAACGTAGCGGACGGTCGCATCGTCTATGTGCCGCAGGAGATCGACAGTGGACGATCACGTCAGTTGCTGACGGCAGCGCGGTCTCTGCCAGGCGACGAACTGGGTCGGCTGATGACCGTGGTGAGCTGCCTGAACTCAAGACCGGCCCGCCTGTTGGAAAGCGAGATGCCCAGCCCCGGGGAGGTGCGCAAGCTGCTGCTGGCTCAGGGCATCGTCCGCAAACCGCATCTCATCGTCATGGATGAGCCGACGAATCACATGGACCTGCCGTCGATCGAGTGCCTCGAGCAGGCGCTGAAGGACTGTCCCTGTGGCCTGCTGCTGGTGAGCCACGATGAGAGTTTTCTGCAGAACCTGGCAACGACGCGGTGGGAGCTGTCCTGGGTTGACGGCGCAGGGGGTGATGCGGAACTGGCGGTGCGGGAGCAGGCGATTATCTGATAAGCAACATCTTTCGCATTTCTGTCCCCGCTGCGGCCTGCAGGCGGTAGAGGTAGGTGCCGGCCGCCAGCGGTCTCCCGGCGTCATCCCGACCATCCCATTCCAGGGCGTGTGTGCCGGCGGCCTGATGTTCGTCCACCAGCCGGCGCACCGTCTCGCCCAGCATATTGAATACGACCAGGACGACACGACCGGACTCCGGCACCTCGTAGCGGATGCGGGTCTGCGGGTTGAAGGGGTTCGGATAGTTCTGCCCCAGGGAGAAGCCGCCCGGCGTCGAGGCTTCGTCCGTCACCGCCGTCACCAGCGAGGATGACCAGGTGGCCTCCTCCATCAGGTGACCGAAGTGCGGCGGCTGCACATCCTCCAGGGGCTGACCGTGACCGTCTTCGGTCCAGCCCTTGGCGTCGACGAGAAAACGGAAGGCCCGGCGGTAGATCAGGCGGGCGCGCACGTCGACGCCGGCGCCGTCATCCGGCAGCTCGAAGGTGTAGGAGCTTTCGTCGACACCGAGAGCGGGGATACGGTTGTCCCACTGGATGCCGACGGCGTCGGTGAAGAAAGTGGGGCCGTTGCCGGCAGCGTCGTGGTTCACCTTGGCGAAGAGTGTTCCCGGCAGGCCGGCGTAGTACCCCTGTGCCGGATCGCCGACGCCGCCCAACTCGTCGATCATCGGACCGGCGCTCTGCCGCAGGAGCTGTCCGTCGTCGCGTCTGCGGGCTTCCACGAGCAGGATCATGTTGCGCACGGTGACGCCGTCCGGCACGTGGTGTCCGGCCTGGTCGTTGGTGATGACCACATCGACGCGCAGACCATCGTCAACGGTGTGGCTGAACATCTCCAGGGAGACGGCATTGTCGAGGTATCGCGCCGTCGTGCCCTCGATGCGGTGGCTGCGGATGGTCTCCGGATCGCGTTCCGGGGCACGATAGCCATACCAGCCTCCGGCCGCGGTGGTGAAGCCGCTGGCGGGCATGTGGCAGTCAACGCAGGTTGCGTAGAGGGGCGATTCCGGATCGCTGTAGGGTGAATCGAGCCACTCCAGGTAACTCGGCTCGGAGATGACCCCATCCTCCTCCTCAAAATCACCGTCTTCGTCCGGGTCGTTCTTGTCCTGATGACAGGCGCCGCACATGGCCGCCGTCAGCTGCGGCTGATAGGAGGGTTTCATGCGCTGCGTGTTGAGGTCGAAGCTGCTGTCGCCCAGCATCCCGTACTGAACCTGATCCGAGATGTCAGAGGGGCGGGTCAGTGTCACCGCGCCTGGATAGAGACCGGGATAGTTCGGCTTGCTCTCGTCGACGTCGGCGATCTTGTGGCAGATCTCGCAGGAGATCCCGTGCAGAGCTCCTGTGGACAGGGCGAAGGACGGATCCAACGGCTGGTACGGCTCCGCTACCCAGGGCTCGGGTTGATGGCAGGCAGCACACTCCGAGGCGGGGTTGTCATGAGCGAAGGCGGAGTCCCTGAGATAGACGAAACCCCCCTCTCCACCGGCCGTACCGGAGCCATCGTAGATATCGTACACCCACGTGTTCGAGCCTGCCCGGGCCATAGCCGATCCGGTCCATTGGTCCGTCTGGTCGGGATGGCATTCGCCGCACTGCATGGGATCGACGAACTCGTAGTTGGGATCGTCGTCCTGCGGTACGGCCTCCAGCCCGATGGTGACGTCCACGGCAGGTTCCTCGAGGCGGACGTAACCGTTGTAGAAGCCCTTGCGGGCGCCAACGATGATCAGTGGCCCCCCTGTGGCATCGGCCAGCTCGAAGCGGCCGGCCCCATCGGTCGTCGTCTGCACCGACGTCGTCTGCAGAGTGACGAGAGCACCGGCGACGGGTGCCCCTGTTGCCACATCCACCACCACACCGGCAACCTGCCCCCACGCCGGCAGGCAGAGGGTGAGCACGGAGACTGTCGACCAGAGGCAACGATGAGGTCTCAAGCGAACCACTACTGCAGCAACAACAGTTTTCGTGTCATCACCTGGCTACCGGTGGTCAGCCGGTAGAGGTAGACGCCGGAAGCCAGCAGTTGGGCGCCGTCGTCACGGCCATCCCAATGCACGCTGTACGTGCCGGCGCTGCGCAGGCCCCGCAGCAAGGTCGTCACACGCTGGCCGGCGAGGTTGTAGACCTCCAGGGTAACCGGCTGCGAGGAAGGCAGGGCGAAGCGGATGATGGTGTCACTGTTGAAGGGGTTCGGGTAGTTCTGCTCCAGACTCACCGATTGAGGCACGGCCTCGGAGCGGGTCTCCGTCACGGCCGTCACGGGCGGTAGGGGAGGGGCTGATGTCACCAGGTGGACCTCGTCGAAGAACATCGTACCCGCCAGGTTGGAGGAGATGCTCAGCAACTCGAGAGGATTGTCGAGGTCGCCGAACTCGTCCAGAGGGATCTCGATGGTCTGCCATTCCTTGCGGGCCAGATCGAGGCCGAAGTCACGCTCGGCGTCGACCAGCAGGGACACCGTACGTGTGGTCAGACTGCGGACGTTGACATCGAATCGGTCCCCTTCCTGGGGCTCGACATCTCCCGGATGGAAAGCGAACCGCAGAGCCCTGTATCCGAGGGTCCGAACCGGTACCGCGGGCCGGAACTCCAGCAGCCACACGCGACTGCGGCGCAGGGGGGCGGCGGTGATGGCAGCCGACGAGGAGCCGGCGAACACCGGCCCACCACCATCGATGACGAGGGGTTCGGCCCCCCGTCCCGACGTACTCTCCCAGCCGCGGCCGAGATCGTCGCCAAGCAGGACCAGGTTTCTCGAAGGTAACACGATGAAACGACGGGTCAGGTTGAGGCTCAGTGGGCCCGCGGGTGAGCCCTGTTGCACGAGGATGCGCAACTCGACGGGACCCACAGGTACGTCTTCGCCGACACGGCCTTCGAAGCGGTATTGCCCATCGTCGACCTTGCGCAGCGGCACTCCGGTGTCACCACCCAAAGCGCTCAGGTCCGCTGTCAGCACGGGCTCTTCGCCGTCGGGTGCCAGGCGCGTGAGCGCCACCGTGCCTGCCAGGCGCTGGCCGGCGACCACCGAATCGGGCACGTCCGGTCCCCACCGGGCAAGCAGCGGACCGGCGGTGACGCGGAAGATGGCCTGGGTGAACCGGTCGCTGCCGACATAGAGGTTGCCGTCACTGTCACTCTCCAGACCGACGGGTTGACCCCAGACCGTAGAGCTGGTGGGATCGGGCCGGAACCCTGTCAGAAAATCTGCAATGCGGCCGTCGGTGCCGTCGGGATTGGCGAAGACGGCGACCACCTTGTAGCCGTCGGAGACGCCGCGGTCGCCGGCGCGCAGAGCGATGAAGGCGGCGTTGCGGAAGCGCGGGCCGAAGGCTCTGTGGGTATAGAAGTGCAAAGCCATGGGCCCGGTGTGTCCCGGCAACATCACCACCGGCCGCTGGATGCTTTCCACCAGCAGCGTGTCCTGGCGGGTGAGGGGGAACACCTCTCGACGGTACTCGTCGACGCTGAAGTCGACCCAGGTGCGGAAGCCGAAGGCCAGCGGCCAGCCGTGAAAGCTGTTCTCCCGCACGATACCCACGTACTCCGGGGGCATGTTGCGGCCGTCGGCAAACCGATCTCGATCGTGGCCGTTGTTGTTGGTCCACAACTCGCCGGTGACGGGATGCAGATCGTAGCCGATGGCATTGCGCAGGCCGCTGGCGAAGATGCGGCGGTTGGAGCCATCCAGGTCAAAGGCGGTGATGGTGGCCCGCTCCGGGTTCTCCTCGCGACACAGATCACAGCTGGATCCCTGGTGGACGAAGAGGATGTTGCGGGCCTCATCGAAGACGAGGGAGTGAGTCACGTGGCTGATCCCGGGTGAGAAACTCGCCAGGTTGTCGATGAAGACCTCGCGCTTCTCGTAGAAGCCGTCGCCGTCTTCATCGTGGAGACGCACGATCTGATGTGTGTCGGCGACGTACATGGCACCGCGGAAGAAGGCCACGTCATTGGGCCAGAAAAAGCCGTCAGCGGCAACGATGATCTCGTCGGCCCGGCCATCACGGTCACGGTCGGGCAAGGCCAGCACGCGACTGGTCGTGTCAGGATCGGGACTCCACTGACTGCCCCGGTTCGTACTCATGCTGACCACGTGCAGGACACTGTCGGGTCCCCAGGCCATGAGCCGGGCCTTGCCGACATCGGTGGCAAAGGTCTGCACATGGAATCCCGCCGGGGCTCGCAGAATTCGATCCTCCATGCCCCGCACGGGCCCGCCCTGAAGGGACAGATCTTCGGTGGGCGAGACGAAGATGGTCCCCGGCTCGACATCGTCGGCGGAGGCGACGATGAAGTCGCGGTAGACCTCGGCGTGGGCGACTGCAGCCAGGCACAGTGCCAGGAAGGTGAGGGCGATTTTCATCTGGGATCCTTGAGTAATGGAAGTCGGGCTGTCCAGGCCGGCTGGCAGGCCCTCACCGAGGATAAGGCGTGCCGGTGCGAATGCAAGAGCAGGCAGCATACCACCGGGCAGGCACAGGCAGCCTGCGTGAGTTGGCCTACCGTCGCGGCACACCCGCGCAGGGGTGGGTTGATCCATCCTGGGGGTGGTGTGTCGGTGGTGACGCCTCCGGAGGCTCGCGGAGACCGGGCAAATTGAGGTACATGTAGTTAAGGAAGCCGATGGGAGAGGCCGATGGCTGTCCAGGACAAGCAGGTTGTCGATGTCCCACGTCCTTCGGTGGACGTCGCTCAGGCACTGGCGGATGATGATCCGCAGGAGCGTGCCCTAGGCCGTTGTGCGGCAGCCTGACTGCTTACGACCACGTGGACATCGCCGCGTCGGATGCCTCGCTGAAGGAGGCTGACATGGCCAGCAACAGCGCTCCGAAGCGGGCCTCGAACTGTGGCTCCGTCAACTCCAGCTCGATGTCACTGGCGCCGGCGGCCAGGGACTCCTCCAGAAGATCCGGTTCCCCAAACACGCCTCCCGTGCAGGCGACAACCACAGGTGCGGCAAGTTTCAGGCGGCGCGCGACGGCACCAATCTTTGCGCCCAATTCACTGAACCCATCATGCACGACGCGGAGGGCGACCTCGTCGTTGTTTCGTGCCGCCGCAAACACGACGGGACACGCTGCTGCGATTCGATCCCTGGTAAAGGCGCCGCCGTAGATGGCCTGGATGATCTCGTGCCAGTCTGCCAACCCCAACGCCACAAGCAGATCGGCTTGCAGGCTTGTGTCGGGACCCGAGCCATCGACGGCGCGAAGGACACTTCGAATCGCCTGCATAACCAGGCCGTGGGCGCTGCCCTCGTCACCCAGAGTCGGCCCCCAACCACCGGCGCGGGCTTCATATCCTTCGGCGTTGCGGCCGACAACGATCGATCCGGTGCCGGCGATACAGACCACACCGGGTGCGCCTCGGTGCGCGCCCTCCAGAGCCGCCCGGGCATCGGTTACGACCCGAACCGTCCTCGCCAGCCCTTTCTGTTCCAGAGCATCGCGCAGCTCTTCCTGCTCTGGCCGTCGCCCGGCACCCGCAACCCCGGCACAGAGGACTTCCGGCAGGTCCGTGGGCCCTGCCTCTTCCAGCAGTCGGCAGATCAACTGGCTGAGCCCGTCAGGGCCAATGACCTGATAGTTGCCCGGGCCCGCCTCGGTGGCACCCACCAGAGTACCTTCGGCATCGGCCAGAACCAGACGGGTCCGGGTTCCGCCGGCATCTATTCCAACGAACAAGAGACTCTCTCCAGTCGGATCTTCACATCGGGGGATACCCAGCGGCGTCAGCCCGCTGCCAGGGTACGCCGCCGGCGACCTGGATCTCCTGTTGCAGAAGGGTGCGCATGGCCTTCAGCGATCCGGCGTCGGCGGAGCGTTCATCCTGCTCATACGGATCCGCGCCGAGATCGAACAGCTCCAGCGGATCGAAAGCGCCGTTGTGCAGCAGCTTGAGGTCGCCCTGGCGGACGGCGTGCTGACACAGACCGAGGAACCGGTCGCCGCCTTCCCGGCGGACCCAGTAGAGGATGCGGTCGGCACAATCCTGTGACTCGCCGCACAGAGTGGGCAGCAGGGATTGGCCTTCGATGTGGTGCTCGACCTTGACACCCGCCGCGGCACAGGCGGTGGGGAAGAGGTCCATGAGCATGGCCACCTGGTCGGTCACCGAGCCGGCGGCGATCTGTCCCGGCCACATGGCACACGCCGGCACCCGCAGTCCACCTTCATACATGTCACCCTTCTCGCCGCGATATGGACCGTTGGTGGCGCCCACATTCATCTGACCTCCATTGTCGGAGGTGTAGACGACGAGGGTGTTCGACAGCTGTCCGGACAGTTCCAGTGTGTCGAGGACACGACCGATGCCGTGATCCATGTGTTCGACGAGGGCGATGTAGCGGACCCGTTCATCTGTGGCCTCCGGCTCGCGCTGCCGGACCCGCTCGACCCAGTCGTCGGGTGGCTGGATCGGCGTGTGCGGGGCGTTGTACGCCAGGTAGAGGAAGAAGGGCTCGTCCTGAGTGGCACGTTCCTCGATATAGTGGACGCCCCAATCCGTGAACAGGTCGGTGGCGTGACCCGCCGGGTCGATCTCCTGTTCATCCAGCTGCATGTAATTGATGTCGTGGCGGAGATGGGTGAGGTAGTCGTCCATCATGTCGCCGAGAAAACCATGGAAGTGATCGAAGCCGCGACGGCAGGGGTGATTCTCCGGGTCCAGGCCCAGGTGCCACTTGCCGATGAGGGACGTGTGGTAGCCGGCGTTCCTCAGCATGGTGGGCAGTGTCACCGCGTCCTGACGGAAGTAGCCCCAGTTGTTTTCGGCGTGGGTGCGGATCACGCCGGGCACGCCGACGCGGTCGGGATAGCGGCCGGTCATCAGCGCGGCGCGACTGGGGGAACAGACGGAGGAGTTGGCGTAGAAGTGGCGAAAGCGGATGCCGTCCCGGGCGATACGGTCCATGTTCGGCGTCAGGATATGCGGTCCCTGATGCATGGAGACGTCACCGTAGCCGTGGTCGTCGGCCAGGATGATGAGGATGTTGGGTCGGTCGGTTCGGTTCATGAGCAACAAGATAGTGACTGTGGACAGGCCGGGCTCCTTCGTGAGGCCGGGTGAGGAGTTCCGGGTCACGGGCACCACGGGCGAGATCGTCATCGAGAAGGGTAGGGGGGCCGTTTGCTGCTGTACTCCAAAGAGCATCTGCAAGGCGAGGAACTGCTCCTCGAGGCCCCCCTTTCGCAGGAAAGCCGACAGTGGGAGAAGATCTGGGAATGACGTATACACCAGCTGAATCACGCTATGACGAGATGCCCTATCGACGTTGCGGTCGCAGTGGGCTGAAGCTGACGGGTAACATGTAACAGTACGTAACATCAGTGTTACATTCACCGCTCGTCAGCAACCGGAGACATCAGTAACCTCTGCCGTAATCTACTGTTTAACAGTTAGTTACAACGCATTTCCCGGCCCGGGTCGACTCTGGTCCGGAGCTTGCATGGGAATCCGCAACTCCATCCCAGGTATCTACCCATGCCAGCCTACGAGCCTTCCATCTCCATCCCCCTGCCACCCAAGTCACGGCAGTATTTGCAGTGGCTGGTGACCCGCACAGGTCGCGACGACGCTCTCGGTGAGGCCGACGTCGTGGCTGCCCTGATCCGCGTCGCCATGCGTCTCGACATCGACGTCGACGGCGTTGCGACGCAGACCGATCTCGAAGGGCGAATCTGGCACTCCCTGAGCCGCGGCGACAGCGGCGCCAGACCGGCTCGAGGGTTGTGACAATGCCAAACCTGCAAACGCCATCCACTCAGAGGAGGGTTCCTATGCATGCTCTCAGGTTCCGGCTCCATCTCACGGTCTGGTTCCTCATCGCCACCACCGCGGCGTGGGGCGCCGTGCCATCCACCTTGTCCGTACAGGGACAGCTGCTGGATGCCGCGGGGGACCCGATCGACGGTGTCGTCGATCTGACCCTGCGGCTGTATCTCGACGAGCTCGACCCGGTCACGAGCGCCGTGCACGAGGAGACGATCACCGGTGCTGTCGTGCAGGGGGGCGTGTTCAGCGAGGAGCTGACGCCAGCGGGCCTGGATTTTGAGGCGCCCTACTTCCTCGGTGTGCAGGTAGGTACCGATGCGGAGATGACGCCGCGCATCGCCCTGACTTCGGCCGCCTACGCTCGCACCGCGGGCAATGTGGAGGATGGCGCCGTGGGCACCGACGAGTTGGCGGACGATGCGGTGACGGGGGCGAAAATCGCCAGCGGTAGCGTAACCACGGATGAGCTCGGTGATGCTGCCGTGACCGGTCCGAAGATCGCTCCCGGATCCGTTGTCATCTCGGTGAATGGACTGACCGACGCAGTAAACCTGCTAGGCGCTGGGGGCATCGCCGTATCGACGAATGGACAGGATGTCACGATCGATGGCTCGGGGGTAGGCGGCGGGGGTGGCGACTGGAGTCTGACGGGGAATGCGGGTACGGACCCGGCGACCGACTTTCTCGGGACCACCGACTCCCGGCCTCTCCACATCAAGGTGGCGAACTCGAACGTTCTGGACCTCGACCTCCCGAACAACCCGACCATCTCGACCCCGAACACGATCAATATCATCGGCGGGCACAGAAACAACAGCGTTGCTGACGCCGTGGGGGGCGCCTTCATCGGTGGTGGCGGTGAATTCAAGAGCGGCCTTCCTCCGGTGAATTACCCCAACAGCGTCACAGGTAGCTTCGGAGCTGTAAGCGGGGGCCGCGGCAACGAGGCCGGGCCCACGGGG
>PBSR01000052.1 GCA_002726335.1 Gemmatimonadaceae bacterium
CGGTCAAGGGGAGGTTACGTTTGCGCTATGGACGTCTCCGTCAATCGCCACGCCCTCGATCGTGTGCCCCTGTCGATCATCTTCGACGACTCGACGATGCTGGTAAACCTCAACTACTTCTTCCTGCGCGATGCCGTGAGTCTGCCGGTGGCACAGGCGCCCTTCATCTCCTCGTGGAAGGCGCAGGTGGGCAACGGTGGCGCGGTCCGCTGGGAAGACGTGCCCGTCGTCCATCCGGAGTCCTTCACGCGGGAGTTCGCCCGCTTCTGCCTCGACCATGGTGTCAGAGGGAAGTTCAGCGTCGTCCCCTGCCCGGCGGCACTGGGACGCATCGATGAGGGGCTCGACCTGTTCAGCCAGGGGCAGCAGGAGAGCTGGCTGCAGATGTGTCGGGAGATGATCATGCCGAATTTCGACATCACGCCGGAGATGATGACCCACACCTTCGTCGTCGATCTCGAGGCCCTGCAGCCCGTCGACGTCGGCCTCTGGGAACAGTGGGGCTGGAATCATCTACCCACCGATCAGCCCGAGCTCGTCACCGACTACATCGCTCTCGCCTGTGAGATCCTGCACAACGTGGGACTCACACCCACCGGTGTCACTTCCCCCGGCGGCTTCGGCAGTCCCCTCGAGTTCTATGCTGCGTGCGCCAAAGAGGCCGTACACCGGGTCACCGGCAACCCCACACCTTTCTTCTTCAAGCGCGGCAGCGATGAGGAGCCGGTACCGACACCCGTCTGGTATGCCGACCGCGATGCCGGCACCGCCATGGGTGAGATCTTCTCCTCCACCGACGATCGGACCGGGTCCTGGACCGGCTATGGTGAGGTCGACGCCGACCACTACATCACCGCAGATCTGCGGCGCGGACGGATGGCCGACTGCATCGATGCCGGTGAACCCGCTGTGATGATCAGCCACTGGCAGGGGTTCTACGGCATGCACGATGACGATCGCGCCGGGTTTGACGCCTTCAAGACCGTCGTGGGTCGGCTCGAGGAGCGCGATCCACGGGGGGAGTACTGCCGTTGGCGGAAGTGCAGCGAGATCACCAACTACGCCTGCGCTGCCGAGTTGTGCGAACTTTCCGTGGAGGGTGGCACCATCCGGCTGGACCTTCCCGTGAGGGTCCCCGAATTTACCCTGCGCATCACTGACACCGAAGTGAGATCCGTCTCTGTCGACGGTCGGCTGCTCACGGAGGCGAGCACGCGGACAGCCTTTGGTCCGGAGACGTTTCTGTGTGAAGACGGCGTCACCTTCGTCGCTTTCGATCCAGCCCAGCGGGCTGTCGTGGTGACCGTCGAGGTCTGAGACTCGACGTGCGCCTCTGACGGCCCCTACCATCCACCCACAGCACCATGGAGAGTGACGTGTCCCAGGACAGACCTGCCCTGCGCAGCAGAGACTGGTTCGATGGCGATCCCAAGACCTCCTTCATCCATCGCAGCTGGATGAAGATCGAAGGCATCCCCGACCACGAGTTCAACGGCAAGCCCGTCATCGGCATCTGTAATACCTGGTCTGAACTGACGCCGTGCAACGCCCACTTCCGTGAACTGGCCGACATGGTCAAACGTGGCGTATACGAGGCCGGCGGCCTGCCCCTCGAGTTCCCCGTCATGTCCCTGGGCGAGCCGCTGATGCGGCCCACGACGATGCTCTTCCGCAACCTGGTGTCCATGGACGTGGAGGAGTCGATACGTGCCAATCCCATGGACGGTGTCGTGCTGCTGGCGGGCTGTGACAAAACCACCCCCTCGACGCTGATGGGCGCCATCAGCGTCGATCTGCCCACCATCGTCGTCTCTGGCGGAGCCATGCTGAACGGCAAGTACCGCGGCCAGGACATCGGCTCCGGCACCGATGTCTGGCGGTTTTCCGAGGACCTGCGCGCCGGCAAGATGACCTGCGAAGAGTTCGCCGAAGCCGAAGCTTGCATGTCCCGCTCCGCAGGGCACTGCATGACGATGGGTACGGCGTCGACCATGGCCTGTATGGTGGAAGCTCTCGGCATGACCCTGCCGGGCGGAGCCGCCATCCCCGCTGCGGACTCGCGCCGCAAAGCGCTGGCTCAGGTGGCGGGCAACCGCATCGTCGAGATGGTCCGCGAGGACCTGTGCCCGTCACAGATTCTAACGAAGGAGGCCTTCGAGAACGCCATTATGGTCAACGCCGCCGTCGGGGGCTCGACGAACCTGGTCGTCCACCTGCTGGCCCAGGCGGGTCGTGCCGGCATCGATATCACGCTCGACGACTTCGACCGTCTCGGCAGCAAGCTCCCCCTCCTGGTCAACTTGATGCCTTCGGGCAAGTACCTGATGGAGGACTTCTACTATGCCGGCGGCCTGCCCGTCGTCATTCAGGAACTGAAGGCGCTGCTGCACATGGATGCCCTCACCGTCAACGGCCGCACCCACGTCGACAACACCGAAGGGGCTCCCTGTTACAACCGCGACGTCATCGCCCCCTTCGACGAGCCCATCCAGAAGGAGGTGGGCATCGCCGTGCTGCGCGGCAACCTGGCCGAGGATGGCGCGATCATCAAACCATCAGCAGCGACACCGGAGTTGTTGCAGCACAAGGGACGCGCCGTCGTCTTCGAGGACATCGAGGACCTGCACGCCCGCATCGATGACCCGGATCTCGACGTCGACGAGAGCTGCGTGCTCGTGTTGAAGGGCGCGGGACCCAGGGGATACCCGGGCATGGCCGAGGTCGGCAACATGCCCATGCCGCAGAAGCTGGTGGAGGCCGGCGTGCGCGACATGGTGCGCATCTCGGACGGCCGCATGTCGGGCACCGCCTATGGCACGGTAGTCCTGCACACGTCACCCGAATCGGCCATCGGCGGCACGCTGGCGCTGGTAGAGAACGGAGACCTCATCGAGCTGGATGTCGCAGGGAGACGGCTGCACCTGGACGTGTCCGATGAGGAACTGGCGAAACGACGCGCCGCCTGGACTTCGCCGCCGCCGCACGACACCAGAGGGTATGTGAAGATGTACGTCGACCACGTGCAGCAGGCCCATCTGGGTGTGGATCTCGACTTCCTGCAGGGCCAGTCAGGGGCGACCGTGACCAGAGAGGCACACTGAGCGGGTGTGGGTTGCGCTTGTCTGATGCCGTCGATATGACTAAGCTTAGCTAAGTCGACTCGACGTCTGGAGGACCGACATGGAAGTGATCAATGTTCATGAAGCCAAGACCCATCTCTCCCGTCTGCTGCAGCGGGTGGAAGCAGGGGAAGAGGTCATTATCGGCCGGGCCGGGAAGCCGGCAGCGAAGCTGGTTCCCTTTGTGCAGAAGAGGGGGCCTCGGGTCGGAGGCCAGTGGAAAGGCAAGATCTGGATCGCCGACGACTTCGACGACCTCCCCCCGGAGCTGGAAGCGGCATTCTACGGCGAGGATGAGGATGAGGTGAAGTAGAGTGACAGACCTTCTGCTCGATACTCACGTCCTGCTCTGGTGGCTGGAGGAACCCGGCCTGCTGACCGCCGAGGCACGCGAGGCCATCTTCGATCAGGACAGCGACGTCTACGTGAGTGTCGCGTCGGCCTGGGAGATGGGGATCAAGTCGGCACTGGGCAAACTGAGCGTCCCTGATAACCTGCCTGAAGTCCTTGGCGCCAATGAGTTCGAAGTCCTGGATGTGAGGTTGCCACACGCCATGGCGGTGCGAGACCTCCCTGTCGTTCACGGTGATCCCTTCGATCGACTGCTGATCGCCCAGGCCCGCATCGAAGGCCTGACCATCGTGACGCGCGACCCGCGGATCGGCGAATACGACGTTGCCGTCCTCACGGCCTGATCGTTCCCGTGCCCCACGCGTCTCCCTTCAACATCACCTCGTCCCTGCCGACGGATGTCGGCCACATTCCTATCTCGGCCGGTATCGACTTCGGGCCTCTCCTGCTCGCCGCCGGCGAGGGTTCTGGGGCCCGCCTGGACCCGACCTCCGTCGAAGTCGTCGACCTGACCGACGGCGCCACGATCCCCCATCACCTGGCCGAGGACTTCGCCCACGGCGACCGGGGGTGTGTCGAGTTCGTCATCCGCAATCCAACGCATGTTCATTACGAACTGCGTTTCGCCGCCGTACGCCCGGGCGGGGCCCGCCCGCACGTGGCACCGACGGCGAGGGTTCCCATGGTCGGCCTCGGCGACCTGCTCCGCTACAATGCGGCAGAGCTCCGTCCCATCACCATGTTCTGCTTCCGTCTCGTCGATCTCGACGGCGACGGAAGATCCGATCTGGCCGGCACCTGGAACTACTACCATCGACCCGGCGAGCCACGCTCCGGCGTCGTCTGCTACCCCGGCCTCAGATCCGGCGCGCCCGCCATGCTGTTTGGCGACCAGGTGCGCCTGCGCTACCGTGAGCCCGGCTCGGACACGTTGTACGACTTCCCGGGAACCTATGTCGACGCCGACTTCGGTGATCTCATCGGCGACGGTCGACCCGATCTCGCCTTTGCCGAATGGAACACGGGGCGCGTCGAGTTCTTCCGCAACTCGGGACAGGTCGACGGGGGCGGCTGGCCGATCTGGGAGCGAGGCCACGAGATCCAGGTTGAGGAGGAGCGCGTCGAGTCCATGTCTCTCGTCGACCTCGACGGCGACGGTGTGCTCGATCTGCTATTCAACGGCCGCTGGATCCGCAATACGAACCCCGACGGCTGGCCCTTCGAAGCTGCGGACCCCGTAGATCTCGGCGCGGGCGAACGTGTCGCCTGCCTCGACGTCACCGGAGACGGCAGACTGGACGCAGTGTGTCTGGTGGAACGCGAATCATCGATCACTGAACACCCCGACAGTTCTGAGGCCTGGCCAGGCAACGATGTCTTCTGGCATACGCGCTTACCTGGAGACACGCCCGGCTTCGGTCCTGCCCTTCCCGTGACCGGATTGCCGCCCTCCGCGCACCGGTTCGCCACCGCACGCCATGGCGACCGCACCGGCCTGCTCGTGCAGCACGGCATCTGGCAGGAGATCACCTTCTTCGAGATTCACACTGACGAGGACGGTGCGGCCATCGCCACCACGGCTGGCCTGCGCGCCGAAGCCGCGAACCCGCCCATGACGTTTTCCGACCAGAGCTGGCCCTGCCCCTGTGACTGGAACGGGGACGGCGTCACCGACCTGCTCATCGGCGGCGGGTACGGCTGGCCACGGACCGTGCGCAACACCGGCACGAATGATGAGCCGTCCTTCGCTGCCCCGCAGTTGATCCTGTCTGACGGCAAACCCATCCGCCCGCTGCGCGACGAGATCCTGCCTCCTGCACGACACTGGCACAACATGGGCTACCCGTACCCCAGCTTCGTCGACTGGGACGGTGACGGTCGGCCCGATCTCATGCTGCCGAACGAGACGAACCGCATCTTCTGGTATCGCAACACGGGCACCCGGGAGCAACCCGTCTTCGGCGCGCGGCAGCAGCTGATCGTCGACGGCTATCCGGATGACGATGAGAAGCGTGCCACCGTGGGCCAGCGCGCCCTCGACAAGGATCTGCCGAACCATCCGTACCCCTTCGACGACACCTCACCCTTCTTCTGGCGCTGCGGCGCCTGCTTCGCCGACTTCACCGGCGACGGCTTCGTCGATATGATCACCCATGACGAGCAGCGGAAGCTTACGCTCTTCGCCCAGTACATCGACGATGCCGGCATCCGTCAGCTGCGTAAGGACCGGCGTCTGCGTCTCGTCGACGGACGCGAGATCGACGATGGCATCGTCGGCCGCGACAGACACTGGACCGAATCGTTCCGCGCCGTCGACTGGAACGGCGACGGCCGCCTGGACCTGATCTACAACACGGCCGGCAGCGGTCACATCTACCTGCTCGCCAATGTCGGTTCGGTCACCGAGCCGGTCTTCGATCTGCCTCGCCAGTTCCTCCTCTATGGTAAACCCTTCACGCCTTTCACCATCCACGGTCCCAACGCCTGGCCCTGCGATCTCAACGGCGACGGCAGGCCGGATCTGATCGGTTGTGTCGAATGGTCGGTCTACCCCTTCTTCGCCCACGCCGCCCTCGAGATGGATCGCCATCCGGACTGGGAGCTGGGGCCTGTCACCGGAGTCCACACATGAACCGCATCATCGTCACCACCGACGCCGACGCCGGCCACATCTCGCGGCACATCTATGGCCACTTCGCCGAGCACCTGGGGCGCTGCATCTACGACGGCTTCTGGGTCGGCGAGGATTCCCCCATCCCCAACGTGCGCGGCATCCGCAGCGACATCGTCAAAGCCCTGAAGGGCATCCATATTCCGAATCTGCGCTGGCCCGGTGGCTGCTTCGCCGACGACTACCACTGGATGGATGGCATTGGTCCGCGGGATCAGCGCGCCACGCTCGTGAACCATCACTGGGGACACGTTGTCGAGGACAATGCTTTCGGCACGCACGAGTTCATGGACCTGTGTCATCAGCTGGATACCGAGCCCTACATCTGCGGCAACGTCGGCAGCGGCTCTGTGCGGGAAATGCAGCAGTGGGTGGAATATCTCACCTCACCGGAGGGCCCCATGGCCAGCCTGCGCGCCGAGAACGGCCGCCAGGAACCGTGGAAGGTCCGGATGTGGGGCGTGGGCAACGAGAACTGGGCCTGCGGCGGCTACATGCGTCCGGAGTACTATGCCGACCTGTTTCGCAACCACGTTACCTACCTGCGCAACCTGGGCGACAACCGGCTCTACAAGGTGGCCTGCGGCCCCTACGGTGAAGACCTCCACTGGACCGAAGTACTCATGCGCGAGACCCAACCCCGCAAGCTGATGCACGCCATGGGCATGCACTTCTACTGCGGCTCGGGACGGGAGAAGCAGCTGGCTGTTGATGGCTCCGAAGACGACTGGTACTTCCTGCTGAACACGGCCAACCGTATGGACGCTCTGCTGGAGGCACAGATCGCTGTCATGGACCGCTACGATCCCGACGACCGTGTCGGCATGCTCGTCGACGAGTGGGGCACGTGGCATCTCGTGGAGCCGGATACCAACGAGGGGTTTCTCTATCAGCAGAACACGGTACGCGACGCCGTGGCCGCATCCTTGACCCTCGACATCTTCAACCGGCACTGCCGTCGGGTGCACGGGGCCAACATCGCCCAGACGGTGAACGTGTTGCAGGCCATGGTGTTGACCGAGGGCGAGAGGATGCTGCTCACCCCCACCTATCACGTCTTCGAGATGTACTCCCCGCATCACGACGCCACCTGCCTGCCGTGTTACGTCGATGCCGGGTCGCTGGGCTCGGGTGACACCGAAGTGCCGGCCCTCAGCGCCAGCGCCAGCCGTGCCGGGGACGGCGGCGTGCACCTGACGATGACGAACCTGTCGGCCAGTGCAGCCGCTCCGGTGTCGGTTTCGTTGCACGGCCTCGAGTCGACTTCGCTGCAGGCGCGCGTGCTGACGGGAGACTCGATGGACAGCCACAATACTTTCGACGCCCCCGACACGGTTCGCCCCGTCCCCCTGGACGGTCTGCGCCCCACGGCCAGCGGTTTCGAGGTGGAACTGCCGCCACACTCCGTCGTCGCCGTATCCTCTCGCTGATCTTTTGTTCGTCAGTCCTGGAAGTGCTGGCGAAACCGCCGGTGTACCGCCTTATCACCGTGCCGGTCCGGGCTGCCTTCGTCAAGATCCGCAATGTCGTATCCGGACCGGATCCCGGTGACTCGGACAGCGAGATCCTCGTCTGAAACGGTGTAATCGAGCCGCCACGTGCGGTAGGCGATCGTGAGGACGTCGGCCGTCGAACCTGGAGTGATCCGCTTGCGCTCGGCGTCGGTGGGATCTTGCATCAGTTGCACGCAGGCGAAGTTATCGCAGTCCAACCCCGCCTGTTGCAGAATCCAGGCCGAGCGCTCGGTGGCGCCGGCGTCGAAGGCGACCGCGTAGCGGCGTTGCTCCCTGTCCTCCAGCCAGCCGGTGGCGGCCTCGGGAAAGGCGTCAGCGTAGGGCACGTACGGCTTGATGTCGAGCACCGGTGTGGCATCGAGCAGATCGTGGCCGGCGACGGTCAGTTGCAAGCCCTCGATGCCGAGCAGTCGCACGCTGGTCATCCCGATGCGATTGGGACGGTGGGGTGATCGTGTCGCAAACAGCCCCCGGCGCGGCTCCCCCGCGTGGGGTGGCTGCACGAGAGGATGCCAGGTCTCGTTCAGATGCAGCTCGAAGATGACCCAGATGCGTTCGAAGCCGTCGAGTCCCGTTAATGCTTGCTCGTAGCCGCATCCGTCGTTCAGCTCGATCACGGCATGGTTGTCCGGCATCAGCGTTCCCTGACGGGGCGCTTCGTAGCGATAGCGTTGCGGGCAGCGGACGATGCCGATCGGTTCGAGCGTAGCCATGGCTGACACGTTAATGAGAGGAGCCGACATGAGCCACTCCCCTGTCGACATCGGCAGTGACCGACAGCTGTTCCTCGATGCCGAGATGCTCGCCGAGCTCGACGGTGTCGACCGTCGCCTGCACGAACCGGTGCGCCGCGAGCGTGTCATCGTGCCGGAGCACCCATGGGAGGAGGGCGGCGTCTCCTACATGGTCGTGTCTCAGGAGCAGGACAGGTTCCGCGCCTGGTACCGCGCCGGTATTCGGGAAGCCGGTCACCGGCCTCCCGGAGCGCGGGTGGAGCCGCAGCCGGACTGGACCTGGGACGAGCACGATCGCCACAGCCACACGCCGGGGCTCTACGCCTACGCCGAGAGCACGGATGGCATCCACTGGGACAAGCCGACACTGAATATCGTCGACTTCGAGGGTTCGACGGCGAACAACCTGGTGTGGCACGCCACGGGCAACAACATGAGTCCGTTCCGCGATCCGAACCCGGACGTTCCGGAAGATGAACGCTACAAGGCGATCGTCCGCCACCAGGCCGTCTTCGGTCTGGTCTCCCCCGACGGCCTCTCCTGGCGACTGCTGCAACAGCGGCCGCTGCTCACCGACCGGCCCTTCGACTCGCACAACATCACTTTCTTCGACGAGCATCTCGGGGAGTACGTCATCTACAGCCGCGGCGTACTCGACGGCGCCCGGGAGGCCCCCGGTGAAGGCCCCTTCAAAGGTGGTCTGCGCTGGGTCCGCCGCTGGCGCTCCCCCGACTTCCGTACCTGGTCAGAAGGTGAGCTCATCGACTGCGGGGATTCCCCCGGCGAGCAGTTCTACACCAATGCCTGCATCTCCTACGACCGTGCCCCCGGCACGTACCTGATGTTTCCGTCACGCTTCGTACAGGAGCGCGAGCCCATCCCGGACTGGCCTCACGGCCCCGGCGTCAGCGACATCGTCTTTCTCTCGAGCCGCGACGGCCTGCACTTCGATCGCAGCTTCATGGAGGCCTTCGTGCGCCCGGGGCTGGACGAAAACAACTGGCACGAGCGCGGCATTTACATGGAGCGCGGCCTGCTGCACACGTCACCGACGGAGATGTCACTCTACGGCATGGAAAACTGGCGTATGCCGAGCGTCGCCATCCGCCGCTATTGCCTGCGCACCGACGGCTTTGTCTCCCTGCACGCCGGCTAC
>PBSR01000053.1 GCA_002726335.1 Gemmatimonadaceae bacterium
GAGACGGTAGAGGTAGGCGGCGTCTTCGCGCGGCAGAATCGGAGCCAGGTCCTCGGGAGTCTCTACGACACGAGCCAGCTCATACATGATCAGTGAGCTGTCGGGCACCCGCCGTGCCCCTTCCCGCAGCGATGCCAGCGCCGCGAGGCGCTCCCCTTTTGCCACCTGCAGCTCCCCGAGGCCGAGCCAGGCATCCTCGACGGTGGGGTCGTCGGCCAGTACATCGCTGAAGATCTGTTCCGAAAGCTCTCGGCGACCGGTGCGCGACAGTACGTAGGCGACGTTGACACGTACATCAGCCGGCGTATCCGGTTGCTCGAGGAGGCGATCGAAAAGGTCGTCGATCAGGTCCTCCTGCCCGCTCTCCAGGTACACCCGGGCCAGGTGCGAATAGAGCTGCCAGTTGTGCGGATCGCGCTCGATGAGGGCCCGCATGTGCACGGCCACGTCTTCCGGTTCCCCCACGGCGTCGAGCCAGCGGACCATCTGGAAGCGAAGTGCTGTCAGTTCTGGGTCCAGATCGAGGGCCCTGCCGCCAAAGACAACTGCCATGCGGAAGTCCTGAATGCGGTCATAATTGCGCGCCAGCTGCGCAAAGATCGTGGGCGACGAGGGATCGAGATCCGCGGCGCTGCGCAGGGCGACGATGGCGCCGAGATGGTTGCCCTTCGACTCGTATTCCTTGGCCTGCACGAAGTACAGCATGGCCTGCAGGTGGGCGGCATCTTCGACGGCAGATTCCGCCGTCGGCCGCAGCCAGCCGGCACAGCCCGGGAGCATGACCAGGGCGACGAGGACAACGCCGCAGTGCCGGCACACCGGGCGCATCAGGCGGCCTTCACGGTGAGGCGCCGGGGATCGAGGGCGTCGCGCAGACCGTCGCCGAAAAGGTTGAAGCCGAGAGCGACGAGGAAGATCGCCAACCCGGGAAAGGTCATCACCCACGGAGCCTTCAGCAGCAACTCCCGGCCGTCGTTGAGCATGGCCCCCCACTCCGGTGTGGGCGGTTGTGCCCCCAGGCCGAGAAAGCTCAGACCTGCTGCATCGAGAATCGCCGTGGCCAGACACAACGACGTCTGTACGATGAGCGGCGCGACACAGTTGGGCAGGATACTGAGCAGAACGATACGCGTGTCCCGTGAGCCGAGGGCGCGGGCCGCCTCGACGTAGGCCAGTTCGCGCAGGGTCAGCACCTGGGCCCGTACGAGACGGGCGAATTGAGGCACCAGAACGATGCTGACAGCGATCATGACATTGTCGATGCCAGGGCCGATGACGGCGACGATGGCGATGGCCAGCAGGATCGCCGGAAAGGCCAGCATGACATCGACGAAACGCATGATCACCGTGTCTACCAGGCCGCCCCGGTATCCGGCCACAAGTCCCAGGGTCGTCCCCAGGGTGAGGGCGATGGAGATGCAGATCATGCCGATGCGCAGAGAGATGCGTGAGCCGTAGAGCACCCGGCTGAGGATGTCTCGACCGAAATCGTCGGTCCCCATGGGATGCTCCCAGGAGGGCGGACCCAGGCGCTCGTAGAGATTCTGCTCGAGGGGGTCGAAAGGGGCCAGCAGGGGTGCCAGGATCGCCAGCAGGACGAGGCCGACGACGATGGCGGCTCCGGCCATCGGGATCGGTCGCGCCCACAGATAGGCTGCGGCGACCTTCAGAGACATATTGATGGCCTCATGCGTCGGGCTGTCCCAGGGTCTGCTCCACCAGCAGCTGGAAAGGCTCCAGACTCAGAGGTTTCTCGATGAAACCGTCGAAAGGATGTTTGTGCACCTCCTCGGCCTCGACGTATCCGGAGGTAGCAAGAACCTTCAGATCCGGGTATTGCGCCTTGAGGTTTTCCAGCAGCTGCATGCCGTCCATTTCGGGCATGTTGATGTCTGTGATCACGAGGTCGAGTTTGACCTCCTGCACCATCTCGAGAGCCTGCCTGCCATGCTCGGCCTCGACGATGTCGAATCCGGGCAGGGCGTCCTTGACGAGGAGGCGAAAGTCCGCCTCGTCATCGACGATGAGGATCCTGGGAATCAGATCTTTCACCTGTTCCTCTACGTGCAGGTTCAGCTCCTCGCGATCCGTCCCCGTCTTGTGTGCCGCCATGTCGAGAGCGATTCCGGCGCGGCTCTGGTTCTCCTTGAGGCGACGTTGCAGAACAGCGATGCGCCCTTCGTAGCGGGCTTTTTCCATCTGGTAGTCACGGAGCCGGATGTTGTCGTTCGACAGCTTGCCTGAGAGCACGTCGATGATGGCGCGAAAGACCTTGGCCTGCATGTCCTCGTCGTCGCGCAGCACGGCGTCGAACTGTGCCTTGTGGATCAGGAACAGGGCGGAGGGTTTACTGACTTCCACTGAGGCCACCCGTGGCTGCCCCGTGATGACACCCATCTCGCCCACCGTCGTCACCGGCAGGATGGTTGCCACCTTCAAGCCTTCCGGCGTGATGATCGCCAACTCCCCGGACAGCAGGACGAACATCTCGTCCGGCTTCGTGCCACTGTCGCAGACGTGCTCCCCCGGCTCGTACGCCTTGTTCTGGCAGAGACCGAGGATCTTCTTGACCTGTGACGGCGACAGGCCCTTGAAGATGGGAATCTTCCGCAGGACCTGGATCAGGAGTTTCTCTTTGCTGGTGGGATTCACCATGATCTATGAATATACGAACGAGTCAGTCTGAGTCTGCATCGGGCTGCAGGACCAGAACGGACAGCGGCGGCAGGCGCATAGCTGCCGACCACCGACGATGATGCCAGGGCTCGGGCTCAGCCAGCACGACGCCGTCATTGCCCGCGCCAGAGCCGCCGTAGACGCCGGCGTCGGTGTTGAGATTCTCCACCCAGCGACCCGGTCGGGGCAGTCCGACGCGATATCCCTCACGGGCGATGGGCGTGAAGTTGCAGATCACGACGAGGGGTCTGTCGTCCCCGCTGCGGCGCTCGAAGGCGATGGCGGAACTCTCCGCATCATGGCAGTCGATCCATTCGAAGCCTGCCGGATCGGCGTCGGTGGCGTACAGACAGGGATGGGAGCGGTACATGCTGTTGAGGTCACGCACGAGGGACTGCACGCCGGCGTGAGGGCCGTACTGGAGGCAGGCCCATTCGAGATCACGCTTGTAGTTCCACTCCTGCCACTGACCGAACTCACCGCCCATGAACAGCAGCTTCTTGCCGGGGAAGGTAAACATGTAAGCGTAGAGCAGGCGTAGATTGGCGAACTTCTGCCACTCGTTCCCGGGCATCTTGTCGAGCAGCGAGCCCTTCCCGTGCACGACTTCATCGTGGCTCAGAGGCAGGACGAAATGTTCGGTATAGGCGTAGAGCATGCCGAAGGTCAGGTCGGACTGGTGGTGTCGACGGTGGATGGGGTCTCTCGACATGTACTGCAGCATGTCGTTCATCCATCCCATGTTCCACTTGAAGCCGAAGCCGAGGCCGCCGGAGTAGGTCGGCTGCGACACCGCGGGCCACGCCGTCGATTCCTCCGCCAGGGTCAGCACCCCCGGGTAATCCCCATGGACGAGAATGTTCATCTGCTTGAGGAATTCGATGGCTTCGAGGTTTTCGCGACCGCCGTCGCGATTCGGGATCCACTCGCCGGCTTCCCGCGAATAATCGAGATAGAGCATGGAAGCCACGGCGTCGACGCGCAGCCCGTCCACATGGTAGCGGTCGAGCCAGAAACGTGCGTTCGACAGCAGAAAGCTGCACACCTCGGCGCGGCCGAAGTTGAAGATCAGCGTACCCCAGTCGGGGTGCGCCCCCTGGCGCGGATCCTCGTGCTCATACAGGGCTGTACCGTCGAACCGCGCCAGTCCGTGGGCATCGGTGGGAAAGTGACCGGGGACCCAGTCGACGATGACGCCGATTCCACGCCCGTGCATATGATCGACGAACCAGGCGAAATCATCCGGCTGGCCAAAACGTGAAGTGGGCGCGAAATAACCGGCGCCCTGATATCCCCAGGAGCCGTCGAAGGGATGCTCGGCGATAGGCATCAGCTCCACGTGGGTGAAGCCGAGATCGACGACGTGATCGCCGAGAGCCTGGGCCAGATCCCGCCATCCCATGGGCCCGCCATCTTGCGCATGGCGCCACGACCCGGCATGCACTTCATAGATCGACAGGGGCTCCTGCAGCCACTGCTTCTGCTGCCGTGCAGCGATCCAGTCGTCGTCCTGCCATGGATGTGACAGATGTGGAGCGACGATGGAAGCCGTCTGCGGCGGCACTTCGGTCGCCCGGGCGCAGGGATCGGCCTTCGTCAGCAGCTGCCCGGCGGGGCTCACGACTTCGAACTTGTAGACCGTCCCCGCACCGAGGCCGGGGAGAAACAACTCCCAGAGACCGCTGGCCCCCAGGGACCGCATCGGGTGCCGGCGTCCGTCCCAGCCGTTGAAGTCGCCGATGACACTGACGCGGGGAGCGTTCGGGGCCCACACGACAAAGTGCACGCCCGTGGTCCCGTCGACCTCACGCTCATGCGCTCCCAGGACTTCGTAGATGCGATGGTGGCGGCCCTCGTTGAAGAGGTGTTGATCGAATTCAGTGACCATGGGCAGAAAGGAGTACGGGTCGCGCGTCCGATGGACGAACCCGTCCCCGTAGTCGATGCCCAGCTCGTAGGCAAAGGCCTCGGTCCGGTCCGGCAGACTTGCTTCGAACATGCCCTCCGCCGTATGCCGGGCAACCACCGGGGCCTCGTCAGCAAGGCCGTGTACGGTGACCTGCCGGGCGCCGGGCAGATAGGCGCGGATCACCTGGCCACCGGTGGGATCAGCGTGGATCCCCAGGTAGGCGAAGGGATCGGCGTGGCGTCCGGCCAGCAACCGGTCACGGTCCTCCATCAGGGCTCTGTCTCGGTAGTGGTCGCCGAGTCGGCGGCGACCGCGGACATTGCCGCCTCCGGCACCGACTCCCCCGCTGCGCAACAGGTGTCCTGGCAGCAACTGTCCTCGTCGTTGCCGTCCTCACAGCAAGAGTCGTCCTCATCGTGGTCGTGTCCCGACTCGCCATCCCCATCCGCTTCGAACAACTCGCCGACAAAGGCGCGCGGTCCCTGGCGAACGAGTGAAACCAGGAACAGCACCGTGAGCAGGGCCAGGGCCACGTCGAGCCATCCGAAACCGCTCTCGTGATGGACAGCCAGATCGGGCACCACACCTTTCACATCCGTCAGGGCATTCACGGTACGCCCCAGCAGCAGAGAGAAGCCGACGACGCTGCCACCGAACATCAGAGCGATGCGACGACCGTGCAGCCGTGTCAGCACACCCAGGGTCGTCAGATTGGTCGCCGGGCCCGTGAGCAGAAAGGCCAGGGCAGCGCCAGGGGACACACCATTGTGGATGAGGACGGCCACCAGCGGCGTGGCACCGGAGGCGCAGACATAGACCGGCATACCCAGCAAAGCGAAGAATTCGACCTCGAGTCCGGCGGGCACGATGGCATCCCAGCGCCCGCCGACCAGAGTATGGGCTACCGCTGCCAGCCCCAGACCGACGAGGATCCAGGGCGCCGTCGTGTCGACGACTTCTCCGAGGCCCTGGGCAAGACCTTGGCGCAGACGTTGCCACAGCGGCTGCGTGGGCGCCACCACGTCCTGGCCGTTGTGACGCGCCCCAAGGTTGCGGGCGTAGCGACCGACGATCCAGCCCGTACACAGAGCCACCACGGCCGCAGCCAGAACGCGGACGATGGTGAACTCACCGCCGAGCAGGGGCAGGGAGATCAGAATCGCGTCGAGGCTCAACTCAGGCGTGGCCACGAGAAAGGCCATGGCCGCCGTGGCCGGTACGCCGGCCACGACGAGGGACCGGTAAAGCGGCACGACACCACACGAGCAGATCGGCAGGGGCAGACCGAACCCCATGCCTCGCAGCGCCTGCGACAGGCTCGAGCCGCGCCCCATCCACTGCACCGTGCCCCGGGGCATGAGGCCGTAGACGAGACCTGCGGCGACGTAGGCAAACAGCAGGGCGGGCGCCGATTCGCGCGCCAGCGTGTAGAACACGTGGACTCCCCCGGCTATGCTGGGACCCAGATCGTGTCCGGTCATCGTCGTGCCCAGCAACAGCAGTCCGGCGACAGCACCGAGTCCGGACTGCCAGCGACGTGTCGCGGCCGCTACGGATCCGGCCGTCACCGGATAGGAACGGTGGAGGACGACGTGCAGCAGCGATCCGGCCACCAGGGCCTGGAAGAGTCCCCAGATACGGCTCTCGAGAGTGGCAGGCACCGCTCCGCCGGAGAGAAAACCCGCCGTCGTCGCCGCAGCCATCAGTCCGAGGGCGGCAGTGGCCATACGCCGGCCATACAGAGGGCGCAGCAGAAACCAGACGGTGAGGCCTACGGGCAGACGGTGAACGACGACGGCCATGGGGAGCATGTGGGAACGGCCCTGGGCGCCGGTGTCCGTACCCAGGGCGAGGCCATCGGTGAAGGCGTGGGCGGCGATGGCGATGAGGCCGAGTACGAGGGTAACGACATGTACCTGCCGCGCCATCGAACGCAGGCGGTGCTCGATCAGAGTTGGCAGCCAGATGCCGATCACGACACCGGCCACGGCGAGCCAGCCTGCCAGTTCGACACTCTCGGGTACGATATGGATGACGACGAGGCCGGTGATGGCGACGAAGACGAACCCATCCAGGGCGGCCATCATATGCCCGGCGACTCGAGCCGCACCGTAGGCGGCGGGACCTAGGGCGAGGGCCACGAGGCTGAGGGCGAAGAGGGTGTGTCCAGACAGGTCCAAGGCGGTCCACATCATGCGAGTAAGTAGCTGCGGGAATTGAGGATATGAATGTACTGGCCCCCCTCTGCAGCGCCAAGCGCGCGACCCGGCCTTGCTCCGGGTACGGGACGGGGTTATCTACGGAAGGTGAGTCAACCTCGAAACCCCGTGATGCCATGAACCAGATCGTCAGCGGCTGGGGCCGCCATCCCCGGCTCAGCGCCGAGATCGACCAGCCACGTGACCTGGAGGGGGTACGCGCCTGCCTCCGGGATACCCGAAAGGCATTGATCCCCCGTGGGCTCGGCCGGAGCTACGGCGACGCCGCCCTGGCGGCGCGGATCCTCAGCGGCCCGTCGCTCGGCCACCTGTTGAGCTTTGATGCTCAGACGGGACGACTCCGCGCCCAGGGTGGGACCACCCTCGACAAGGTGATTGACTTCGCCCTGCCCCGAGGCTGGTTCCTGCCCGTCACTCCGGGCACCAAGTTTCCGACGCTGGCCGGTTGTGTGGCCGCCGATGTCCACGGGAAGAACCATCACGGTGTCGGCTCCCTTTCGGCATTCGTGGAGACGCTGCAGATCGTGCTGGCTGATGGCAGCCTGGTCACCTGTTCCCGCGAGGACCATGCCGAGCTGTTCTGGGCGACCATGGGTGGCATGGGCCTGACCGGCGTCATCTACGCCGTCGACCTCCGTCTGCAGCCCGTGCACTCTGTCTTTGTAAAGAATGTCAGCCTCCGTACTGGCAGCCTCTCGGAGACCTGCCGTGTGCTGTGCGAAACCCAGGACGATTACCCCTACTCCGTCGCCTGGATCGACACCCTGACGCGACGTGGTCGAGGCCGAGGTCAGGTCATGCTCGGAGCCCACGCCGAAGACGGACGCCTGCAGCCGCTGCACCGCCCGCCGCGGCTGTCGGTACCGGACCTGCCGATGAACCTGGTGGTGCGTCCCGGACTGCATCTGGTCAACCGGGCCAAGCATGGCATGCAGTGGCGTCGACGGGTTGCAGCCACTGTGCATTACGACCCGTATTTCTATCCCCTCGACGCGATCGATGGCTGGAACCGGCTCTACGGTCGACGCGGCTTTCTGCAGTTCCAGTTCGCCGTGCCCGGAGTCGACGGCGAGGCGGTGATGGCAGCGGCCCTCGAACGGACGAATCGCGCCGCTCCGTGTGCCCTGGCGGTGCTCAAGACCTTCGGCGATCACCCGTCCGGCCCCCTCGGATTCCCGTTGCCGGGTTACACTCTCGCCCTCGACTTTCCCCGCACGGACGCCATCGAAGAGGCCGTGCGCGCCGCCACCGACGACATCATCGCTGCGGGTGGTCGCGTTTATCTCGCCAAGGACTCCGTTATCACTCAGGATCAGTTCGCTGCCATGTATCCACGTCTCGAAGAATTCCGCCGACTGCGACGACAGGTCGACCCGCAGGGTCGCTTCCGTTCGCTGCAATCCGACCGTCTGGGGTTGTCATGAGTGTCGCCCCGGGGAGCCGGGCCCTCATTCTCGGCGCTCGTTCCGTCATCGCCCAGGCCATTGCCGAGGGGCTGGCGCGGCAGGGCTGGGACCTCGTGCTGGCGGCGCGACGCAGCAGCACGCTGGAGCCTGTGGCCGCCGATCTGCGACTGCGCACCGAACGGATCGTGGACCTGCTCGAATTCGACGCCCTCGCCCTCGACGACCACGCAACCCTGGCAGACCGTGTACGCTCGGACGCCGGCCAGTTCCATCTGGTCGTCTGCGTCTTCGGTGTGATGGGTGAGGCCCACGCAGAACGCACGGACACGTCGCAGATGGTGCAGACGCTGACGACGAATTTCACCGCCGCCGCCGTCTGCCTGGCCCATCTGGCCAACGACTTCGAGAGTCGCGGCGAGGGTGGCATCATCTGCATCGGCTCCGTCGCCGGCGATCGCGGCCGCCAGTCGAACTACCCGTACGGAGCGGCCAAGGCGGGGTTGTCGACCTTTCTGCAAGGACTGCGGAACCGCCTGGCACCGACAGGAGTACACGTGCTCACAGTGAAACCTGGATTCGTCGACACCCCGATGACACAGGGCAAGGAGGGCATGTTCCTGGTGGCCCCGTCGGAGCGTGTGGCAGCCGATATCCTGCGTGCCTGGAAGCAGAGACGGGACGTGCTCTACACGCCCTGGTTCTGGCGCTGGCTGTTGCTCGTGATCCGGCTGATCCCGGAGCGGATATTCAAGCGGTTGAAGCTGTAGCCGTAGGCCCCCACGGGGCTCGCCGTGTGTGAGTGGACGGGAAGGCCAGGCACGCGGCATTCGCCACGGTCGAGCGCCCGAGTGACCATGAACGCTATGGAGGGGCTGCCATCATTCGTAGCAGTTCCTCGAGTTCCGGCGAGTTGCCCGCACGATCGACCAATTCCTGAAGGTCGCCAACTGCGCCGATCTGTTGCGCTATCTGCACCCCGTGTTCCTCCAAGGCCGTCGCATAGGCGTCAGCAGCAGCCTGGTGCTCTCCCTGAGCCAACAGCACGAGCGCGAAGTTGAACTGTGCATGCATCGAACGCTCGAGGACAGAGCGAAAAAAGACTGCAGCTTTGTTCAGTCTGCCCGTCTTGTAGAAGCACCATCCGAGGCTGTTCGTCGCGTCGTCGTTATCCGGCGCCAGTTTCAGAGAACTCCTGTACGCATCGAGGGCGCCGGTGAAATCGCCCCTCTGCATGAGAAGGTCGCCGTAGCCCTGGTAGAGTCTGGCACTCTGGCATCGTTCAAGGCCTGTACGGAAGGTCCTCGCCGCTGCGTTCAGATCACCACGCGCAACATGCGCCCTGGCCGCATTTAGGGCTCTCCGAGAAATAAGCACTAGACTTCATGATGTAGTTGGAGTCATGTTTGGAGCGTGGATATCGAAACGCTCCGAAGGAAATACGAGTCTCTTTCTCCGCTTTTGAC
>PBSR01000054.1 GCA_002726335.1 Gemmatimonadaceae bacterium
GCCTCGCGGTCCGGAGGGCGCCGCGTGCCATCTGCCGTGACGGGCAGAACCCGGGCTACTGCATCGTGCAGTTCGCCATAGTCGTCGGACCCGTCAACCCTCAGACGTGAAGGCGGCTCAGGCGTCATCTTCCGTGTTCGGACTCATGCCCAGAGCCAGGTGCAGCACCCGCAGGAGCTTGTCGGTCGAAATCGGCTTGCGCAGCACACCGGCCACCTTCTGCCCCTGCTGTTTGAATTCGGTGCTGGCCGACTCGGTGCAGACGATGACCTTCACTTCCGGATCGAGCTCCTGCAGCTTGGCCAGGATCCTCTCGCCGGGCACATCCGGCAGGACGATGTCGAGGATGACGATGGCGATCTCGCGCTTGTTCGCCAGGTAGGACTGCAGACCCTCGATGCCGGACTCGGCTTCAAAGACGTCGAAGCCGTAGTACTCGAGGTTCTTCGCCAGCGTCTTGCGGGCGATGGCGGAATCGTCGATGACGAGGATCGCATGGTTGCCGCCCTGCGTGGCCAGCACCTTGCCGAGATCGATGTTGAGCTTGCCCATGGCCGTGCAATCTCGCCCAATCGGGAGCCTGGCGAAAGGCAGGTTTGGCGTCAGTTGGTACATTATCAGGCATGAACGAACCCACGCAACCGACACACGACCCCCGACGGACCCGCTCGCTGGCCGACGACGTCGCTCAGCATTTGCGCCTGTCGCTGGCCAGGAACCGCTTCACCGCCACCCGTCACGACAGGTTCCTCAGCCTGGCCATGGCGGTTCGCGACCGTCTCGTCGACCAGTGGACGGATACCCGGCAGGGCTACTACGATGCCGACGTCAAGCGGGTCTACTACATGTCCCTCGAGTTCATGACAGGTCGCCTGCTGGCCAACGCCCTGATCAATCTCAATCTCTACGAAGAGGCGCGGCAGGCCATGGCCGAGACCGGCCAGGATCTTGTGAATCTGCTCGAACAGGAGCCGGAGCCGGGACTGGGCAACGGCGGGCTCGGCCGTCTGGCAGCCTGTTTCCTCGATTCAGCCGCCACCCTCGAACTGCCCGTCTTCGGCTACGGCCTGCGTTATGAGTACGGCATCTTCCAGCAGCGCATCTTCGACGGCTTCCAGGTGGAGGCCCCCGACAACTGGCTGCGCACCGGCAATGCCTGGGAGATCCCGCGGCCGGAAAAGGTCTACCCCATCCGCTTTTACGGCCGCGTCGAGGAAGGCGCCGATGCCCGCGGCCACCTGCGGTTTTCCTGGGTTGGCGGCGAGCAGGTGCTGGCCATGGCCTACGACACACCCGTTCCAGGATTCGAGAATGGCACGGTTAATACCTTGCGACTGTGGTCGGCCAAGGCGACGCGGGAGTTCAACCTCGAGCACTTCAACTATGGTGATTACGAGCGGGCGGTAGAGGATAAGAACCGCACCGAGACGATTACCCGCGTGCTCTATCCCAACGACAACTTCTTCGTCGGCCGCGAGCTGCGTCTCAAGCAGCAGTATTTCCTTGTGTCAGCCACCCTGCAGGATGCCCTGGCCCGCTGGTTCAAGCAGCATCGCGGGTTCCGTGACTTCGCCAGCAAACACGCCTTCCAGCTCAACGACACCCATCCCTCCCTGGCCATCGCCGAGTTGATGCGCATCCTCGTCGACGAAGCTTCGCTGCGCTGGGAGGAAGCCTGGGAGATCACCGTCCAGTGTTTCGGCTACACCAACCATACGGTCCTGCCCGAGGCGCTGGAGCAATGGCGCGTCAGCCTGTTGGAGCGCGTGCTGCCGCGTCACATGCAGATCATCTACGAGATCAACCGACGCTTCCTCGAACGGGTGAAGGTGCATCGTCCCGGTGACGTCGACCTGCTGCGCCGCACATCGTTGATCGAAGAGGGTGACGAGAAGCGGGTACGGATGGCGCACCTGGCCATCGTCGGCAGCCACGCGGTGAATGGTGTTGCCGAGATGCACTCGCGTATCATCCGCGAAGACCTGTTCCGTGACTTCGCCGAACTGTGGCCGCAGAAGTTCCGCAACAAGACCAATGGCATCACACCCAGGCGCTGGCTGCGTCAGTGCAACCCCCGTCTGGCGCAGCTGATCACCAAACACATCGGCGACGAGTGGATCCGCGACCTGTCCGCCCTGGAAGCTCTCGAGCCGCTGGCCGACGACGGCGCTTTCCGCACGGCCTGGCGCCATGTGAAGCGGAGCAACAAGGTCGACCTGGAGGAGTACATCACATCTCAAAGCCGCCAGATCATCGACCCCGACGCCATGCTCGACGTGCAGATCAAGCGTATCCACGAATACAAACGGCAACTGCTCAACCTGCTGCACGTCATCGCCCTCTACCGCCGGGTGAAGGAGGTCCACAGCCTCGACATCGTACCCCGTACGGTGCTCTTCGCCGGCAAGGCCGCACCGGCGTACTACACGGCCAAGATGATCATCAAGCTGATGCACGCTGTCGGTCAGCTGGTCAATGAGGACGAGGATGTCGCCGGTCGCCTGCGTGTCGTCTTCCTGCCGAACTACGATGTCTCCCAGGCGGAGCGGATCATTCCCGCCGCCGACCTGTCAGAGCAGATCTCGACCACGGGGATGGAGGCGTCGGGTACGGGCAACATGAAGCTGTCCCTCAACGGGGCACTGACCATCGGTACGCCGGATGGTGCCAACGTCGAGATCGCTGAGGCCGTGGGTGAGGAGAACCTGTTCCTCTTCGGCCCCGACATGGAGCAGGTACGGGAACGGCGTGCCGGCGGTTACGATCCGATCGCCGTCTATGACAACCACCGCGAGTTGCGGGCCGTCATCGATTTTCTCGCCTCCGGAGCGCTGTCTCCGGGCCGACCCGATCTGTTCACGCCCATCGTCGAGTCACTGCTGGAACGCGGTGACCCCTTCATGGTGCTGGCCGACTTCGATGAGTACGTCGCGACACAGGAGCGCGTCGACGCCGCCTGGCGCGACCCGGACGCCTGGGCCCGCATGTCGATCCTCAACAGTGCCCGCATGGGCCGCTTCTCCTCCGATCGCACCGTGTGGGAGTACGCCATGGACATCTGGAAAGTGCAGCCCACACCCAGCGAGGTCCTGGAAGCTGCTGTGGCCGGCTGACTAGCCTGCGGCTCGTGCCACCGCCTTCTTCCAGTCCGCGTGACGTTGTTGTCGCTCGGCGGCGGAGGACGTCGGCTCAAACCGTCGCTCCACCTGCCAGCTGTCGGTAGTGGCGGCGGCCTCCGACCAGACACCGGCGCCGAGACCTGCCAGCAGCGCCGCGCCCAACGCCGTTGTCTCCGTCACCACGGGCCGCAGCACGGGTACCCCGAGCAGATCGGCCTGCATCTGCATGAGCAGGTTGCTGGCCGCCGCCCCGCCATCGACGCGCAGTTCCGTCAGCGATTGCCCGGCGTCGATCTCCATGGCTGCCAGAACATCGGCCACCTGGAACGTGATGCCTTCCAGTGTGGCCCGGGCGATGTGTGCCTTCGTCGTGCCCTGGGTCAGGCCGAGAATGGTCCCCCGTGCCGCCGGGTCCCAGTGCGGCGCACCGAGACCGGCGAAGGCGGGCACCACCCAGACCCCGCCGGTGTCGGACACGGAGGCTGCCAGGTCGTTGACTTGCGGGGCACTGTCGATGATACCCAGACCATCCCGCAGCCACTGGATGGCAGCGCCGGCAGTGAAGACACTGCCCTCCAGAGCGAACTCCGGCGCGTCCTGACGCTGCTGGCAGGCGATCGTAGTCAGCAGACCGGCCTGGCTCGGCGCCGGTAACCGGCCGGTATGCAGTAGCAGGAAGCAGCCGGTGCCGTACGTGTTCTTCGCCATGCCGGGTTGGGTGCACTGCTGGCCGAACAGGGCCAGCAGGTCCTCGTCCCAGGTGTGACGATGCAGGTCGAACAGCTGCGTACGGCTGGCGTTCGTCACGTCCGTGGCGTGCCTGGCGCCACCGGTCAGCTTCCACAGCAGCCAGCTGTCGATGGTGCCGATAGCCAGCTCTCCTGCCTCGGCGCGTTGACGCGCCTCGGGTACATGATCGAGGAGCCAGGCGATCTTCGTGGCACTGAAGTACGGATCGAGGACCAGGCCGGTTCGTTGCTGCACCATCGGTTCGTGACCGTCGGCGCGTAGCTGCTGCACCCGGTCCGCGGTGCGCCTGTCCTGCCAGACGATGGCGTTGTGCAGCGGCCGGCCGGAGGCCCGTTCCCACAGCACGACGGTCTCGCGCTGATTGGCGATGCCGATGCCGGCCACGTCTGCGGCGGCCAGTCCCGTCTGCTTCAGCGCCAGGCGCGCCGTATCTCGTTGTGTCACCCAGATCTGTTCCGGATCATACTCCACCCATCCCGGACGGGGGTAGATCTGCTCGATGGGCTGCCGGGCGACGCTGACGATCCGCCCGGCCTCGTCGAACACCAGAGCACGAGACGAGCTGGTGCCCTGATCGAGGGCGAGGACGTAACTCACGCGCGACGTCGGGCGAACTGAGGAAACATCTCGTCATGCAACTCGGCACACTGTTGCAGATGTTGACGGCGGGTTTCTCCTGCGGTGTCCACCATGGTCGGATAGAACATGCCGGCACCGGTGTCCGTGTCATGGCAGCCGGGAGAGTGAGCACTCAGATACCGGGTCAAGGTCTGTCGATCCTCGTCCGTCCGGCAGTGCCGCGTCAGATTCATTGTGAACATGCGCCGACGTTGGCTGCCACCGAAGGCGGCGTGGTAGAGATCGTGATTGAAGATGACCATGTCCCCTGGCTGCGATTCGAGCACGACCACACCCGGGAAATCGCGCGGTGACACGCCGAACAGTTCTTCTGCATCATTCGGATCGATCCCCTCGGTCCGGATGAAGTGATCGGGAGACTGGCTGCCCGGGAGCACGCGTAGAGCGCCGGTGTCCGCCGTCAGAGGATCGAGGTAGAAGGCAACCTTGCAGGAGAACAGCTCTCCCCAGTTGCCGTCCGGGTGCCAGCCCGTGTCCCCCGAATAGTAGTTGCCGTCACCCGAGGCGTAGTTGAAGTCGTCACCGAGGGCGGCGCTGGCCAGGGCCTTGATGCGCTCGTCATCGAGCAGTCTGCACAACGCCGGCCGGTGCTCGATGGGGCCGCCGAACATCGTACGCTGGCTGCCATCGTGATCCGTCCCGCCGCCGACACTCTGGATCGTCTGTTCGAACTCGTCAGTGATGCCGACGATTTCATCGGCGTCGAAGAGACCTGGCCAGGACAGGTACCCAAAGGTGTGGAAGAAACGGATCTGCGCATCGCTCAGAGTCATCTCATGCTCCTTGCTCTTTAGCCGAAAAAGACGCCTCGCAGGGTGTTCGATTGCATCCCGGTGCAGGCATCGACGAGGACCCAGAAACCGCCGACACTGGCCTCCCCCAGAATCAGACCGAGGAAGATGGGGCGCAGCCGCGCCAGCAGCAGGGGGCCGCCATACTTGAGAATCGTCGTCTTCAGCACCAGGGCGATGAAGACGCTGAACCACATGCCACCAAACACACAGCTCACCGGGTAACCGAGTGGATGGAAGGGCCACCAGAGGTAGTGGTGCTGCACCGCCATGAGTGCCGACATGACCGCGGCGCCGGCCGCCGTGTGGGCCCAGCCGATCCAGCTGGCGGTAAACGGTGTGTCGACGTTGATCTGCATGAAGCGGAAGGGATACTGCGACACATTGTTGAAGTAGAAGGGCGACAGGTTGATGGCACCGTGCTCGTACCCCAGAAACAGGATGAGACCGATCGAGGTGGGCAGGGTCACCAGGATGACGGCGACGATGCCGCCGAACAGGCGTCGGTGCCGATGTACGGCGCCCATCTCGGTCAACAGCTTCAGACCGTTGGCCACGGCGGTCATCATCAGGATCAGGGTGTCGACGCTCCAGGCATAACAGATCGAGAGCCCTGCCATGCCCTTGGCGCCGATAGCCGATGAGCCCACGCCGGAGACGACGAAGTCGGGTGGGTTCGTCGGCGGAAACATGTTGGCCACCCCGCCCTGGGCCACGGTGCGGGAGATGGCGATGAAGATGATGAAGGCCGATGTCAGCAACAGAATCACCAGGGGTGGTGCAATGCCGGTGCGCCAGAGCCACACCCCCATGACCGACAGTCCCGTGGCCGCGCCGCCCACCGCCATGCGGTACGACAGTATCTCGTCGCTGTCGTCGATGGCCGGGTCGTCGGTGAAGGCCTTGCGGAACACCGCCCGCAGATGGGCCCGGCCGATCCACAGGGTACCGATGACGAGCACGATCATCGCCCCCATCGCCTGGTGGATGATATCGGGCTCCGTGTACTGGCTGTAGGCACCCATGGCGTCCTCCTTGCTGCCCCAGCCCATGAAACCCCACAGGCCGCGCTGCACGGTGGTCACCAGGTAGAAGAAACACAGTCCGGCGGCGATTCCCGGTGGCACGAAGTAGGAGAAGCCCACCATCGACGCCGAGATGCGCAACTGGATGGCCGCCATGCCGCGCAGGATGGGGATGGAGGGCAGGTAGGTGACGACGGTGGGGACCACCTGGAAGTAGTTGTGCAGTGCGTTGAGCGACCCCAGGGCGAAGGGTACGGCGAAACCGGCCCACAGCATCCAGTTCTTGAACAGGGGCTTCATCGCCCCCGTGTCGGTGCTGTCCTGCTCTACCATGGCCAGGGGCAGCTGCCCCATGGGGTAGGCGAGCCGTTCGTATTCCACCCACTGCTTGCGCAGGATCACCATGATGCAGGTCATCGTCAGAAACAGGGCCAGGGCAAAGATCCCCCACCAGGCCAGCGGCCCCGCCCAGGCTCCCCAGGGAATCACACCCCCGGGACTGCCTTCGTAGAACTGCCACAGCGCATCGCGACCCTGAGGCAGCGGCCAGACGGGCAGATAGGGCTCGACGATATTACCCCAGTCATTCTCCGGTGTGCCGTAGTAGGTGGCCCCGGTGATGACGGGCAGAATCTGACTGGAGAAACCACGTCCCGTCAGCGTGTTGGCCACCAGGATGAGGACGTAGGCGACGGCCAGCTCGGTCTTTGTCAGGGCCCACGAACGCCGCAGCCAGCCGAGAGCGGTGTTGACGACGAAGACGAGGGCGAAAAACACGCAGATCGCCCCGGGGGTCCAGTTCCAGGTGGCCAGCCCGGACCCCTTGATCATCATGTCATTCCAGGTAGACCAGAAGCTCAGCAACAGAGCGCCCGCCAGGCCGGTGAGCAGGGCGCGGAGACTGCAGCCGCGGCGGGATTCGTCCTCTTCGGGATCGGTCATCGCAGGTAGTATAGGGCGATGGCTCGACGCGGTATATTGGAAGCAAGGAGAACCACCATGGAACGTTTCACTGTCAGCCGTGATGACGACATCTACGAGGCCTTTCCCGATGTGGCGCTGACCCCCTCGGGACGCCTCGTCTGTGTCTTTGCCGAGTGCACCCACCATCGCGATCGCAGCTACACCCGAGCCATGGTGACAACCTCCGATGACCGCAGCCCGCCGATTGATCGCCTCACTTCAGAGTTCGCGCAGCGAACTCGACCTGGAGGCACTGGATCAGCGCACGCACCAGGTACACTGACCGTGCCGACGGCGGCCGGAGGCGCCGGGCACGCCCCGCGACGCTGAGCCAGCTCCAAACTCACCCCGCGCCAACTTGCCCAAGCTCACCCCATCCCCCTTACTCCACCACCCAATCCATCGCCGCCTCCGTCCTCACCAGGTAAGGACCCCCATGGCCGCCCCCCATAATCCCCTGCTCAACCTCGACACCGCCATCGCACCACCGCGCTGGGCCTTGCTCGAGCGTCACCTGCTCGACAGCCAGGCCCAGGCCTGCCGCGATTTCTTCGCCAAGTATTTCGATCCACATTCGGGATATCTGCTGTGTGTGCCGCGATGGGGGGGCGATGACGGGCCGGATGATGCCGCCGAGAACCAGCTGAACTGGACGCTGCTCCACGCCCTCGGTGCCCCGGACGACATTCTCGACATGTTCCGTGTCGGCTTCGAGGGCCACATCCGCCAGTACACCGAGGCCAGGACGATCGACGTGCCCATGGCCCGCGACGGCATGTACTACAAGGAATTCCCCGTGTCGCTGGACTGGTTCCATCACGGCGAAGGCCTTTCCGCCTACCTGCTCTACGGCCTCAGCGACCCGTACGACGACAATTACGAACGTCGCTTCCGACGCTGGGCGGCCATGTACGACGGCACCGATTCGTTCGCCCCGAACTACGATCCCGATCACCGTCTCATCCGCTCCATGTTCAACGGCAGCCGGGGTCCGTTGATGCGCAAGGCCACCGGGCTGGACTGGGCCGGCGACCCCATCGAGATCGAGGGCCGCTTCGGCCTCGGCCACGGCGAGCGCACCTTCGGCGAGATGCTCGCCCACTTCGAGGAGTACACCGATGTCGTCGGCGACTGTCCGCTGAATCTTGAGGCCACCCACCTGGGCCTGGTGGCCTACATGATCACCGGAGAGGATCCGTATCGGCAGTGGGTCGTCGATTACGTCGACGCCTGGATGCAGCGCACCGACGACAACGGCGGAATCATCCCGTCCAACGTCGGTCTCGACGGCACCATCGGCGGTGCCGCCGGCGGCAACTGGTGGGGGGGCTGTTACGGCTGGGGGTTCACCGTCACCGTGCCGCAGACGGGACAGAAGGCGAACCGACCTGCCTGCTACTCACGCGCCCACTACGGCTTCGGCCACGGGCTGCTGCTCACGGGAGACTCATCCTACACCGACACCTGGCGCGGCGTGCTCGACAAGGTCAACGAGAATGCCAGGCAGGAAGACGGCCGGGATGTCTACCCCCACATGCACGGCGCCGACGGCTGGTACGACTTCCGACCGCACCCGTTTTCGCCCGGGGCTCACGATGTCTGGTACTGGTCACAGCGCGACTCGGATCGGCAGCGGCTTGCCGGCGACCCCTGGGTGCAGTTTCTCCAGGGCGACAATCCGATGTACCCCGAGACCGAGCTCGACCGCGGTCTGGCACAACTCCGAGACCGCATGTCGCGCATGGCCGCCGACGACACGGCGCCGGACACGCGCCTGTCCGACGACATGAACGCCATCAACCCCGCCATCACCGAGGGACTTGTGCGACTCATGCTCGGCGGCATTCCTGTGGGTCGATCCGCCCACACGCTGCATTGCCGGCTACGCTACTTCGACCCATCCGCCAGGCGGGCCGGTCTGCCGCCCGACGTGGCCGCTCTCGTCGATTCCATGAGTGACGGTGAGGTCAGCGTACAGCTGGTGAACCTGGACCCTGTGCACGAACGCCACGTCACCGTGCAGGCGGGTGCCTATGGCGAGCACGAAATAGGTAGCGTCGCCGTGGAGGGCGGGGCCCAGGTGGATGTACCTGGTGACGGTTCAGACTTCACCGTGAGACTGGCGCCGGGCGCCGGGGGTCGACTGACGATCTCACAGAAGCGCTTCACACGGCAACCGACCTTCACCTTCCCCTGGGATCGCTAGGAGTGACCATGGCCCTCTTCCTTCGTCTCGTCGTCACCGTGTGTCTGCTCCAGGCGACTGCCTGGGCGAAGGCGTCCGGTTCTCAAGCAGAATTCGGTGTCGTCGAGCAGCTGGAGGTGATGGTACCGTTGTCGGATGGCGCCCTGCTGGCGACCAACCTCTTCCTGCCGGATGGCAAAGGCCCATGGCCGGCAGTTCTCGAGCGGACCCCGTACGACAAAGGGGGCGGCGACAACGACAACGCCCGGTTCTTCGCCGAACGCGGTTATGCCTATGTCGTGCAGGACGTTCGGGGACGCTTCGATTCAGAGGGGGTGTTCGACCCGGTACGGGCGGAGGCCAGCGATGGCTACGAGGTGCAGGCATGGGTTGCCGCACAACCCTGGTCTGATGGCAGCATCGCCACGACGGGCGGCTCCTACGTCGGCATGACTCAATGGCAACCGGCACCGCTCGGCCACCCTGCGGTCAAGTCCATGCTGACCGTCGTCACGGGTGCCAGCTTCTACGACGTGGCCCATGGCCAGGGTGCCTTGCCGCTGGCGCTGGGTGCGCTCTGGGCCATGTTCGTCACCGATCCCCCTGGGTATGACGCCTCCACGCGCGATCTGGATGCCGCCCTGAAACTGTTGCCGCTGTCGACGCTGGACGTGGGAGCCACGGGTCGACAGATCCCCTTCTTCCGCAACTGGCTCGCCCACCCGACGCGTGACGAATACTGGAAGCCTGTGGCCGCCGATCGCTACGAGCAGATCGACGTACCTGTCCTCCACGTCGGCGGCTGGTATGACATCTTCGCCGTGGACACGATCGCCGACTACGAAGGGATGGTCGCGCGGGCGCCGTCGAAGAAAACCCGTTAGGGCTCACGGATGAATAAGGGGTGCGTTTCATGGGTCTGCCGTCGGCCGGATGGTGTAGTTCCAGTCACCATGAAAGGCATGCCGACAGAGGCGGACA
>PBSR01000055.1 GCA_002726335.1 Gemmatimonadaceae bacterium
GTCGTCGGCGCTGGCAAGCAGAGCGTGTACGGTTTCGCACGGGGTGAAAGGTGTCTGCGTCATCGGGCGGGACCTCCATCGGGAGCGGCCTGATCTCCTGCCGCGGGATCGTAGGGACGGAGCCGCTCGCCCAACTCGCGGGCGGCGTAGAAGATGCGGGACTTCACCGTCCCCGGTGGGCAACCGAGAACGTCACTGATGGCGGCGATGGAGAAACCCTCGCCGTGGCGCAGCAGGAAAGCGCTGCGCCGATCCGGATCGAGATGGGACAACTCCTCGGCAAGTCGCCGGCCGAAGCGCTCGTTATCGAGGCCATCTCCCGGTGGCGGCGGCTGCAGGGCCTGGGCCACATGCCGGGCCTCGGCGGTGGCACTCTCTTCGGACTGACGACGAACCTGGCGGCGCCGCAGTTCGCTGCAGCTGAGGTTGTGGGCCACGGCGAACAACCAGCGTGCCAGGGGCCGTTGGGGATCGTAGCGGCCCTCTCCTTCCAGCAGACGCAGAAAGACCTCCTGCAGCAGATCCTGACTCACCGGTTCGTCCCGTACCATGCGGTGGACATAGGCCAGCAGGCGCCGGGAATACCGGCGATATAGCTCGTCAAAGGCTGCCGTGTCTCCGGACCAGAGACGCGAGACGAGGGTTTCGTCGCCGTCTTCCTGAGTCGCATCCCGCACCCGGTTCAGCTGCCGCCCAGCCGGGACTGCACGTGTTCGACGAGATGGGCATCACCGCTGTCCCGAGCCAGTCGCAACGCCAGTCTACGCCAACGGCTGGCCGCCTCGGTTTCGGTGGGATCGAGGGCCCGCGCCAGGGCGAGCATGGGGTAGGAGTAGTTGCCGTTGAGGCGTCGTACGATGGGGCGCGTCGACACGTGCGAATCGGCGTACCAGTCCTGCCGGAGAGAATCGAGCCGGAAGCGCTGCTCCAGGTTCCGGCGCAGCTCCGCCGGTCCGGCAGGACCGACACGAGCTGCCAGCCCGGTCAGTTGCAGTCGCGGGGCCAGCGGCTGGCGCAGGTCGGCGCCGAGGGTGAGGGCCAGGTAGAGGGGCGTGTCGGGAGCTACGGCTTCGATGGTCTCGACGAGAGCCGCCAGAAAGGCTGGCTTGTCATCGTGTGGCAGATCCTGAAGAGTCGCAGTGTCGATGGTGACACCGTGCAGGCTGAGAGCTTTCTGCAAATGGGGTCGCAGGTTGTCAGCGAGATACAGATTGAGGACCAGCACGTCCGGGCGCACACCACGGGCGCGCTGCAGCATCCACGCAGGGTACGTGTCGTTGTCGCCGTTGGTGATGAGGATGGCCCCCTCGGTGACGCTGTGCAGCAGGTTGTAGTCATAGTCCAGCAGCCCGCGGGCGAGGACGGCACTGTCGTAGAGCTGTCGCCAGAGGTCATCAGCGCCGCCGCGATCGCTGGTCAGTTCACGTTCGAGGGCGAGGTCTTCGATGACCTCGCCGCAGTGGCCACAGCGCGCCAGCGCCTGTTCAAGAAAAGCCACCTTCCGCTGGCGGTCGGTCTCGGCCCGAGCCCGGAGGTAGGGCAGTTCCCAACTGGAGGGGACGTGGCGCGCCATCGACTCGAGAACCGGCGACAGATCCGCCCGCCCCCGGGGCCCGCTGTATTGCCTGGCCACATACAGGCTGTACCAGCCACGGGAGTCGTCCGGATGGTCGGTCAACTGCTGTTGCCACTGCCGGGCCTGTTCGACATACCAGGCCTGTGGCAGGTGGCCGGCGCGCCGAATCAGATGTACAGTGGCGGGATCGGCGGCCCTGACGGTGACGGCCGTCAGAAGAATGACGACGATGGACAGATGCATACACAGGCTCCCGGCGGAAGATCACATGGGACTCACACCAGTGTATACGCCTCAAAAGGCACAGGGTTCACACAGTTGTGGCCGACGGGCCGTGTGGCTACCGTAAGGTCCATGAGCAGTGAGCAGGAATGGCTCGACGCCCTGTGCGTACGCCAGCGACTCGATGTGTTCGGCGAACTTGCCGGGGGTGTGGCCCACCAGCTGAACAATGCTCTCAGCGTCGTCAATGGCTATGAAGAGCTCCTGCTGGAGGCCCTGGATGACGAGTCGTCAAAGGCAGCTCCAGACATAGACGAGCTGCGCACGCGGGCCCGGACCGTGCACACCTGGACCGGGACGGCGCTGTCGGTGGCGCGCCGGCTACACTCCATGTCCGCCCACATGCGGGAGGAGCGCGGCCCCCTCGACGTCAACGGCCTGGCGGCGGAAGCGGTGGATCTTTGCCGCTATCGCTGCGAGCGGGAGAACATCCTGTTGATCGCCGATCTGAGTGATGGATTGCCCCTCGTGATCGCCCATCCGGGAGAGTTGCTGCAGGTCATGGTCAATCTCGTGCAGAATGCACGCGAGGCGATCGATCGCGCCAACGGTACTGACGGCGGCACGATCCGTCTGACAACAACCGGACACGAAGGCGGCGTGTGCATCGCCGTCGAGGACGATGGTCCCGGTGTGGCAGCCGATGAGGTGGAGAGCATCTTCGCCGTCGGCCGCAGTGCCAAGAGCGGACCCGGCGTGGGGCTGGGCCTGCCGGTGTCACGCCGGATTGCCCAACGGTGTGGCGGATCCCTGTCTGCCGAAGCGGGCGCTGATGAGGGCGCCCGTTTCTTGATCGACCTGCCGTCGGAGTGACGCAGGCTCACGCACCGACATCGGCCCGCATCGCCGACGCCGTATCGGCCCTCGGTGTACGCCCGGGGGGTGTCCTCCTCGTTCATTCTTCGCTGTCGTCACTGACGGCAGGGCCATCGGCTCGCGTCGAAGGGGGGCCCGAGACGGTGATTCAGGGACTGCTGCGGGCTCTCGGCCCCCAGGGTACGCTGCTGCTGCCGGCACTTAGTTACGCCACCGTTCACGCTGACCAGACGCGCTTTGATCGCGACACGACGCCCAGCTGCATCGGTACGATTCCGGAACATTTCCGCAGGCGCGGGGGAACGGTGCGCTCCGGGTCACCAACACATTCGGTCTGTGCCACAGGTCCCCGGGCGGCGTCCATCGTGGCAGACCATCATCTGGACAGAACCCCGGTGGGAGCACGGTCGCCCTTGCGAAAGCTTCGCCACCTGAACGGTCAGCTGCTGTTTCTCGGTTGCGGCCTGCGACCGAATACTTCGATGCACGGTGTGGAGGAGTTGGCCGCTGCTCCCTACCTGTTTGGTGATGAAGTGAAGTACAGCCTGCAGCTGGGACCAGAGCACCACGAGATCAGCTGCAGGCGACACGCGTTCGCCGGCTGGGTGCAACGCTACGACCGGCTGGCAGATCTGTTGCGGGACGACGGTCTGCGCGTCGGGTCGGTGCTCGATGCCCAGGCCCATCTGCTGGAGGCGCGGACCATGTGGGACCGGGGGGAGGCGACCATACGGGCCGATCCCTACGCCTTCGTCAGCCGTGAGGGGCAGGACACTTAGCCCGGAGACTCTCCCGCGAGGGGTGCGTTCCACGAGCCGGCGGCAGGCCTAGCCGTCGATCGGCAACCGCCAGGGGATGAGCACCGATACGGTCACGAGAAGCAGCGTCAGCAACAGGGCCGAACCGATGGCCTGCAGCTGGATTCGCCCTGCACGGCGGGCGAAGTACTGGCGTTCTTCGTCGTCTTCAATACGCCGTGTTCCCAACTCGGTGGTGCGGGCCCCCCTGGCCGCGAGAAAGACGCACGTGCCACCGGCTGCCTGCAGCGACGACAACGTGCAGATCCAGGCGGGGAGAAAGACACCCAGTCGCAGGATGAGGGGGGCGCCCGCCACCGTGAGCAGCGCCATGATGCCGAGGCAGAGGATGAAGAACAGAACGCCGAAAAAGGCGCGGAAGCGAACGCCGTCTGGGCCGATATTGTGCTCCACAAAAAGATCCATTCTCAGGCGGTGTGGCGACGCATCCAGTCACGAATGACGACGGCTGTCTCGATGGGAAGTTCCAAGTGCGGTGCATGCCCACACTCATCGAACACGTGCAGCGTCGACCGGGGAATCGACTCCTCGAAGAGCAGGGCGAATAGAGGTGGCACGATCTGGTCCTCCCGTCCCCAGAGAATCAGCGTCGGTACGTCGATGTCCGCGTAACGCGCGGGAAAGGCGGCGGCGTCTTCGGGTACCATATTCCGTACCGACTCACGGTAGCAGTACAGTGTGTTCGGGAGGCGCAGGGAATCCAGGGCGTCGTCGACCAGTTCCGGCGGAATCGCACTGCTGTCGTAGAAGGCCCGTCGGTAGGTTCGTCGCGTCAGGAAGCGGGCCAACCCCGTGGCCAGGGCCAGTCTGTGAACCCACGGCAGCAGCAGCAGGCGGCCTGGCCAGCCGATCAGCAACTGGAGGAGCGGGGGCAGGGGCTGAGGATGCCCGGCGGCGGCCTCGAGGACGAGGCCGCGCAGCCGTGGAGCCGAGGGCCACGGCGTGCACAGCAAACGCAGAGCAGCACCCCCGCCGAGGGAGTTGCCGATGATGACGAGATCGTCGAGTTCGAGCTCGCGGATGAAGTTGCGCAGGAATCCCACCTGCATGTCCAGGCTGTACCGTTCCTCGGGAGGGCGTTCGAGGAGCCGCGGACGGCTGCTGTGGCCAAAACCGACAAGGTCCGGGACGACGACACGAAATCCCGCTTCCACCAGGGCCGGTGTCAGCAGAGACCACGTGCCCCGGTGATCGAACAGGCCGTGGAGCAGCAGGACCGTGCTCCCGACTCGGTCCCGGCCCGATTCGGTGTACACCATGCGGATCGGTGTTCCCGAGTCGTGGCCGACAACGACGGCGGTCACGTCACGTTTCGTCAGCAGGCAGATCGCCTGCCGAAGCATCGCCCAGAATGAGGATCTGACGGCCACTGATACGGATGTACCCCTCGTCCTGCAACTGCTTGAGGGCGCGGGTGACGGTCTCGCGAGTCGTGCCCGCCATGTTGGCCAGTTGCTGGTGTGTGGGCCGTCGACGGATGAGGATGCCTTCGGGTGATTTCTGCCCGCCATCCTCGGCCATGCGCAGCAGCGTCTTGGCGACGCGGTGATGGACGTCGAGCAGGGCGAGGCCCTCGACCTGATCGTCGGTGCGCCGCAGGCGCGAAGCCAGCTCTTCGAGGAGGGACACGGCAATCTGTGGTACGCGTTCGACCAGACGCAGAAAATCGGAGCGCTTGAGCATCATCAGCTCGGTCTTGACCATGGCCGTGACGTTGGCCGAGCGCGGTCGGTCATCGAGCAATGACAACTCGCCGAAGACCTCACCTTCACCCAGAAGAGACAGGATGAACTCCTTCCCGTCTTCGTGGATCAGGCTGACCTTCACCTGACCGGCGCGGATGATGAACAGCGTGTCGCCCGATTCCTCGGCGAGGATGATGAGCTGCCCCTTGTCGAAAGTGCGCGAGAAGGTCAACTCGGCAAGAGCTTCGACCTCGGGATCGCCGAGGCAGTCGAAGAGCGGGACCTGACGCAGGAAGGTGGCGTTCGACATGGAGGCGGACGGGCGATGGGGAGGCGCGACACGCGATGCTCCACCATTGTACGGTGAGCGGCGCGGGACGGTCAACTACCCGATGGGCTCCAGGTTGATCTGGCCCTCGGCAGCACGACCGTCGTATCGCGGTCGCCTACCTCCCCCTCCCAGCGGTGGTTGTGCTCTTCGTCGGCCAGCTGTGACGAGGTCGCGAGGATCTCGGGCAGGTCGAGGGTATGCCAGCGACTCGTCAGCCAGCCGTCGTCGGTGATGGTGATCTGCCGAAAGCCGAGGGGGTAGCCGATGAGGCAGGCCGTGTCAATGCACACGTAGTCGCGGAACAGACGTACGCGATTCGTGTGGCGGTGGCCGCTGAAGGTGGCAGCCACCGCCGGACACTCGGCAAGCGTCGTCTGCAGTTGCGCCGCGTTCGTGATGATACCCTTGTCAGGTGCACCCACTCCTGCGTGTACCCACGAGTGCAGCATGAGCAGGAGAACGGTCGATTCGGACCGGGCCTCGGCGTCGGCGGCACGGAGGGCCTCGTCCAGAGCGTCTGTCCAGGTGCCGCCACCGGCTTCGCCGTCACGGAAGATGTGAGCCCGGGCCAACCGCAGCCGTGGAGCCACATCGACGACGTCAAAGATGCCCGGCGTGCCAAAAGTGCGGGCGAAATCGCCAAACCGGTACTGTTGCGCGTCGCAGTCGTGGTTGCCGGGTACACAGTGAAGGGGCGCGTCAAACCCCGCGTAGGTGGCAGCCACATCCTGCAGCGAATGCTCGTACTGCTTGGGGGTGAGATCGAAGGAGCCGCCGCCGCAGAGCAGGTCACCCACATGGATGATGAACTCCGGAGACAGCGCGTTCACCGCAGGTACTGTGGCGGCGAGGATCTCCGGGGCGCGCGTCAGCAGCTTGGGCGGCGCAAAGTCCTTCGGCGCCGCCGGGTGATAGTGCGTGTCAGCAAGAACGATGAAGTGAGCCCGAGCATCAGGCGGCATCAGGCGGGCAGTCCTTCTTCGAGAAGACGCAGCCAGTTGCCGTGCATCATGGTGGCGATGTCGTCGTCGCTGTACCCACGCTGGGTCAGGATGTCGGGGATCTTCTGCAGGTCGGCAATGGTGTCCATATCAGCGGGGGACTGCTCCTTGCCGTAGCCGCCGTCGAGGTCGGTGCCAATGGCGGCATGCCGGCAGTTGCCGGCCAGCTGATTGATGTGATCCATGTGATCGACGACGGTCTCCAGGGTGATCCCCGTGTTGTCCTGAGCCTGTCTGTCCCACAGCGGCGACAGCATCCAGTCGTCGAAGGCGACACCGACGACGCCCTGTCGGCCGATGATTGCCCTGAGCTGGTCATCATCGAACTGGCGGTCGTGATCACACAGGGCCCGCACGCAGTTGTGGGTCGCCAGGATCTGCCCCCCGAACACGTCCAGGGCCTCCCAGAAGGCCGCCTCTGCCAGGTGGCTGAGGTCGAGCATCATGCCGGCTCTCTCCAGGGCCCTCAGCATGGGAGCGCCTCGAGGCGTCAGTCCGCCCGGCGCCTGCGTGCCGTGGGCATAGGAACTGACCCCGTAGTGACAGAGACTGACGACGCGCAGGCCCTCACTCCACCATTCGGGTACCTGATCGTCGTCGACAATGCCGTCACAACCTTCCATGGTGAGCACGAAGCCCAGAGGACAGTGCACCGGGTCGGCCTCCCACGCCTGCAGGTGGGTCCGCAGCGCGGGTGCGCTGCGAATCTGACGCAGCCAGCCTTTCTGCTCCATCAACCGGTAGTAGGCCAGTTGACCGCGGTCACTGGCGTAGGCCATGTCCTGAGTGCGCACACCGGGGAATCGCTTGCCATGGGATGCGACCCGACAGCACATGGTGACGAAGAACAGGCCGATCTCACCGCGGCGCAGCTCCTCGAAGCTGACCACGTTGAGGCCGCGGCCCTTCTCCGGCATGCCGGCCTCCGACTCGCGCATGCGCCGGATGCTCTGCGTCAGGTCCCGGTCCCAGGTGAGGGCGTTGTAGGCGATGTCCAGATGAGAATCGACGATCAACATCGGTTACCAATCACTCCGGTTTCCACAGATTCACACTGAAACGGTGATCCTCGTCAAACCACTGACTGTCGACGACAAAGCCGGCCCCCGTGGCGAGGGTCTGGATCTCCTGCACCGAATACTTGTAGGAATTCTCCGTGTGAATGCTCTCGCCGTCGGCGAAGGTCAGATCCAGGTCCAGGTCATCGATGCGCACCGACTGCTCGCCGACGCTGACAAGGTGCATCTCGACACGGCCTTCGTCATCGTCCCATCGGGCCTCGTGGCGGAAGGCCTGCAGATCGAAGTGGCCTCCCAGCTCGCGGTTGATGCGCACCAGCAGGTTGCGATTGAAGTCAGCGGTGACCCCGGCGGCGTCATCGTATGCCGCGATCAGCACGGCGGGATCCTTGCGCAGGTCGATGCCGGCCAGCAGCTGGTCGCCGGGGCGCATGGTGGTATGCAGGCGCTGCAGGAAATGGATGGCATCGGCCCGCACGAAATTGCCCACGTTCGATCCCAGCCAGAGAATGAGCCGTGGTGGGCCGTCCTCCTGCTGCAGAAAGGCCATGCCGTCGTCGTACTCACCAGCGATGGCCAGGACTTCCAGATCGGCGTATTCCTCGACGAGAGCCAGCGAACTCTCCTCCAGAATGGAGCGTGAGATGTCGACGGGGATGAAGCGCAGCTGTCCGTGACGTCGCAGCAGGGCTTCGACGATCAAGCGTGTCTTGCTGGCCGAGCCCGAGCCCAGTTCGACGAGGTCGACGGAGTGGCCCACATGAGCCACGAGGTCATCGGCGTGAGCTTCCAGGATGGCACGCTCGGTACGGGTCGGGTAGTACTCGGGCAGATCGCAGATCTGCTCGAACAGCAGTGACCCCGCCTCGTCATAGAAATAGAGGCAGGGCAGCCACCTGGGCGAGGCCGTGAGGCCGGTGCGAACATCGGCGGCAAGATCGGTTCGCGGTCCGCGGAGGCGGGCGGCGACCAGTCTCAGATTGTCTGAGTCGGTTGGGACTTCACGGAATCGAGGGATGACGTCCCCTCCTCCTGTCCGGCTAGTCGACCGGATCAAGGCGCAGTCCCCTGGGGACGAAGACGCGCTCAGAGAGTTCGAACAGACCCTGCACGAGCAGCGCCAGAACGGCGGCCGGTACGGCGCCCTGCAGAATGAGGCTCATGTCGTCGAGCCGCAGACCGGTGAGGATCGGCTGACCGTAGCCGCCGGCACCGATGAACGCACCCAGCGTGGCGAAGCCGACGTTGATGACGGCGGAGGTCTTGATGCCGGCCAGGATGGCGCGTGAAGCCAGCGGCAGTTCCACCTGTCGCAGACGAACGCCGGACGGCAGTCCCAGAGCTTCGGCCGATTCGCGCAGTTGGGCGGGGATGTCGGTCAGGCCGGTGTAGGTATTGCGAACGATGGGCAGCAGGGAGTACAGAAACAGGGCACAGATGGCAGGCGGTTCCTGCGTGCCGACGAAAGGAATCATGAAGACGAGCAGGGCCAGCGCCGGGATTGTCTGGATGACACCAGCGATACCGAGGATGAACTGCCCCAGTCGTTCGTGTCGCGCCGACAGGATGCCCAGGGGCACCGCGATCAGGATGGCGGCAGCCAGGGACAACACGACGAGAGTCAGGTGCTCCCGGGTGCGCTGCAACAGCCGCGCCAGAATCGTGACTTCCTCCACGGTGGTGGTCACCCGCAGCGACGCATCGAGAAAGTCCGCGGCCACACGGCTCTCCGAGACACGATCGATCTTGACGCGCTTGTTGAGACCCGACATGGTGCCGCCATCGATGGCTCCCTCCAGACGCTGCAGGGCGGCGATAACGTCCGGCGCGCGAGACGCCAGATCCGGCCGGTAGATGAGGACGGCGTTGTAGACAGGGAAGTGCTCGAGGTCGTCAACCAGGTCCCGCAATCCATAGTAGTCTATCTCGGCATCCGTCGAGTAGAGATCCATGGCGTGGATGTCGTCAGACTCCAGCGCCCGGTACGCCAGATCGTGCTGCAGACCCCGGACATCGACCTGTGGCAGCCCGTAGGCGGAGCGCAGCGAAGGCCAGCCGTCGGCACGGTCCATGAACTCGTTGCTGAAGCCGAAGATGAGGGCGTCGTGAGCCCGCAGGTCTGATATCGTACGGATACCGAAGTGCTCCGCCACCGAGTCTCGCATGCCGATGGCGTACGTGTTGTTGAAGCCGATGGGATGTCCCATACGCAGTCCCTCGGCTTCCACGGCGGCGCGCAGGGCATCTTCACCGGGCCCCACGTCCTTGCCAGCGAGGATTTCCTGGGAGATCGTGCCGGTGTACTCCGGGTAGATATCGACATCACCGCGCAACACTGCGTTCCACAAGACGCGGGTGCCGCCGAGCTCGCGCCGGTGTTCGGCGACGGCACCGGCGTCCTGCGCCAGGCGGGTGAGGATCTCGCCAAGAATGACCGATTCGGTGAAAGGCTTGGAGCCTACAGTCACGGTCTGGGCGCTCACGGCGGAGGCGAGCAGCAGCAGCAGGCAGAGGTGTCTCACGACTCGGCGGCCTCATCCGGCACGTGGTGCGCTGTGCGTTGGGCTCGGATGAACCGTTCGACGAAGTCGTCTGTCGGTTCGTTGATCAGCTGTGCCAGCGTGCCCTGCTGCACGATGGCGCCATCCCGCATCAGGACGATGACATCACCGAAAAAACCGGCTTCGCCCATGTCATGGGTGACCATGACGACGGTCTTGTTCAGCGTGCGAAAAATGTCGCGCAGGTCGACCTGCAGCTCGGAGCGGACGATCGGGTCGAGGGCGCCGAGAGGCTCATCGAGGAGCAGGACATCGGGATCGAGCATCAACGCCCGCATGAGGCTGACGCGCTGACGCTGCCCCCCGGACAGCTGCGCCGGGAATCGCTGAAAGCCGTCGGCGGGGAATCGCGTGAGCTCGGCCAGTTCGTCGAGGCGGGTGGCTACACGTGCTTCGTCCCAGCTGAGATGGCGGGCCAGAAGGGCGACGTTGTCCGCCGCCGACAGGTGCGGGAACAGCCCGCCGTCCTGGATGACGTACCCCATGCGGTGACGGAGGGGCAAAACGTCGTCATCGCTGAACTCGGTGCCTTCGAAGCGTACGCTGCCGCGGTCCGGCGTGATGAGGTAGATCATGAGGCGCAGCAGCGTTGACTTGCCACAGCCGGAAGGGCCGATGAGGACCGTGGTGGCCCCGGGGCGCACGGACAGATCCGTGGGCTGCACTGCGACGGTGGCGCCGAAAGAGCGCGTGACCTGCGTCAGTTCGAGCATGCAGCAGTCTGGGCGTCAGGCTTCAGCCAGCTGTTGCAGGGCGGGCAGGTCGGTAATGTCGATCTGCTTGCGGGACGAGCGGATGAATTCCTCGTCGCGGAAGGAGGACATGACCTTGCTGACCATCTCGCGGCTCGAACCGACGAGGCGCGCCAGATCATCGTGGGTGATCGTCAGACCGACGGTACGTCCGCCGTCGGGCAGGTCGTCGCCGTAGTCGGTAGAGAGGTTGACGAGCATGGTGGCCAGGCGCACACGTACCGATTTGGTCATGATCTCGGCGAGGCGCTGCTGCAGCCGGGCGATGCGCCGCCAGGAAAACTTCGTGATACGGTAGCCGATCTCCGGATGCTTGTTCAGCAGGCCCTCCATCTGGGCCTGGGTCATGCGGCACAGGACCGTCGGCTTGAGAGCCGACAGGTTCTGGCTGTAATCGATGTTCTCCGCCCCCTCCATGCCGCCGAACAGATCCCCTGGGCCCAGCAGCAGGACGGTGGCGTCCTTGCCCTCGGCGTCGCCGTAGGTCAGCGACATGAGCCCTTCCTTGATGAACCAGATAGCGCTTGGGTTGTCGGGGTCGGACAGGATCCGGTCTTCGGGTTCCAGCTTGACCATGACGGTCACGTCGCGCAGATGCTCCATTTCCTGGCGGCTGATACCGGAAAACAGGGGACAGTGCTGCAGGTGCCAGAGCTTCTCGTCGGTGAGGGTGTTGTGCGCAGCGGTGTCATTCATCTCAGGTGTCCTCGGCGAGGCAGGAGGCCCGAGTATACTGAACGGGAGGGGTCGATGCCAGCATGTTGCGGTGTGACCGCCTACCAGATTCCGAGCTCGAGCAACCGTGCCGTCGCCTGCGGCGCCCAGCCCCGGTTGGCCGCCGGGCTCGCCGGGCTGGGGTGCAGGATCGTCGCCAGTCGCGGCCCTTGCTCACCCAGAGCCCGCCGGGCACAGTCGAGAGCGTAGCGGCCCACGCCGATGACCCATTCAGGCTCCAATTCGGCTGCGACCCGACGGAGGTGGTCGTCACACGGTGCCGCGACAGCCTCGCGCTCGGCGGCGGGCAGCTTGTCCGGAGTCCGGTTGCGGCCGCTTGCCTCCATGAACATCAGCGGACAGTAGTTGACGACGAAGTGTTCGGCGAAGAATCGCTCCGGTGTGGCGTAGCGCTCGGCGAACAGCCCCCAGAGACGACGACCGCTGACCTCGGAGCGAGCACAGGCCAGACCTTCGATGGGGCGCCTGGGATGCAGCGGCGACGGCGTGCCGATGGGGGCGTCGATGTCGACGAAGTTCCTGACGGCGGTCACCTCGCCGAAGGGGACGCCGGTCTGGGCCATACCCCAGGGACCGGGATTCATGCCGAGGAAAAGCACTTTCTTCGGTGCCGCGCCCCAGCGCGTGAGGTATTGCTCATGGGCGGCACGAGCGTAGTCAAGGGGGTTGTAGACGTGGGTGACCGGCGGGCCGAAGGTCAGATCCTGCAGCTGCCGTCGCAGGCGCCGGGCGGCGTTGACGAGGGGGGAAGGCACGGTCAGTTCCCGTCCTGTCGCCGCCGCCGGTAGATGAAGTAGACGAGCAGCAGCAGCCCGGGAGGAATGAGGAACAACAGCACGGTCGTCGAACCGTCGCGTAGCATGTCGAGAGCCTGTTGTCCATAGAGCAGCGCCCCCGCACCGTAGCGCACGGCGCGTCCCAGGAGGGTGGCGGCGAGAAAGCGCCAGAGGGGGATTGCCGCAACGCCGGCACAGAAGACGAAGAGCTTAGTCGGAATCGGCGGCGGCGCCAGAACTGCGAGAAACACGACCCACGCACCGTGTCGTTCGAGTCGACTACGGGCACGGGCGATCGCATCGGGGGCGAAGCGGCGGGCCCCGGCTTCACCGCCTCGCAGGCCGATCCAGTAGAGCATGAGGCAGCCGACGGCAGAGCCCAGGACGGCCGCAACGACGAGCTCTACCGCATACACCGTCTGTGGGTGGAGGGACGCCAGCAGGGCGATGACGACATCCGGCCCTCCTCCAGTGGGCACACCTACCGAGTCGATGACGGAGAGCGCGAAGAGGCCGCCGATGCCACCTTCAAAAGCGTACTGGCTCAGCCAGTCGAGCCATTCCGTCACGCGGGTGTGGCTTCAGGGAGACGTCGATCCATGGTAGAGGATGTACATCTCCCACGCCGTCGTCACAACCCCGGGGACGAGTCTCACGCGGCAAACCAGAAGTCAGCCAGCTGCTCCAGGGTGGTTACTCTCGGGGGTGGAGGCGCCACCTTCATGTACCAGGCCAGATTCGAGTAGGGGTGCAGCAGCAGATACAGCAGGGAGCGTCGGCGCCAGGCCTCATCGGCTACCTTGGGTGACAATCCGGCTCCTTCGAGGAAGGCGCGATGGCGATCGGCCTTGCCGCGGCCCAGGAAGACGGGCGGCGCCGCCAGGTCGTAGCCGGCGTCGCCGACCATGGCGTCGGCAAAATCGTAGATCCCGGTCAACTCCCAGCGCCCCGTCCGCTGCTGGACGAGCCACACGGCATCGACCAGCTCGGTGTGCAGCAGGACCGGCGTCGTCTGCGTCGGCACGAGGGGCAGGTGGTCGGCGATGAATGGTTCGATCTGCGCGACCCAGCTGGCGGCGAGCTGTTCGGACTGACGGTCGGCAGCGTCGATGGCCTGGTGTGCAGCGAAGTCCGTCCAGTCGACGATCCAGGGGCGCAGTTCGTCTGTGATCCCTACCGCCTGCATGTCGGCGACGGCTGCACCCACATCCCGCAGCAACCGGATCCGGTCCGCCTCGTCGATCTCATCCCAGATCGTGCTGAGCTCGACGCCCTGCAGGCGGGTCATGACGAGGTAGGGCCAGCCCTCGAGCTCGCCTCGGGCAACGATCCGGGGGGGAGCGACGGCGGTGTCTTCCAGGGCCTGCAGCGAGGCGCACTCGATGTCACAATCCTCCGGGAAGTACCCGCAGTACAGCTTGACCACCAGGTCTTCCCCCGCACCATACACCAGGTTAAAGCCCCTGGCGAACTTCCTCAGGCGATCGGTGGGAACACCATGGCGTCGGCAAATCTCCTCGATGGCGGGCCGGAAGAAGCCCTCCACATCCTCTACGCGGCGCAACCGCTCATGGCTCTCCTCACAGGCGATGGCTCGAGGGTCGCGCCGGTACCGACCGTCGACGATACGTTGGCGTGGTCGGGGCAGGTCGAGGGTGGGGAGGAGCAGCGGGGGTCGGGTCATCGCTCTGCACCCGAATTCCTGCTGTACACCGCCCGGATCACATCTACGATATCCGCCTCCTGCACCGACACGTCGCGAACCGGGAAGCGGGCGGACAACTCGGAAATCAGTGCCGCCGCCGAGACCTCGCGTCGTGCGAAGCGAAGGCGGACGATGTCGTCGCGGGTCTCGAGAATCTCTGCATGCGGATGGGCGAAGCCGGCGAGGGGCTCGCCGCCGTCGGCGTCACACTCGACGATCAGATAGCGGTAGGGAGTGATCGTGTCGATGAGATCCGCCAGCGGCCCGTCTTCTATGATACGGCCCTCGGTGATGATGATCAGGTGCTCACACAGTTGCTCGACATCGTCGAGATCGTGTGTCGTGAGCAGCACGGTCGTGCCGCGTCTTCGGTTGATATCCCGGATGAAGGTGCGGATAGACGCCTTCACCTCGATGTCCATGCCGATGGTCGGTTCGTCCAGAAAGAGGATATCGGGTTCGTGCAGCATGGCACCCGCAAGCTCACCCCGCATGCGTTGTCCCAAAGACAGCTGACGCACGGGAGCGTCGAGCAGATCGGCGATGCCGAGCACCTCGCACAGCTCTTCGAGGCTGCGATCATATGCCACCTCATCGATGCGGTAGATGCGCCGGAACAGCTCGAAGGACTCGCCGAGGCGGAGGTCCCAGTTGCCCAGACCCTTCTGTTTGCGCGTGACGCGAAAGGTCTTGTGGACGTGTGAGAGCTCGATCTGCGCCAAGTCTAGGACCCCGCACTCTCGTAGTGGCGCAAGCCTGCAGCAAAGACCTTCAAGGCCAGCCAGAGCATCACCGCACCGACCAATGGTGTCCACAACGCCACGTCCAGGGGCAGCGACGTGTTGTCGTTCTGGCCGAGGAAGTCACACGCAGGATAGAAGCCGATGAAACCCAGTGGAAAGATGAAGGTCAGCAGCGCCTGCATGGACCACGGGTAGATGGTGAGCGGGTAGAAGGTGCCGCGCATCATCAGCTCCATACTGGCATCGACGAGGGGTTGGCTGCGCATGGTCCAGAACGCGACAGCAGAGATCGCGGTCAGATAGGACCAGTAGATGAGAGTACCGCCGATGATGACGAGCACGACCTCGGTGACGTGCACCGGTGTCCAGAGAAAGCCGGCCAGCTGCGCGCCGTACAGGAAGTACCCGGTACCGATGGCCATGTGCACGAAGCCGACGACGTTGATGCCGTTGAAGGAAAAGTAGAACGTCGTGTTCAGCGGGTGGAGCAGCATGCCGTCGAAGGTTCCACGCGTGACGTATTCATCGATCTGGCGGGACTGGAAGGAGAGCACGGACATGACACCACGGCTCAGCAGGCTCAGACCATACAGGAAGGCCAACTGCGGGAAGGTCCAGCCCGACAGGGGTTGGAAACGCTCGACGAGGACCTGCAGCGAGACGCCGATCCAGATGTAGTTGAGACCCAGCCCCGTGACGATGCTGACAAGCGAGAAGGGGTATTCCATGGCCCGCTACAGGGAGAAGCGGCCGTAGAGGACGGCGACGGAGCCATGGTGCCGGATATCAGCCAGCATCGGTTATCCTCCCTGCACGAACACACGTCTTTGCGCCCGCACCCAGACGACGTGCACGAGCACTGTGAACAGGATGGACCACACCGCCTGAATCGCGAGGATGTCGACGGCGTCGGTGATGACAGCGCGGCCGATGTAAATCTCCAACGGCGCCTGGAAGGTGTATTGAAATGGCAGGTAGCGGGAGGCATCGGCCAGGGCCGCGGGAAACAGCCACATCGGTACCAGCCGCCCTGACAGAGTCAAGACCATCATGGTCTTGATGGTGCTGATGTTGCCCATTTCCGTGACCCAGAACGCGGCCAGACCGACAAGGGTGCCCAGCTGCCACAGGATCACGTAGCTGAGACAGCAGCTGGGAAGGAACAACAGCAGCGAAGTAAGGCTGGCAGGCACAGGGGGTTGTACGAAGATCAGGGAGACGCAGAAGATGGGCAGGGCGAACTGGGTGATCGACGCCAGAGACCGGCCTATGTCTTCGGTGAGCCAGTACCACACCAGGTGAACGGGGCGGATGAGATCCAGGGCGATCTGCCCCTCGCGTACCTTGCCAAACAACATGCTGTCCACGCTGATGTGGAAACAGGCGCTCATCAGCACGGCAACCACCGTGTAGGTGAGCATCTGCGCCTCGGTGACACCTGCCACCTGATCGATGCCGCGATAGGCGGTCCGCCAGAGAAACACCGAGCCGAGCAGGAGCAACAGGTTGCGTCCGATTCCCGACAGGTATTCGAAGCGGTAGACGAGGGCGTTGAGCAGCTGCAGTTTCAGCAGGTAGGAATACAGTCGCATGGTTGGGGAGATACAACCTGCGGTCGTACCTTGGCAAGTGTATCCTGGAGATGAGGCCATGAGTCAGTCGATTCGTATCGCCGCGGCGCAGACCGCGAACCGCACGATTCCCTTCCGCATCGGAGGACCGTCAGCGGCTTTGGGCAAAGTGAAGGAGAATCTCGATGCCCTGGTGGCGCTGGCGCACCGCGCCGCCGACGAGGGCTGCAACATCGTTGCCTTCCCCGAAGACTGTCTGGGTACGCTGGAGTGGGAGGCGGGGCACTGGAAGGAGGTCCACGACCTGCTGCAGCCCGCGGAAGGGCTCATGCTCGAGGGCTTCCGCCAGGTCGCCCGCGAGCGAGGCATGGCCATCGTCTGCTGCAACGACCTGCTGGCCGACGGTGCGACCATCCCCGGAGCACCCGTCTACAACACGGCACTGCTGATCGGCACCGACGGCAGCGAGATCGGCCGTTACCTCAAGGTGCAGCCCACACTGTCCGAGCGGCACCGGGCTCTCGGCAGCTCCTTTCCAGTCTTCGACGTGCCCGGGATCGGATCCACCGGGCTCTGCATCTGCTACGACATGGTCTTTCCGGAGACGACGCGGGCCCTGGCCCTGAACGGCGCCGATCTCGTCTTCCACTGTACGATGGGTGGCGCCTCCTTCGGTGACGGTGACGCCAGCCTCGCCGCTTTTCGCACGCGGGCGGCGGACAACTTTCTCTACCTGGTGGTCAGCTTCCGCGGCGGCGGCAGCATGATCATCGGCCCCAAAGGACAGGTCCTGGCCGAAGCCGAGAGCAATGGCGACTGCATCGTCGCGGCGGACGTGGACCTGACGGCGGGACGGGAGGCCGGCGATTCCCTTGGAGGTTCAACGCAGGATTTCCGCGCCCGGCTGTTCCGTGAGCGCAATCCTGCGGCGTACCGGATTCTGACGGACGAGAACCCGCCGGCGCTGGAGCGATTGAAGGACGTGCCGGTTCCGAGTGCAGCCGAGGCGGCCGCACTGTTTGCCGAGGGCATCACGACGGGGACGGAGCGCTTCTATGAGGCGGAGCGGCTGCAGAAGGCGGGCGAGATCGGAGCGGCACGTGAGATCTTCGCCGATCTGGGAGGACGTTTCGGCACGCTGTGGATGGGGAAGGCGTCGCGGGAGCGGCTAGAGGCGCTGGGTGGCGGGGGGGCAGGTGACGCTGTCTGACGTCAGCGATGGATCTTCCCTTGGGCAACACGATGAGACACTTCCTGGTAATAGCGCTGATGATCTCTGGAGCGCTCGCCGCCCAGCCTCCGGGCCAGATCGTTTTCGTATCCAATCGCGATGGGCAGTTCAACAAACTCTGGTTGATGAACGCCAATGGCTCGGAACAGACACAACTGACCTTTGGCGAGGGATTGGAAAGTGATCCGGCGTGGTCACCGGAGGGGGAGAGAATTGTCTACGTGTCAAACCCGGTGGCCGGTTCGCAGGCGACGCACATCGTCATGGTAAACCGCCGCGGCGGCGGGCAACGGATCGTCACGACGGAACTGGGCGTCTACCGACACCCCGAGTTCTCGCCGGACGGTTCCCAGATCCTGTTCAGCAATCGCATCACCGACGAATAGACCCAACTCTACATCGTGGACGCGGCAGGTGGAGTGCCCCGACACCTGCCGATGCCGTTGATAGTACCTGGTGATGTGGCCTCCTTCGATCAGCCGGCATGGGCTCCGGACGGTCTGGCCATCGTGTTCTGGGTCTGGCGTCGCAGCGAGGTGGGAACACCGAACTTCGGCAATCTGTATCGAGCAAAAACGGACGGCCAGGATCTGGAGCGGATTACCGATGGCGTCGGCCGACATCGGGATCCGGCCTGGTCACCGGATGGCCGCCGGATCGCATTCTTCGCCCAGCGACCAGAAGGGGAAGGGATCTTCCTGATGGATCCGGACGGGAGCCGGCTGCGGCTGCTGTCCACCGAGCCCGCGCTCGACCGCTCCCCCAGCTGGTCGCCCGACGGTGAGTGGATCACCTTCGTCTCGTCCCGCAACGGGAGTCAGGACATCTTCATCATGCGTGCCGATGGCACGGCGAGCGTGAATCTGACGGAGGGGGTGGCGCCAGCGGACAACTCGCCGGCGTGGTCGTCGGTGGTGCTGCCACAGATCCCAACGCCGGTGCAGTCGGCGGGTTGGGCGGAGACCAAGGCGGGCGTCTGGACCTGCGGGTCCCGGCGCCCTTTCGTGTTCTGCCAGTGAAACCAGATTCTCGTGTCAGGGGGAGTGATGGCAGGACGACTGCAGGACAAGGCCGCTGTGGTGACCGGTGCGGCTTCTGGCATCGGCAAGGCGACGGTGTTGCGCTTTGTCGAGGAGGGGGCGCGGGTGCTGGCCACCGATGTCGACACAGCCGGACTGACGTGCCTCGAAGAGGAAGCAGCAGGGGAGATCGATACGGTCGCCGCGGACGTGTCGAGTCAAGCAGAGGTAGAAGCCGTCATCAGCGCCGCATTGGAGCGCTTCGGCCGCCTCGATGTGCTGGTGAACTCCGCCGGCATCACACCGCGTACGCTCCCGGAGGGGACCAGCTTCGAACAGAAATGGGACGCGGTGATGGCGGTGAACGCCAAGGGTACGATGATGATGTGCCATGCCGCCGTGGCGGCCATGCGTGAGTCCGGTGGCGGCGCCATCGTCAACATGGGCTCCATCATGTCGCTGGTGGGATACCCGACGTGTCTGCCATTCTCCGACGGCTTCAGCCCCTATCCGCAGAGCAAGGGCTCGGTTCTGCAACTGACGCGGGATCTGGGTGTGCGGGTGGCCCGGGAAGGGATCCGTGTGAACGCCGTCTGTCCCGGCTTCGTCCACACCGCCCTCACGGCGAATGTCACGGCCGACGAGAAGGTGCACGAGACGATGAAGTCGCTGCACCCCATGGGACGCCTGGGGCGGCCAGAGGAGATCGCCAGCGTCATCACCTTCCTGGCGTCTGATGAAGCCTCCTTCGTTGTCGGTGCAGCCTGGCCCGTCGATGGAGGATACACAGCCGAGTGAAACCGTCATGGCTCTGAAGTCAGTCTACATGGTCACCGATATGGAGGGTGTCGCCGGCGTCGACGAGTGGGACCCGCGCAAACGCGACGACGCCGCCCTGGCACGTGGGGTCTACGACCGCGCCGAGATCCAGCGCCTGCTCACCGGCGAGGTGAACGCTGCCACCGAGGGGCTGTTCGCCGCCGGGGTCGAAGAGGTCATCATCAACGACGGCCACGGCGCCGGGCGGACCATCCTGGTGGAGGAGCTCATCTCAGGCGTGAAGATCGCACGTGGCACGATGCGACCCCGCACCTTGCCTGGATTCGGTCCGTCGGCCGAAGCGCTCGTGCAGGTGGGGATGCACGCCATGGCCGGCACGCCCAACGCCTGTCTGGCGCACACGATGTCGCGTGACGGGACCGTCTATCGAGTGAATGGCCGCGAGATCGGCGAGATGCAGTACGCAGCGTATCAGTGCGGACAGTTTGGTGTGCCCTGGATCTACACCAGCGGCGATTCACACGCCTGCACGGAGTCAGAGGCGTGGGTCTCCGGAATCGTGACGGCGGCGGTGAAAGAGGGGCTGTCGGAACAGTGTGCGATCCATCTGGCCCCGGTGGATGCACGCGCACTGATTCGTGAATCGATCCAGCAGGCTGTGGCGAGTTTCGGTCAGATCGATCCGCTGCTAGCGGACAGTCCTGTAGCTCTCGAGATCCAGCAGCGTGAGCCGTGGACCGAAGACAGGCCCGGCGCCGAACGGGTCGACGAGTATACGCTGAGGTGGACGGGGGACGATATGTGGTCTGTCGCGCAACTGGCTCAGCGGGGTGTACGCAACGTGGTGCCACCGAGATAGATCAGTCCAGCGTCGGTGTCCCGTGGCCGGCGCAGTGCATGGGGTCCCAGACGATGTTTCCGGATTGTACATCGGCCAGACTCAGACGTTGGCCGTCACGTTCGGCCGAGGCATTGGCGCCGAGGACGGCAGCCAGGCTGTTGAGACTGGGGCCGTACGGGCTGCGCATCAGGGAAGGGTCACCGGCCTTGACGGCGGCCACGAAGGCCTGCGCCTGCAGGGCGAAGGCGGCACGTCCCTGCGGTTCTTCGTGCCACACGGTCTCGCCGTTCACCACGACGCGATCGGTGGACCACTCGATCAAGGCGTCGTCACAGACGATGACGACCTCCCGGCGGCCGGCGCCGTCCGCATCGGTCAGGACCCGGGAGGTCGTAGCTGAGCCGACCACGCCGGAAGCGAAGCGGTAGTTCACTTCGTAGACATGGGGCATGTTCATCATCTCGGGCCCCTCGCCGCGAGCCCGCCAGTGGTAGAAGGCGGAGACGTCGGCGATGTCGCCGAGGAAGTAGCGGACCAGATCGACCATGTGGATCGTGTTCTCGACGAAGGAGCCGCCGCACTCTTCGTAGCGGCTCGTCCACCAGCGAATGGGCTTGCCGCCGTAGAAAA
>PBSR01000056.1 GCA_002726335.1 Gemmatimonadaceae bacterium
CCAGAGGCAAACAGGGGTTCACTTTCGTCGCCGCACTGGCGACGGCGGCTACCATGGCGGTCGCGCCGGCTTTCGCCGTTACGACCTCCGGCAGCGTCGCAGCGACCGACGAGCGGGCTCCCGGACCCGTTGCCAACGTAGTAGCATTCCCCGGGGCTGACGGGGTCGAGGTCACTTGGGATCTGTCCCTGTCAGACTTCGTTCGCCAGAGTCCCACGGGAAGCGATTTCACCTCGGGTGGAACCTTCGCCAACGTCAATGACGTCGCCGGCTACAATGTCTATCGCGGTGAGGGGGCGTTGGACCCAGTGCTCGTCGGCACCGTGAAGCCGGGTGAGACCTCCTTCGTCGACGCTCTGCCCGTCGGTGCGAGCTTCATCTACAGCGTCAGAGCAGCGGACAGAGCTGGCAACGAGAGCGTACCTGAAGCAGCTCTCGAGATCACCCTCGGGCCGCCGCCGATCGCTGACCTGCCGGTGGATGACATCGCCTTCAGTGATGTCGATGCCGACGAGGTCGTGTCAGAATCGCTGGTCATCGCCAACGATTCCGACGTAGAGGACGCCATCCTGAACGTTTCGATCGAGATCGTGGGCGCAGGATTCGCCGCCTCCACCGATCTGATCACTCTCGATCCTGGCAACAGCACCAGCCTCGACATCTCCTTCGCCGCCGCCGACGTGGGCAACATCAATGGCGACTATGAAGGCGTGCTGACCCTCCGTTCCAACGATCCTGACAATCGCGAGGTCATCCTCGCGCTGTCAGCCTCGATCAGTGACGGTCTTGGTGTTCCAGTGATCGATGTTTCAGCTTCCGCTCTCGCCTTCGGGTCGCAGCGCCTTCTCAATACGACAGGAACCCGTACCCTGGTCGTGAGCAACAATGGCGGGCTGCCCCTGACGGGTAGTATCGCCTTGAGCGGCGACGACTTGTCGACCGACGCTGCTGCCACCTTTGAACTCGCGGCTGACGAATCACTCGATATCGACGTGAGCTTCACACCGACTTCGGTCGGCTCTCTCACCGGCAGCCTGGTCATCACCAGCAACGATGCTGACAATCCCGAGATCACGGTGTCGATCACCGGTGGTGGCGTCGACGAGGTCACGACACCCAACGTCATTCAGGCTACTGTAACGAAGGCAACGGTTACTCTCGCAGACACCGACAGCCTGGACTTCAACGACACCACAGCCGTGGATGATTTCATCGCCCAGTTCATCGCTGACCTGGCAGAACTGCTCGGCATCGATGCTTCGCGTATCACGGGTGTGACCCTGACACAGGGCTCGATCGTCGTTGACTTCACCATCGCCAGTACCACCGACGACACGGCGGTCTCGGCACCCGACGCTCTCGATGCTCTCGAGACGGCGGTGGCTGACACCACAAGCGATCCGTTCCCGAACCTTCCCAGTGTGGAGTCGGTTGCGGACAACACAGAGGTTATCGCCCTGATTCCCGAGAATGCGGACGGGGATCCGGTCTTCGGTTGGTTTACGCGCAGCGAGGATCAGGTCGGCTTCAACGACTTCTTTGCCTTCGCTGACAACTTCGGCAGCAGCAGCGCCGATGAGACCTTCGATGCAGCCTTCGACATTGCACCGACGGACGCGCCGAACGGGGCCGTGGACTTTGATGATTTCTTCCTGTTCGCCGACAATTTCGGTTCGACGGTGGACAACGCTGCTACGATTCGGACCGCGCTCGGCGAATAACAGCACGCCGATACGTTCCAGCAGTCACAACAGGCCCCGCCAGTGTTCACGCTGGTGGGGCCGTTTTTTTGTTTTCAGGGCACTCGCCAGATGTGATTCAGATCACCTAACTCCAGCCAGGGACTACACTTTGGGGTCTGGGAGGCGTGTTTTTTCTTCTTGACCCACGCTCCTCGATCGGGTTAGCTTACCTGTTCGCAACCCAACCGGAGGCTATCCCCATGTCCGTCTTCCAACAGCGCACGACGCTGACCGTGCTGTGCGCGGCGGTTCTCGCGACCGCAGCGGTTCGAGTCGACGCGGCGGCAAGTTCTGATCCCGTCCGCTCCGTCGACAATATTCCCCCCGCTCCAGCCACCGAGATCCGTGCCCTCAATACGGGGGAGGAGATTCTCGTCACCTGGACCGCATCTGCTGACGACGCCATGTCCTTCAGCGTTTTCGGGGACGCCTACATCCCCATTGGCGGTCTGAACGGGTATCACATCTACCGGGCTGTCCAGGGCGCCGATGCGGAGCTGATCGGGACCACCGCCCCGGGTGTGGTCGAGTTCGCCGACCCCGTGGCCATCACCGGAACGACATACATCTACTCGGTCAGTCCCTTTGATGCAGACAACGAGACCCTGCCTGACATCGAGCCGGGCTCGGCCGAGGACCTGGCGCGCATCGTCTCTCTCGGTGGCGGGCCACCGGACGTCATTGTCACGACCACGGTCAAAGCACAGATGTCCTTCGACGTCGTCGTCGACGTGACTGATTCAGCCGCCGTCGAGTCTTTCACGGCTGACTTCATCACCCTCGTTGCCTCTCTGCTGGGCATCGATCCCTCACGCATCATTGTCACATCGGTGACCGAGGGCAGCACAATCGTCGATTTCAAGATCGCCGATATCGAGGGGGAAGACGACGTGCCCGCAGCCGCCGATGCCCTGGCGCAGCTGGTCACCATCGTGGCCGACGACACGGAGGACGAATTCGCCTCCATCGGTCCGGTTCTTGACCTGGTTGATGAATCCAGCGACGACGTCATCGTCATCCCGTTCCCCGTCGATACAGATGGCCTCATCGTGCTGAGCTGGTTCAGCCGCCTCGGTGACGCCGTCGGTTTCGACGACTTCTTCCTGTTCGCCGATAACTTCGGTCTGGGCGAAGGTCAGGAAGGGTACGATGCCACATATGATGTCGTCCCCAACGGCCAGGTGGACTTCGACGACTTCTTCCGCTTCGCGGATGACTTTGGCACGCCGATCGCCAATGCTGCTGAGATTCAGGCATTGCTCGGGCAGTAGGCCTCGGGCAGTTTCGCACCGACTGACGCCCCGTCCCGGGAGGACGGGGCGTTTTCGTGTACAGTTCAGCATCGCCTGTCTGTGGCTCTTGCCCGCCGTTGCCGGCGCTGTTGCCCGCTCGGCCTCCGTGGCCGCCGTCGACAACCTGCCGCCGTCGCCGCCGACGCAGGTGCGGGCCATCGATGTACCCGCAGACCAGGGCGGGGCCATCGAGATCAGCTGGGCGCTGTCTGCCGATGATGGTCCCCGTTTCCGTGGCCTCGGTGGTACGACCGCAGTCGGGGCAGGAGGACCGGTGGCCGTGTACCGCGACAACGGCGTCGACGGGTACCGCGTCTACCGGTGGCTCGAGGACGCCGGGCCGCAGCTCATCGCGGAGGTTGCTCCCGGAGTGGCGTATCACATCGACGCCACCGTCTTCAACAAGGTCACCTACGTCTACGAGGTGCGGGTCGTGGACGGACCTCACGAGGTGGGAGAACTGATTCTTCCGGGGTCGTCACAGGATCGGGCACGAGCCGCGTTTGCCCTCAATAACGGTGGCCCGCCCAGCGCAATTCCCGGTTGGTTCGATCCCAGCGACGATCGCATCGACTTCAACGACTTCTTCCTCTTCGCCGATCATTTCGGAACCATCGACGGGCAGGCGGAATACGATCCGCTCTACGACCTGAGCCCGAACAGCAGGATCGACTTCGACGACTTCTTCGTCTTTGCCGACAATTGGAGGCGGCGTCTCGGCGACAACGACCTACCAGGTCAGTGAGGAGCAGGCGCGGACTGAAAAACCCGCTTGACAATCCCCAGAGGCCTAGATACTTTACCTCCTACCTGCACAACCGACATCTTCGCGATATCACGATGCACCCATTCTGGATGCATCGGCGATCAGCAACAAAAACCCAGAGCAATAGCCTACCGACAAACGTCCGCGGGCAGCCTATCGCTGGCTTTGCGGCGTAGCAATAACGGTTCGACACCCCAAGAATCGCTTCTGTTTTTCCCGCTGGCGGGACTCCCCTCCACGAAGACCTGCACTTCGGCGCTTTGTGGTCGCCCGGTGTCTGGCAAGGTCCCCACAGCACAGCAGTCAACACAGGCCGGTCGCTCGATTCCGCATCGTATTTTGCGGGGTCTGTGCAATGTCCGGTTTCCCGTTTCACCTTAGCCAGCCCATCTCGGAAAGGTACCCAGTACATGCCCCCCGAGCGCACGAATGAGCGCAGTGGAAACCGCTCCCGTGGTTCCCGAAACCGAAACAACAACAACCGTTCCTCCGTAGATCGCGAACGCGGCAACGAGCGAGCTCGTATGCACGAGGCTGCAGAGCGGCTCGAGGCGGAGAGTGCCAATGGTGGTGACAGTCGCGACGCCAAGGGCGACAAGGTCAACATCATCGAACTGCAATCCATGAACATCCTCGACCAGCAGAAGCTGGCCAGGGAACTCGGCGTTGCCGATCACCACTCCCTGCGCAAGCAGGAGCTGATCTTCTCGATCCTCAAGGCCCAGACAGAACGATCGGGCCTGCTGTTCGCCCAGGGCGTACTCGAGGTCCTCGACGAAGGCTTCGGCTTTCTGCGATCACCGACGTACAACTACGTGCCCGGCCCCGACGACATTTACGTGTCGCATTCGCAGATCAAGCGTTTCAGCCTGCGTACGGGCGACACGATCAGTGGCCAGATTCGCCCCCCCCGAAACGACGAGAAATACTTCGCCCTGCTGCGGGTGGAGGTGATCAACTTCGAAGATCCCGAGGTCACCAAGAACAAGACGATCTTCGAGAATCTCACCGCCCTGCATCCCCGTGAACGGCTGCAGCTGGAGCACAATCCCAAGGACCCGACGACCCGGGTTCTCGACCTGTTGTCACCCATCGGCAAAGGTCAGCGAGGACTGATCGTGGCGCCGCCTTTCACCGGCAAGACCATGTTGCTGCAGAAGCTGGCAAACGCGATCACCACCAGGCATCCCGAATGTGTCGTCATGGTCCTGCTCATCGACGAACGCCCGGAGGAAGTGACCGAGATGTCACGCTCGGTCAACGGCGAGGTCGTCAGCTCCACCTTTGACGAGCCGGCAACAAGGCACGTGCAGGTGGCCGAGATGGTCATCGAGAAAGCCAAGCGCCTGACCGAACACAAGCGGGATGTGGTGATCCTGCTCGACAGCATCACGCGCCTGGCGCGCGCCTACAACGTGGTCACACCGCACTCCGGACGGATTCTGACCGGTGGTGTGGACTCCACGGCGCTGCAACACCCGAGGCGGTTCTTCGCCGCGGCGCGCAACGTCGAGGAAGGCGGCAGCCTGACGATCATCGGCACCGCCCTGGTCGACACGGGCAGCCGCATGGACGAGGTCATCTTCGAGGAGTTCAAGGGCACGGGCAACATGCAGGTCACCCTTGATCGCCGCCTGAGCCAGCGCCGCACATGGCCGGCCATCGATGTGACGCAGACGAGCACGCGCAAGGAAGAGCTCCTGCTGTCCGAATTCGAGCTGTCCCGATCCCATATCCTGCGCCGGATCCTCAATCAGATGGGCGTCGTGGAAGGCATGGAGTTCCTGCTGGAGCGCATGGACGGTACGGAGAGCAACGAGGAGTTCCTCAAGGCCATGAACGACTAACAGCCGAGCATGGAGCCGGCGAGCGGCTCATGCTCGGGGCGGCGTTGGAGACCGACTCGGCCTGCGGCCTTCGCGGCTCAACGCCTGGTACAGTGGACGGGAGAGTTGAGCAGGGGAGTCAGATGCGCTCTTGCTGCCCTGTAGTGGTACCTTATTTTATTATGCTCCAGTCATTTACGGGCGTTTCCCAGAGGCAAGCACATGAAAGAAGGCATTCACCCCGATTACCGGCAGGTCGTTTTCCACGACCTGAGTTCCGACTTCAAAGTGCTCACGAGGTCGACGGCGTCATCGAGCGAGATGGTCAAGTGGGATGATGGCAACGAATACCCCGTCATCAAATTCGACCTCAGTTCGGCCTCGCACGCGTTCTACACTGGCAAGGACCAGCAGTTGAACGACAAGGGTGGCCGCATCGAGCAGTTCCGTCAGCGGTATGCTGAGCAGCAAGCCGCGCAGCAAGCTGCGGAGAAGAAAGCCGTCGACGAGAAGGCTGCTGCCGAGCAGCAGACAGCTGCTGCACCTGCAGTTGAGGCCCCAGCAGAAGCGGCGACTGCCGACAGCTAGTTCACAGCGTTTCCGATATCGGGTGATGGGTCGTGGTGCCGCCAGGCGCCGCCACGTCCATCACCCTTTTTTTTGACCGCACAGGAGATGGATGGCAGCCAGCGAGGAAAAGCGGACGGAAGACCTGCCCATAGGCGGCCAGGCCGTGATCGAAGGTGTCATGATGCGGGCGGACAATCGCATCGTCACGGCCGTGCGCACTGCCGACGGACAGATCGTCGTGCATGAGCAGGTGCATGAGCCCTGGGGTCTGCGCCTCGGCCTGCGCCGGATTCCAGTACTTCGTGGCGCCGTCGCCTTTATCGAGATGATGATCATCGGCCTGCGGACGTTGAACCTGTCCGCCGACGTGGCCATGCAGTCGGAGCGACAGGAACGTGGTCTGGCTCCCGCTGCCCAGACCTCGTCCGGGTGGAAGGACCGTGCCGCTCTCGCCGCGACGCTGGTGGTTTCGCTGGCTCTCGGAATCGGTGTGTTCTTCTTCCTGCCGTTGGCCGCAGCGCAGGCGGCGGGCGCCGCCAAGGGCGCTCTCGAGTTCAACCTGATCGCCGGAGCCGTCCGTACCACGATCCTCATCGGCTACATGTGGGGCATCGGACACTGGAGCGATATCCGACGCGTCTTCGAATACCACGGCGCCGAGCACAAGAGCATATACACCATGGAAGCCGGCGCCGATCTGACGGTAGCTGAAGCGCGCGACTTTGATCGGCTCCATCCCCGTTGCGGCACGAGCTTCCTCCTTATCGTCGTCCTTCTCTCCATCTTCATCTTTGCCCTGGTGGACTCGGCTTTCGCCGATGTCTTCGGTCACGCTCAGAGCCTGGTAGAGCGTTTCATGACTCACATGAGCGTGCTGCCCCTTATCTCCGGCATCAGCTTCGAGCTGCTGAAGCTGTCGGGACGCAAGCGCAATCACCCGGTGACCCGCCTGCTGATCAAGCCGGGCCTTTGGCTGCAGCGGATCACGACCAAGGAGCCGGCTGACGATCAGATCGAGGTCGCTCTCGTGGCCCTGAGGCGGGCCCTCGGTCAGGAGACGGAGGTCAGCTACTCGCCCCTGGCGGAATGGCGGCGGTCCCTGACCGAAGCGCCGCTGCCTGTGCCGGCAACCGGCGGCTCGGCGTAGGATCCATGCTCGACAAGCTCTCCGACATCGAGGACCGCTACAACGATCTGAGTGAGCGGCTTTCAGATCCCGAGATCGCCAAGCGTCCCAACGAACTGCAGCGACTGGCGCGTGAGGCAGGCGACCTGAAAGAGTCCGTCGAGGCGGCCGGGCGATACCGGCAGGCCCTGGCGCGTCGGGAAGAAGCCGAGCAGATCATCGCCGGCGGCGAGGATGAGGAGCTGGTCGAGCTAGCCAGGGCCGAGTTGGCGGAACTGGCCGGTGAAGTCGACGGCATCGAAGCCGAACTGCGGCTGCTGCTGATCCCCAAGGATCCCAGCGACAGCCGCAACGCCATCGTCGAGGTGCGCGCCGGCGCCGGAGGCGATGAGGCCGGCCTGTTCGCCTCGGACCTGTACCGCCTCTACGAGCGCTACGCCGAACGCAACCGCTGGTCGATGGAGCCGTTGTCCTCGAGTCTCAATCCGTCAGGCGGGTTCAAGGAGGTGATCTTCATGGTCTCCGGTGACGGCGCCTTCGGCTGTCTGAAGTTCGAGAGCGGCGTGCACCGGGTGCAACGCGTGCCCAAGACCGAGACAAGTGGCAGAATTCACACGTCCGCCGCTTCGGTGGCGGTTCTGCCCGAGGCGGAGGATGTCGACGTCGAGGTCGATCCCGAAGACCTCGTGATCGACGTGTACCGCTCCAGCGGTCCCGGCGGACAGAGCGTCAACACAACCGATTCGGCCGTGCGTATCACGCACAAGCCCTCGGGTCTCGTCGTCAGCTGCCAGGACGAGAAGTCACAGCTGAAGAACAAGGCGAAGGCCCTCAAAGTGCTGCGGGCCCGCCTGTTCGACCAGAAGAAGGCGGAGCAGGAGGCGAAGATGTCGCAGGAACGCCGGCAGCAGATCGGCTCCGGCGACCGCAGCGCGAAGATCCGCACGTACAACTATCCTCAAGGACGGGTGACCGATCACCGGGTGGGTCTCCACCTCCATCAGCTGGACGACGTACTCGACGGTGGCATCGGGCCCTTCGTCGACAAACTCACCGAGGCCGACCAGGAGCGGCGCCTCGCAGACAGCGGGTCCAGCACGACAGCTTGAGCGAAGAACGCACGTGGAAGCTGCTCGACCTGCTGGGGGAAGCCACCGGATTTCTGGCGTCGAAAGGCCTGGAGAGCAGCCGCCTCGAAGCCGAGTGCATGCTCGCCGCCGCTCTCGATGTGCGCCGCATCGACCTCTACCTGCAGTTCGAAAGAGTCCTGACGGCAATCGAGGTCGAGGGTTTCCGCTCCCTCGTACGCCAGCGCCTGACCGGCCGTCCTCTCCAGTACATCACCGGCGACGCCGGTTTCCGCCTGCTGGACCTGCAGGTCGACGAGCGGGTCCTCGTTCCCCGGCCCGAGACAGAGATCCTCGTGGAGGAGGCCCTCGATTTTCTGGGCGAGGAGCCGACCGGTGAGATCCTCGACGTAGGCTGCGGCTCCGGCGCGATCGCCGTGTCCGTCGCCCGGGAGTGCGAGGCGGCCCGCGTGCTGGCCACCGACGTGTCGAGGCCGGCACTCGCCGTAGCCCGGGGAAACGCCGAACGCCACGGCGTGGCGGAGAGGATAGGGTTTCTCTGCGGCGATCTGCTGGCGCCGCTTCTGACGGGTGCCCGTTTCGGCGCCATCCTCAGCAATCCGCCCTACATCGCCAGCGCCGAGATCGCCGATCTGCAGCCCGAGGTGCGCGACCACGAACCCCGTCTCGCCCTCGATGGTGGCGAGGATGGCCTCGACCTGATCCGGCGCCTCGTGCCTCTGGCTGCGGCACACCTGCTGCCCGGTGGACGACTGCTCCTGGAGGTCGGCTCCGGACAGTCCGGGACGGTGGAGGCCCTGCTCAAGGATGCGGGATTCGAGGCCTCCAGCGTGTCCACACGGCCCGATCTGGCGGGCATTCCCCGGGTCGTGACGGGCGCCATGCCCATCTGAGGTGTCACCGCCAGCTCCCGGCGGTGTCCCTGGTCTGATACGTTCCGGTGACCGGCACAGGTCACCAGATCAGTCCAGAACTTCCATTAATACAGACAGTTACGCCGGTCAGGTATCGCCTGGCCCGGGGCTTGCAGAGTGGACACCACCCCAGCATTGGGTCCGGTACACGGTGCATCATCAACACCTGCACATTTGTGCTTGACACAGTGCACAAACGATCCCTATGCTTTTGTGCAGCACAGAATGTGTCGCACATGCGTGGCCGCCCCGGTCGCGATTCATCCTCAAGGAGCACGATCCATGGTATCCGCCAAACTCAAGTCCGGCCGCAGCGCCAACGGCGAACCACCAAAGGACCGCGAAAAGGCCATGGAACAGGCCCTGGCACAGGTGGAGAAGCAGTTCGGCAAAGGCGCCATCATGCGACTGGGCGAGAATCATGTGGTCGATGTCGACGTCATTCCCACGGGTTGCCTGTCCCTCGATGCCGCCCTGGGTATCGGCGGACTGCCCCGCGGTCGTGTCGTCGAGATGTTCGGTCCCGAATCGGCCGGCAAGACCATGTGTGCCCTGCAGGCCGTGGCCCAGGCACAGAAGCGCGGTGGGACGGCGGCCTTCGTCGACGCCGAGCACGCTCTCGATGTCACCTTCGCTCGTCGTCTGGGTGTGGATGTGGACAACCTGCTCGTGTCGCAGCCCGACTGCGGTGAGGAGGCTCTCGAAATCACCGATACCCTGGTGCGTTCCGGGGCCATCGACGTCATCGTCGTCGATTCCGTGGCGGCTCTCGTGCCCAGGGCCGAGCTCGAAGGAGACATGGGTGACTCGCAGATGGGGCTGCAGGCGCGGCTCATGTCGCAAGCGCTGCGCAAGCTGACCGGCTCCATCCAGAAGTCGCGTACCACGGTCATCTTCATCAATCAGCTGCGCATGAAGATCGGTGTCATGTTCGGCAGTCCCGAGACCACCACCGGTGGCCGGGCGCTCAATTTCTACGCCTCCGTGCGGCTCGATATCCGCGGCATTGGCAGCATCAAGGACGGCGACGAGATCATCGGTCGGCGCACGCGAATCAAAGTGGTCAAGAACAAAGTGGCGCCACCGTTCCGCGAGGCCGAGTTCGACATCATGTTCCGCGGCGACGATGTGGGTATCTCCCGCGAGGGTGACCTCATCGATCTCGGTGTCCAACACCGCGTCGTCGACAAGAGCGGCACCTGGTTCTCTTACGGGGGCGAACGCCTCGGCCAGGGCAAGGAAAACGCCCGCGTCTATCTGCGCGAAAACCCGAAGATGGCGGGACAGATCGAAGACGAGGTCCGCAAGCTTCTCGATATCCAGGTCTCCGGTGACGGTCCCGACAGTCCTGAACCCACCCCTGACGCCGAGGCCGGCGCAAAAACCAAGGATCGGCAGAAGGCGGCAGCCTGAATTCAGGAGCGGTCCGCGGCAGTCTTCATCTGCGGCCGCCAGCCCTGCCACGGGCCGCTCCCTCCCCAATCCCTGATCCCCAACTCCCTCTCCCTCAACCCCGCTGACCCCAGATCCCGTCCTCCACGGAAGGGCTGTCCTCGCCTCAGGACAGCCCTTTTCGTTATTTCGTCACAGCAGCCCGCAGGGCTCATTATCGGGCTGCCAACGGAGCCTCTCTCTCAGCGGGCTGTCATGAATCTGCGCGTCCTGATATCCGCCGACGAAGTCCGTCGGCGTGTCGAGCAACTTGCCGAAGAGGTGGCCACTGACTTTGCGGGTCAGCAGCCTGTCGTCGTCGGTATCCTGAATGGCGCCGCTCCCTTCATGCTGGACCTGCTGCGATTGCAGCCAGAGGACCTGGCGCAGAATCTGCTCTACGACTTCATCGACGCCACGTCGTACAGCGGCACGGAGTCGACAGGCACTGTCGAGGTGTCACGTCATCTCACTGTCGACATCAGGGACCGGCCCGTGCTCGTCGTCGACGGCATCGTCGATACCGGGCGCACACTGGCGGCCGTGCTCGAGGTCCTGCGTGAACACCAACCGGCCGAGATCCGTACCTGTCTCCTGCTCGATAAACTCAGTGCCCGGCTGGTCGATGTTCCCGTCGACTACCGGGGTTTCGAGATCGAAGATCTGTTCATCGTCGGTTATGGTATGGATCTCGATGGCCGATACCGAGGTCTGCGCCACATTGCCGTCGTCAATGAGACGGACTACCTATGACCCCGAAGAAAGTGCTTATCACGGGCGTGTACGGACTCATTGCGGGGGCCGTCTACCGGCGTCTCAGCGCCCTGCCCGAGCGCTACGAAGTCCACGCCCTGGCGCGCCGTGCGGAGCCCTCCGAGCGAGCCACAAAGGAACGGCTCGACATTCCTGACGACCGGTTCTCCATCGTGGACATGGCGGATCTGGACCGCGTTGAAGAGGCCTTCGCCGGCATGGATACGATCATCCACATGGCAGCCGACCCGCGTCCGGACGCCAGCTGGGACAGTCTGCTGCAGAGCAACATCGTCGGTGCCCGCAACGCCTTCGAGGCGGCCGTCCGCCGGGGTGTCGGGCGGGTCGTCTACGCCAGCTCCATCATGGTCTCCTGGGGATACCAGGCTGAAGATCCGTACAAGGCTCTGTCGGAGGGGCGGTTTGGTGAACTCGATCCACAACAGATCCCTGTCGTGACCCATGAGTGGCCAACCCGGCCGACGGGACTCTACCCGGCGAGCAAGGTCTTCGGCGAGGCCCTGGCAAGATACAGTGCCGACGTGCACGACCTGTCGTCACTCTGTCTGCGCATCGGCTGGGTCAACGCCGAAGATCATCCCCATCGACCCGAAGCGGGTGCGGTGTGGTGCAGTCAGCGTGATATCGTGCAGCTCGTGGAGAAAGCCGTCGAGGCTCCCGATGATCTGAAGTTCGGCATCTTCTACGGTGTTTCGGACAACAAGTGGCGCTGGGTGGATATCGATCACACGCGCGAGGTCCTCGGCTACATCCCGCAGGACAGCGCCGAGGCCAGGCTAGCAGCAGGCTAGACCGAGGCGACCAGCTCGTGGTCGAAGATGGCGGCCACCAGGTCGTCGCGCACGACGGCTGGTAGATCGGCAAACTGCAGGCGCACGTGCCAGCCCTCCTCCTTCTGCGTCTGATCCACGATCAACAGGTGGGCGCCGCCGAGGGGGAAGGGGCCGTCGTATTCGGGGTCGACGACCACCTCGGCGTGGCGTGGCACGGGATCCTCCTGGAAGGTGCTCAGACCGCCGCCGCTCAGATCGATAAGCGTGGCGTCCTGCCTCTTCGTCGCGGTTTCGGCGACCCGTTCCGGGGTGATCTCCTCCACACCCACCGGCAAGGCGTAGAGACGGATGGGTGCATTGATCCGAATGCGATAGAAGTCGCGCTGTTGCACGCGCTCGAGCTCCTCGGCATGACGCAGGCGAATCGTCGTCGTGTGCTCCACGACTTCGAGGATCTCGGTGCGAAATCTGTATTCCGTGTCACCGTCGCGCCAGAAACGCACCTTGATCCTGGCACCTGCCTCCACCCGTGACAGCAGGTGATCGTCATCGCGCCGCAGCGGCACGGCGGTGACGGCGCGCTCGTCCCGCCCCACGACGACACACTGGATGAAGCCGGCCTCCTGCCCGTGGGGCCAGACCATCAGCTTCTGGCCGGGTGTCAGGGTGCGGGTTGTGTAGAAGCGCTGGGCCACGGAAGGTCGGTCAAACCCCAGGCGCTTGCGGGCGGAGGCGAGCTTGCGCAGTTCGGCCTGGTTGTCTGTTTCGTCCGCCAGGCGACCCGCATGCTGGTCGAAGACCTTCAGTGACGTGAGCAACAGCAGGGGGTCATGCATCCTGTGCCGTCGGCTCAGGTCGTAGAGCATGTGGATCTGGGACGGCGACAGGTGGCGCTCGAGTCCGGTAGCCGAGAACGCGAGGCGGGTCCGGCGACGGCTGCGCCAGATCGTGGCGATATAGGTCAGCACCGTCGCCGCGAGCAGGGCCAGCAGCATGCCGGCCATCAGCAACCCCAACCAGCCCAGTTCACCAGAACGGGGCCGGATGTACGGCAGGACTTCCTCGTAGGCTGAGTTCATCTGATATTTGCCGCCTCCGACCGGAATATATGAGAATCAGCGGATCTGGAAGGAGTTCCACCATGTCCACCCAGGACGTCATCCTGAGCGACCTGTCCGTCTGCCTGCCGGGCAGCGCCCTGACTCGCAGTCCGCGACAGCCCGGCTCGTGGATGTTGTTCGACTACGAAACCAAGGCGGCTGGCGATCTGCCTGCCATTTCCGGCACCATGGTCTACGGCGCCGGGCGCCTGTCCTCGCCGCCGCTATCGCTGCCGCTACCGGTAGAGGGCTGGTACTCCATCTATCTGGGCTGCTGGCATGATATCCATGCGGGCGGCTCCCAGCTGCGGCTGCAGTTGAGCGACGACCGGTTCTATCGGCAGGTCGAACCGGAGGTGGTCAGGCCAAAGGACGGAGACTTCCCGGGGCACACCTTCGGGCCCGGCGAGGCAACGGAGGTGTTCTGGCGTGTGGCCCATCTGTCCTCTTCGTCGCTGCGCATCGACCGGGTCCGTCTGTTCAACGAGCTTGCGGGCCGCGGCGTGCAGGCTGCCGATCGCGACGCCTGTCTCGCATGGGTGCGGCTGCGACCGGCGACGCGTGCCGATCGCAACCGTTACGAAGGAAAGGGAGATACCGAGACGCCGGCGACGCAGTTCGGTATGTACGACAACGGCAACTGGTTTCAGAAGGGCTGTGTCACCGACGACGACCTGCGCGCCTCCATCGACTGGTTCGCCGATACCGACATGACCCGGGTGTTGTGGGGGTGCTACTCCAATGAGGGGGCCTGTTATCCGAGCCGCATCGCCGAGCCGATGGCACGGGACCCCGAGGTCACCCGCTGCGTACAGGAGTTCCTGGCGCGTGGTGTCGATCCACTGGCCCTCGCCCTGGCACACGCCGCTGAGGTGGGCGTCGGTCTGTATCCCAGCTACCGCATCGGCGGGCGCCGTGCGGCACCCACGGTGCTGACGACGAATGAGATGCCCTTCTTCGACGCCAATCAGGACAAGCTGTGTGTCGCGGCGGACGGCACACCCACCTGTCACTACAGCTTCGCCTACGCCGAAGTCCGGCAGTACTTCACCGACTTGCTGCGGGAGGTCGTGGAGACCTACGACGTACCCGGTGTTCACTTCCTCTTCGTCCGCTCCAATCCCTTCGCCCTGTACGAAGACAAGACGCTGGAAGAGTACAGGCAGGCCCATGGCACCGATCCGCGTGACCTGCCCGAGGACGATCCCACCTGGTGGATCCACCGGGCCGAATACCTGAACCAGTTCGTTCGGGGTCTGCGCAGTATGCTCGACGAGGTGGGAGAGGCAAAGGGTCGTCGCCTCGAACTGGCGGTTTCGGTACCGCCACTGGACAACGGACCTGCATGGTGCGTCGATGGTGCTACGTGGGCGCGGGAAGGGCTGGTCGATTATCTGATCATCCACGCCGGCGGCATTCTGTCCGTCGACGGTGTGCACCAATACCGAGAGGCCATCGCCGGAAGTGAGACCGAACTCATCGTCGACTTCTACCCTCGCCGCATGCCAGCGCGGGCGAGGCTGCTGCGCGCCCTGGAATACTACGAGGCGGGAGCCGAGGGTTTCTGTTTCTGGGACGGACAGTCTCGTGTGGCGAGAGCCAGCGAATTCGCTACCGGGCGCCTGCTCGGCCACCGGACAGATCTGGCCCGCTGGGCGCAGGAGATGGAGGATCCCTTCCGCGTCGTCCCGTTGCGGACGCTGCAGGGGTATTCGATGGACCGGCGATACTGGACACTGACCAGCGGTTGAGGAGGCCGGGCTGTCAGGCCAGGATGTCTTCGATGTACGTCGCCAGGCGGTCGACCTCGTCTTCGGTGTTGAAGATGTGTGTGGAGAAGCGCAGGCAGTTGTAGTCCTCCGCCTTCGCCTTGACGTCCGGGTCGGTGGCGAAGGCGTACGTGCCCTGGGCATTCTTGACGATCATGTTGTGTTCGCCGAACAACCACTTCGAGATCTCGGCCCGTTTCATGCCATCGACGGCGAAGGTGACGAGGCCGCTCGATAACTCCGGCTGCGTCGGAGTCAACAGGCGGAGCCGGGGTACCTGCAGCAGGTGAGTGCGCAGCCGGTTGCTCAACTGGCGGCAGCGGGCCTCGACGACATCACGACCCAGGGTGTTGTGAAAGTCCATGGCCACGCCGTGGCCGATGATGTGTGCCACGTTGCGTGTTCCCATGGAGGCTGAGTAGACATTATAACCCGAGTACAGGCTGACGGGGTGGACGCGATCCTGCACTTCGCGGCGGATGTAGAGCAGGCCGCTGCCCTTGGGGGCCAGCATCCACTTGTGGCTGCTCGAGGCGTAGGTGTCCACACCGAGAGCCCTGAGGTCCACGTTCAGCATGCCCGGAGCGTGAGCGCCGTCGCAGACCAGGATGATCCCTCGGGGGCGGGTGATGGCGGCCACATCTGCCAGGGGGTAGACCATGCCGGTGATCGTGTCCACGTGCATGAGGCTGACGACCCGGGTACGGGGGGTCAGGTGCTGCTCGAACACACGGAGGAACTGCTCCTTGTCGCGCACGGGGTTCGGCATCTTCAGGTAGTTGACCCGAACGCCCAGATGCTTCTGCAGATGCTCCCAGCAGCAGATACCGCCCCCGTGTTCGTGGTTCGTTGTCAGGATCTCGTCGCCTGGGTCCAGGTCGATGCCGCCGGCGACCTGATTCATACCCTCCGTCGTATTGCGTGTGATGGCCACTTCGGTCAGGTCGGCGCCAATGAACTCGGCGGCCCGGCCACGGGCCTCTTCGGCCTTCTTGCTGACAGGCCCCCAGACATTGTGGTTCGGGTTGCCCTCCAACTGGTTGAGAAAGCTGGAGACGGTATCGGTGACGACACGTGGGGCGGCGCCCACGCTGCCCGTGTTGAAGTGCACCAGCCCCGGATTGAGCTGAAACTCCTGGCGCACCCGGCGCCACAGGTCGTTCCCGGCCAGGGCGTCTGTCTCGGTGCGCAGCGTCCTCAGCCTGTCGCCGACGCCCTGTGCCAGTTCCGGCCACATCTGCGCCGCCGCCGTCGCCGCGGCCAGTCCCTTGACGAATGCACGTCGTTCCATTGGTAGAGCCCCTTTCCGGCCACAGTGTATCTACCGTCCGCGCCCCAGGCAACCGCGGACGAGCCCTGCGGTTGTGGTCGCCGGAAGGCCGGCTTTTGTTTGGGTCACACCCTTCAGCTCAAGGAGCCAGGAACCGATGCGTTTCTCTGCCATGATCCCCGTTGCACTCCTGGGTCTTGTCGCCCTCGCCGTCGTCGAACCTACGCCCGCGGCGGCACAGAAGGCGGTGGCCATCAAGACTCTTCCTTTCAGCGCCGCGCGCAAGGCGGGAAACACTCTGTATGTCAGCGGTCAGGTAGCGCGCACGCCGGATGGTCAGGACGTCAAGGCATCTGTCGACGCCGAGACCCGGCAGGTGATGGACAATCTCGGCCGTGTCCTGAAAGAGAACGGCTACAGCTTCGAGGACGTGGTTAAAGCCACTGTCTACCTCGAGAGCATCGAGGACTATCACGAGATGAATGCGGCGTACGCTTCGTACTTCAAAGAGGGGGTGTTCCCGGCGCGGGCCTGCATCGGCGGCGCCGAGCTGGTCTTCGATTTCAAGGTCGAGATCAGCGTCATCGCCTATGCCGAATGATTGACGGGAGGAGTCGAAACGTGAGAATCGGACAGCTGGCCGTCAGCCTGGCGGTTGCCATCGCTCTTTGCCTGCCACATTCGTCGGGGGCCGCCGAACCCTCCGACGATGAGATTCTCCAGATCCTGAGAGCCCGGATCGACACCTTCCAGCAGAGCGTCGGCATCGTTGTGGGCATCGTCGATTCGTCCGGCACGAGGATCGTCGGATACGGGCCTCGCCACGCGGGCGGAGCGGATGTCGTCAACGGCACGGCGATCTACGAGATCGGTTCGATTTCGAAGGTTTTCACATCGATTCTGCTGGCCGACATGGTGCACAAGGGTGAGGTCTCTCTCCGAGATCCGGTATCCGCCTACCTGCCCTCAGAAGTACAGTTGCCGACGCGATCCGGACGGGAGATCTCGCTGCTGGATCTGGCGACACATCGCTCCGGCCTGCCCCGCATGCCGGAGCAGATGCAGATGACGGAGGACGGAGGAGCCAGCCGCTTTCCTCTCTCCCAGATGTATGCTTTCCTGTCGACGACGACTCTGTCGTACGATATCGGCGAGCGCTACTACTACTCGAATCTGGCTTTCGGGCTGCTGGGTCAAGCCCTGGCCAACCGGGCGGGGTCCGAATTTGAGACACTCCTGCTGGAACGCGTTTGCCGTCCCCTCGGTTTGACTGACACGCGCGTGAGTTTGAGCGGTGAGCAGGAACTGCGGCTGGCGGGCACCCACAACTGGCACCACGGCAAGACGCCCCCACTCGAATGGGACACCATGGCCGCCGCCGGCGGTGTGCGGTCCACGGCGAAGGACCTGCTGACCTTCCTCGCGGCGAACATGGATCTGTCGTCGGCCCTCGGCTTTCCGTTGCAGATGTCACACCTGGATCGACGGGAGGCATCCGGGTCGGCGCTGAGGATGGGACTCGGCTGGCACATTCTGTCGAATCATGGCCGGGAGTTGATCTGGCACTCTGGCGCCACATTCGGCAACATGACGTTCGCCGGATTCGACAAGGAAACCCGGCGTGGCGTCGTGGTTCTGTCGAACGCCCGGGGGATCATCGATGACATCGGTATTCATCTTCTGGATCCAGATTCGAAGCTGGCGGATTTCAAGGAGGTCGTGCCGCTGCCGGCAGCGGTGGATGTACCCTTCGAGAAACTCGAAAGGTATGCCGGCGAGTACGAGCTGGGACCGAACTCAGTCCTCAACATCGACGCCGAAGACGGCAAGCTGTACGCGAGCTTGAACGAAGGCCTGAGAACCGACCTTCTGGCAGCTTCCGAGACCGAGGTCTTTTCGAGGATGTCGCCAGGCGTCATGGAATTCGACGTGGACCGAGCGGGAGAAGTGGACGGTCTGACCGTCCGGGTCTACGGGTATGAGCAGGAAGCCAGAAAGCTGGAGCACTATCGCCGTCCGCCTCAACGGACCCAGGTGGCCAGCAAGGGAGACCTGGCGCGTTTCGTCGGCCGCTATCGGTTTCCCGACGAGCAGGTAGCCGTGGTCGGTCTCGCCGACAGCCAGCTGTCAGTATCCGTCGGCGGTCAGCTACGGATGCCGCTGGTGCCGACGAAGGACGGGTTCTTTGCCCAGGCCGCAGAGGCGGAGCTCATGTTCGTTGAGGACGAGGCGGGCCACGTGACCGAAGTCGTGGTCCATCAGGAGGGCGGGCACCGCGCCCCGAGGATCGGGGACTGAGGCATGATCCGGGTCAGAGATCTGTGGAAGACATTCAAGTTGTCGCGCAAGCAGAAGAAGGAGATCGGGCGTGAGCACGAGGGCGACGTGGCTCACGCCGTGGCCGGCATCAGCTTCGACTGCGAGCCGGGCAGGATCTTCACGATTCTGGGTCCGAATGGTGCGGGAAAGACGACGGCCCTGCGGATGATCGCGACGCTGATGGATCCGACCTCCGGATCGATTGAGGTCGGCGGCTATGACACGGTCACAGACGCCGGCAGCGTGCGCCAGCAGATCGGATTCCTGACGGGCTCGACCAAGCTGTACGACCGGCTGACCCCGCTGGAAGTGATCCGCTTCTACGCCGACACGCACAGCGTGTCGAAGGCCGACTTCGAGCGCCGCCTGGACGAGCTGTCGGCCTTGCTCGGCATGCAGGAGTTCATGGACAAACGAATCGGCAAGCTGTCCACGGGCATGACGCAGAAGGTGTCGATTGCCCGGACGATGATCCACGATCCCCAGGTCCTGGTGTTCGATGAACCCACGGCGGGACTGGATGTGATCGCCTCACGCACGATCGTCGACATGATTCAGCGATGTCGAACCGCCGGCAAGACGGTGATCTTTTCGACCCATATCATGGGCGAAGTGAGCCTGCTGAGCGATGACCTGGCGATCATCCATCGGGGCAAACTGTGCTACAACGGGTCCTTCGCCGATTTTCGGTCCCAATCCGAGAGCGATTCGATGGAGCAGGAGTTCATCCGGCATCTCGACGAGGCACCGGCATGATTCTGACACTGGTGAAGAAAGACCTGCTCGACACGGGCCGCGATCGCCGGACGATCATCACCAACATCCTGGCACCGATGCTGTTGTTTCCGGTGCTGATCTTCGTGATCACCACAGTCGGGTCCGCTCAGATGAAGGAGGCACAGGAGCGCGTCCTGGATGTGGCGATGATCACCCAGGGCAATGCCGAGTTGTTCCGGGACATGATTCTCGCCAAGGGCGATCTGCTGATGGCGGAAGGGGAGTTCCGCATTCGCGAGGACCTGAACCTGTCGCAGTCGCGAGCGATGATCGTGGCCGACAGCCTGGATGCGGCGATCTACTTCGACCCGGACTTCGACCGGCTGGTGGCAGCCGGCCTGCCCGGCCGCGTCTCCTTCTACTTCAAGGAGACCGACCAGGGAAGGGAGGAGAGAAAGCGTCTGTCCACGCTCCTCGACAAGTACCGCGACCTCGTCTACGAGCAGCGAATCCGGGGCCTCGGGCTCGACCCGCGACTGGCGCTCCACCCGGTCGAGATCAACCGGTTCAATCTTGCCTCGGACAAAGAGCGATTCGCCTTTGTCGTGGCCGCCGTGGTTCCGTACATCTTTATCCTGTTTTCGCTGATCGGCTGTATCCATCCAGCGACGGATTTGTCGGCGGGGGAGAAGGAGCGGGGCACGCTGGAGACGCTGCTCACCATTCCGGCGTCGCGCGGCCAGATTCTGATTGCGAAGTTTCTCGTCGTCTTTCTGAGTGGCCTCTGCTCGGCGGCCATCTCGATGACCGGACTGTACGTCGGATTCCGGTTCCTGGCCGAGGGTTCGTCCGACATTCACAAGGCGATCGCGGCGCTGGTGGAGCCCCAGGTCGTGATCATGGTCCTGTTCCTGCTGCTGCCAGTCACGATCCTCTTCGCTGCCATATCACTGACTCTCGGGATCTACGCCAAGTCCTACAAGGAAGCGCAGTCCATGCTCGGTCCGGTGATGATGTCCGTCTTCGTGCCGCTCTACATCGGCGTGATCCCAGGTCTGCGGTTGAGCTACGCCACGGCGGCGGTGCCGATCCTGAATGTTTCACTCTCCATCAAGGCCATCGTCGCCGGGACGGCAGATCCCCTGGCTCTCGTCATCGTCTACCTGTCACTGATGCTGACGGCGGGAACAGCGCTCTTCGTGTGTTCGCGGATGTTCCGCCGGGAATCGGCAGTCTTCCGGACCTGATGCAGGGGTGGGAGATATTCCGCGGAACTCGTCGGATGCTGTACATTTGATGTGAAAACTGAAGGATGGCTCAGAGTATCTGTGGTCGGTGCAATCCCTCTGGAGGAAGACACCATGAGGCAACGGTGGTCACAATGGCGCTGGGTACTCGTGGCGATCGCGGCGGCGAGTACACCATCTCTGGCGGACGTGTTCCAGTTTGAGACCAGGACCGACTGGGAGACGTGGAGCTTTCCTCCGGGGGTTTTTGTACAGGGTGACGATGGCAGCATCACGCTGAATCGCACCTCGCGGGAGATCAACGCTTCGGCCAACGCCCGTGAGTTTCTCCACGCGGTGAAGAGCACCCGGGATCTTGTGCCCGGCGGCGTTCGTGTGTTCTCCGCGGCAGAGATGGCGGACAATCTCATCGACCAGGATCCTGCCACCTGGTGGCAACCCTCGGCAGATGATGTGCTCCGCGACTGGTGGATCGAGGTCGACCTCGGCCGCATGGTGTACGCCACGAAGATCCG
>PBSR01000057.1 GCA_002726335.1 Gemmatimonadaceae bacterium
CCGCGACAGCACCTGGGGTTCGCCCTCGGGCTCATGCAGGGCGCCTTCATGCTGGGATCTTCCCTGGGCCCCCTCATCGGCGGGCCACTGATCGACCGATACGGTTATACGGACTGCTTCTTCTGGGCCGGTGCCGTCGTCATCATCGCCGGCGTGGCCGTGCAGCTGTGGGTCCACGAGGACTTCTCCCGTGTCCGCTCCGTCGAAAGCTCGGCGAAGTACCGCATGCCTGGGAAGGACATGATCCGACTCCTGTCGGAACGGCCCTTCCTCATCCTGGTGCTGACTGTCACCTCCATGTCCTTCGCCTTCGGCTTCATCATGCCCGTCCTGCCGCTGTTTCTCCAGCAACTGGCGGGTCGCAGCGACATCCTCTCTCTTGCGGGGGCCGTGTTTGCCGCCGGTGGGCTCGTAGGCGCGCTGTCGGCGGCGATCATGGGGCGATTCAGCGATCATATCGGCCCTCGTCGAATGCTTGTGGGGGGGCTGCTCGGGGCTTCGGTGTTTGCCCTGGCCCAGGGGTTCTCGACATCGGTGCCCATGCTGGCAACGCTCATCGTTCTGGGTGGAATCGCCACCGGCGCGACCCGTCCGGTAGCAAACTCGCTCATCACTCGCTTCGTTACAGAAGCGGATCGTGGCAAGGCCTTCGGTGTCATGTCGAGCTCAGCCGCTCTCGGCTGGGCAGCGGGGCCGATGGCCGGAGGCTACCTTGGTGCCGAGGCCGGGTTCCGCGCTGTCTTCGTTGCCACTTCTCTGCTCTATCTCGCCGTGGGAGCCTGGGCGTGGTTCGCCATGCCCGGCGCCGACAGTCCCATTGAGGCGCCCAACAGAAAGAGTGATCCATGAAGCCGAGGGTACTGGTCGATCCGGGAAGCTGGGTGGACGAGGCAGCAGAGAAGTCACTCGGGGAGATCGCCGAGCGGGTCCCCGTGGAGGAGACGCTTGATGAGGATGGTCTGATTCAAGCCCTGTCCGGATGTACGGGCCTGATCAAGCTGGGACCGCAGCTACCGCGACTGAGTGCTCGTGTGCTGGAGTCTGCCCACGATCTGCGCATCGTCGGTCTGCGCTCGGATCGCTTCGGTCACGGGATCGATCTCGAAACGGCGGCGCGCCGTGAGGTCCGTGTCGTCGACGCCGACAATCTGTCGTCGGCACACCCGGTGGCGGAATGGGATCTGGCGTTGATTCTGTTGTGCCTGCGCAACGCCGGGGCCGTGTATCGGCAGATGATGGCGGGTACCGATACCTGGGCGTCGGCGGGCAATGACGACTTCGTCAACGGTGAGCTCACCGGTCGTCGGGTCGGTCTCATCGGCTGTGGCCACGTGGGCCAGAGGCTCATCGAGTTGCTCGCCCCTTTCCGTGTCGACCTGCGCGTGTGTGACCCGTACGTATCCGAAGACATGGTCACACGACTCGGGATCACACGGGACGACCTCGGTGCCGTGCTCGATCACGCCGACATCCTCGTCGTGCAGGTGCCTCACACACCGAAGACGGAGGGACTGATCGGAGCCGCCGAGCTGGAGCGACTGGGAGAGGGGAAAATCCTGATCAACTGTTCGCGGGGGAAGGTGATGGACCAGGACGCCCTCGTGGCGCGTCTGCAGGCAGGCCGGCTGATCGCCGGTCTCGATGTCTTCGATCCCGAGCCGCTGCCGAGCGGTCACGTGCTGCGGAGCCTGTCCAATGTGTTCTGCACGCCCCACATCGCCTGGCACGCACAGAACGCCTTCCATCGCTACTACGCTTACACCGCACAGGACTTCGTGCGGTTCTTTCGAGATGAGCCCTTACAGCACGAACTGACCGCACGTATGGTTGACATCCGGCACGGCCGGCCCTCAGGGGAGGCGCCCGACGGACGCCTCCCCTGATTCTCTGCGTCAGCAGAGCGTGTTCTAGCGACGCTTCGCCGCAGCCTTCGCCTTCTTGCTGGTAGCTGGCTTGCCCGCTCCTGCTGACCGACCGGGGAAGGTCAACTCGGCAACCCCCGACTTGTCCAGCTCGCCTTTGCCGATCTTGATCATCTTGTCGAACTGACTCTTCGAGGCGCGTGCCAACGGCAGGCTGAGATTCTTTGACGCCGCCACCTTCAGCGCGATACCCGAGTCCTTGGCCGCGTGAGCCGCGGAGAAGTAGCACTCGTGATCGCGGGCTACCATGTCCTCGCCGTCTGTCTCCAGTACACGGGAGTTGGCACCGGTCTGGGAGAAGACCTCCATCAACACCTTGAGATCGAGGCCGAGTGCCTTGCCCAGGCCGAGCCCTTCGGCAAGGCCGGCGGTGTTGATGTTCATCACCATGTTCACCAGGGCCTTCACCTGCGCCGCCTTGCCGGATGTGCCGATGTAGCGCAAGCTGACGCTCATGCTGTCGAGGAGCGGCCGGCAGCGGTCGAATACGGGCTTCCTGCCGCCGCACATGAGATATAGCGTGCCGTCCCGGGCCTGGGTGATGGAGGAAGCCATGCAGCCCTCCAGTGTGCGCGCCTTTGCCTTGGCGGCTCGTTTCTCCACCTCGACATGGGTCTCAGGGGAGATGGTGGCGCAGTTGATGAAGGTCTTGCCCCTGGCGTTGACGAGGAGGCTGTCACCACGCGTGGAGAAGATGTCTTTCATGGAGGCGTCATCGGTGACGACGGTGATGATGTAGTCGGCCTGGGCGGTGACGTCAGCGAGGCTGTTGCCCACCTTCGCCTTGAGCGAGCGAGCCAACTTCGTCGCCAGGGGTCTGTGGGTGTCGTAAACGACGGAAACGGGGAAACCATCGTCCTTGAGATGACGGGCGATGTTGGCGCCCATACGACCGACACCGACAACACCGACAGTGTAGTCGGCCTTGCGTACGCGAGGCATGTGTAAGCTCCTGTGGATGTGAAATATCCGTCAGCGTGTTCTCTCCGAAGCGCAGAAAGTAGCCTCGGCCTTGATGGGCCACAACGTCCACCTTGCTCTCGCGGGCTCGCCCGCCACTGGAGACCGACGGTATATTCCCGAACCATGTCCTTCTTCTGGCTGCTGTCGATCCTCATTCTCGCCGCTGCCTTCGGAGTGCTCGTCTGGACCTTCGTCTGGGTAGCGCGGCTGCTGGCCTCTCGTGGTCGGCAACCCTTCTCGCCACCCGGCGAGATCTCGACCGAGGTGCCGCCTGCAGAGGACGAGGGGCCCACGCCGGAGGAGGAGGAAGCTGATCAACTCGAGCGTACGAAGACGGGAACCGGTGTGAATGCAACGCTGGGTCTGATCCTCAGTTTCTTCGCCTGCCTCCTCTTCTGGTTGTCACCCTTCCTTCTCGTGCTGTCCGTGGCGGGCCTTTGGTTCAGTGGCAATGCGACTTGGCTGGGGTTGCGCCTGTTCCGCGTCTTCATCCTCCGCGCCGCTGTGGGAATCCTGCTGGGCCTGAGTTCGGTGGGGCTGCAATTCGGCTATCGCACGGGACTGTTCACACTGCCGTTCTGACACCCCGTCCAGGGCTTCTGGACGCTCTCAGCCAGCGCGGTTATTTTCCTGCACGACACGTCCCTCCCAAGAGAAAGCCGAAGAATCGTGAAGATCGGTGTAACGCAGATCATCCTGGGCGACATGAGCCTGGACGACACCCTGGCGCTGTGTGCCGATGCCGGGTATGAGGCGGTGGAGTTGACCTTCACCGCCGAGGGCAAGGACCTCAACATCGACATGAGCGTCGATGAGCTGTCCTCAGTGGCAGGCCGTTGTCGGGAGGCAGGGGTAACGATCGCCGCCATCCTCGGGCACTATGCCGAGAGGGGCAATCTTCTGAGTCGTGATGGCGCCGAACGAGAGGCCTGCTGCCGGTGTCTGGGCCGCGCTCTCGAGATCGCTGGTACCCTGGGGACGGAGGCGGTGTTGCTGCACCCGGGACAGCTGAGCGCGGCAGGTACGTACGCTCAAGCATGGGATGACCTTGTCGGTGGCCTGCGCGATCTGGCTCCGGTGGCGGCACAGAACCAGGCGGCCATCGCCGTGGAGAACGTGTGGAACAAGTTTCTCCTGAGCCCGCGCGAGGCCGGCCAGCTCGTCGATGAAATCGGCAGCGAGTGGGTGGGAATCTACCTGGATACGGCCAATATGATGGCCTACGGGTTCCCCGAACACTGGATCCGAGATCTCGGCCAGCGTATCAAGAAGGTGCACCTGAAGGACTTCGTGCGCCGCGGCAGCAGCTGGGTCGACCTGATGGACGGTGACACGGACTGGCCGACGGTGATGGCGGAGTTGCGCAACATCGGCTACGACGGCACGCTGATTCACGAAGTCGGCGGAGAGCATGGCAAGCAGGTCGAGATGGCCGAGCGCATGCGCCGGATCGTGGCGCTGTGACCGACATTTTTCTCAGGAACTGGCGGGATTTCCAGCCGAAGATCGCCCATCTGAGCGCCGTTCACTGGGGTGGCCTGCGTGACATCGAGCGTGATTCCGAGGATGAGCGCGATCGTCTGCAGCGGCTGGGAGGATTCGCCCGGCACGCATTGCAGGGGCGCAAGACGTCTGATCACCACAAGCATGAGAACACCGAACAGGTGTACTACATCCTGTCCGGTGCCGGTGAAGTACTGTTTGACGGCGAACGGTATCCTGTCGAGGCCGGCGACGCGGTATACCTGCCCTCGGGCACCCATCATCAAATGTTCAACGAGGACAGCGATGAGTGGCTGGAGCATCATGTGATCTCGCAGAACGTCGAGGGCAATGGCGGCGAGTTCCGGATCAGCCACTGGCGGCAGGTTCCTGCCATCGGCGACGGGGCTGGCGCCGTCCACTGGCGACAGCTGTGTCCCGAGGGTGCAGGCACCGAGGGAGCGGTCCTGCGCGGCATGGCCTTCATCGATCACGAAGCGGTGCAACCGCTGAATGCCAGCGCCGAGCGTACCGAGAGTGAACTCGAACTCGTCTATTATGTGCTCGACGGCCGGGGAATGCTGGAGTCGGACGGCGTCGAACATGCCATCACCGAGGGTGACATGATCCACCTGCCACCGGGTACAAGCTACAGAATCCGCAACGACACCGAGGACTGGGTGACCAGTCTGATTATGGCCGCCTGAGAGGAGCCATCGACCGATGCCACAAACCGAGGCTCTGCGCTCGACGCTCAAGGATCTTATGAAGGCCATCGAGAGCGGTGATGGGGATGGCCTGCGGTTGCACCTGGCCACACTCGACAGTCTGCGAGACACACTCAACGAGGACGCGCCGCCCGGGTTGCTCCACTGCCTTGAGAAACGCAGCTACGCCAAGGCCATCGACCTGCTCGAAGGGACAGACGAGGCGACGACGTCGGGTGTCCCTCCCCAGTCGAACTGCTGAAGCGCTTGGCCGACACGAGTGGTTCGCGCTGGCTGACGTTCTACGAAGTCGTCTCCCGGATTCCGTGCGGTCGTGTCGCTACCTACGGCCAGGTCGCCAGGATCGCCGGCTTCCCGCAGCACGCACGCCAGGTGGGGTACGCCCTGGCGGCGCTGCCCGAATCCCGTGCCGACATCCCCTGGCAGCGCGTCATCAATTCCCGTGGCGAGGTCTCGCCGCGGGCGCGTAGCGGCATGCACCATTTTCAACAGGACCTGCTGGAGTCGGAGGGGGTGACCTTCGTCGGCGGGCGCGTTGACCTGCGTCGATTCCTCTGGCAGGGCGACGACCCGGGTGCCGGTGGTGGCTGACAGAAATCTCTCTCTCGACCGGACCATCCTGCGTCTCGCCGTCCCCAGTGTGCTGGCATCGATTTCGGTGCCCCTCATCGGGCTTGCCGATACCGCCATGGTCGGCCACTTGAGCAAGGTCGCCTTCCTCGGCGCGGTGGCCACGGCGAGTATCCTGTTCGACGTCCTGTTCTGGAGTGCCGGCTTCCTGCGTATGGGCACCACCTCGATCATCGCCCACTATCATGGCGCCGAGGACCGGACGAACTGTACGGCGGCGCTGTACCGAGCGCTGCTGCTGGCAGCCGTACTCGGTGTTGTCGTGCTGCTGTTGCGCGGCCCGCTATCACACTACGGATTCGTCCTCGTGGGCGGTACGGAGAGCGTGCAGTTCTGGGGACAGCGCTACTTTGATGTCCGCGTACTCGGCGTCCCCCTGGTGCTGGCCACGCTGGCGCTGAACGGGTTCTTTCTGGGTACGGCGTACGCCGTGGGACCCCTTCTGGTCACCGTGGTAGCGAACGCTGTGAACGTCGTGGCCGACTATGCGCTGATCTTCGGTCGCTGGGGCGCACCGGAACTCGGAGTGGTCGGCGCCGCCTGGGCGTCGGTAGCGGCCAACGGGGTGGCTCTGGCGGTGGGGGTCCTGTTGTTGCTGACACGCTACCGCGCCTACCTCACCATGCCCTCGTGGCGCCGACTGTTCGACCCGGCACGGTTGCGTCACCTCTTCGACACGAATATCAACCTTCTCGGACGCACGTTGTGTCTGCTCTTTGCACAGTTCAGCCTTGTAGCACTGGTGGCACGCATGGGGGAAGTACCCCTGGCGGCCCACACTGTCGTCTGGCAGCTGTGGTCCCTGGTCAGCTACGGAGTCGATGGCTTTGCCCATGCGGCCGAAGCGTTGATCGGCGGCGCTCTCGGGAGCGGCCGCAATGACCGTGCCCGGGCCTACGCCAGGCGCATTCTCTGTTGGGGACTCGTCATCGGCCTATGCTTTGGTCTGGTCTATGCCTCCGGCCTCGAGTCACTGGCTGCACTGCTGACGACCCATGACGAGGTCACCGCCGCCGTCGGCGCTCTGACGATTCTCGTGGCCGTCATGCAGCCGCTCAACGCGGTGGTCTTTGTCTTCGACGGGATTTTCATCGGCGCCAACGACATGGCCTACATGTTCCGGGCCATGGCAGTGGCTGCCTTCATCTTCTTCGTACCCACCGCTGTCGTTCTGGTCGTGTGGCTGGACGGTGGCCTGCTCTCGGTGTGGATGGCGTATGCCGCGCTCATGATTGGGCGCGCCCTGCCGTTGGGACGGCGCTATCGCACCGATACCTGGCTGCGGACCTTCGTCCGCAAGCCGGACACCCTTTCTCAAGCGAGCTGAAGACATATGCCCTTCGTCAATGCCGATGAGCTGCCCCGCTTGGAGCTCTTTCCCAAAGCCCTCAGCGGCATCATTCACGGGGATAACCTGATGCTCTCCTTCCTCGATCTGGCTCCGGGTTGCGAGATCCCCGAGCACAGCCATCCCCATGAACAGGCAGGGCTCGTGCTGTCGGGGTCTTTGCGTTTCCGGATCGGGGAAGAGGAGAGAGTCGCTGGTCCCGGTGATGCCTTCATCATTCCCGGCGACGTCGTTCACTGGGGAATCGTCGAGGGGGATGAGGTGGTGAAGGTTCTCGATATCTTCAGCCCACCCCGGGATGACTACATCGACCGCTACAATCGGCACGTTTCGACGAGTGCAGACACTCGCTGGACGTAGCGTTCCTACTGGATATTCTCGTCAGCAAATCCACCGAACCCGAGGAGCGAACACACTTGAGAGCCCTGACCCACGCCGACTGTGCCGACGTCCTCGTCGTCGCTATCACGCCACGGCGCACCAACGGCGACGTCGACCTGGATGGCGTACATCGGAACGTATCCCACCTCGTCAACAACGGCGTCCGGTTCCTCATGCCCATGTGTGGCACCGGCCTCGTCTACGACGCCACGATGGCCGAGTTCGAGCAGGTGACTGCCGCCTTTGTCGATGCGGCGGGGGAGGCACTGGTCGTGCCCGGGATCGGTCCCGGGTACGGACGCTCACTAGAAATGGCTCGTATCGCCCGCGGCCTCGGGGTTGCCGGCGCCATGGTGATGCCCATCGTCGGGCCGGCCTCAGCGCCGGGCTCCCACGAGGGGCTGCGCCGTATCAGCGATCTTGCGGGGCTGCCCATCGTCCTCTACCAACGACGCCTCGATATCATGCCCGTGGAGTCGGTGGTCGAACTGTGTGCCCTGGAAAGCGTCGTCGGGTTGAAATATGCCGTTGACGACGTGGACTCCTTCCGGCAGATCGTCGCCGGCGCCGGCCAGACGTGCGCCATGGTCTGCGGCATGGCCGAGGATCCGAGTATCACCTACCTGCAGTCAGGGGCCGTCGGCTTCAGCTCTGGAATGGCCAATTTCCTGCCGCGCATGAGCCTCTCCCTACTGTCCGCCTTCCGTCGTCGTGATCTTGCCGAGGCGGAGCGGCTGCGGGCTCTGATGGTGCCCTTCGAAGACTTCCGCGCCGAGAATGGCGCCCGGTATTCGGCTTCGTTGCTGCATGCGGCCATGGACTACGCCGGTCTTGTGGGTGGCCCCGTGGTACCCTTCGCCGAAGATGTGGCCGCCGCCGACCTGCCGCGGGTGCACGAAATGATGGACGCACTGCTGGCCGAAGAGGGGTTGCTGAGTGCACCGATGGCCACGACCGCTGGAGGTGTCGCATGAGCCAAGCTACTCTGCAAGTCGGGCTGATCGGTGTGGGGGGAGTCTGCGCGGCCGTGCACTTTCCCGGACTGTCGCGGATTCCGGGCGTGGAGATCGCTGCCCTCTGCGATCCGGATGCCGCTCTGCTGGAGAGCCGGCGAGTCGAGTGGGGCGTTGAGAGGACGACCGCCGATGTGGACGAGTTTCTCAAGACTGATCTCGATGCCGTCGTCATCGCTACGCCAAATCACCTGCATCGAGGTCTGATCGAACGAGCCCTGGAGGCTGGTTGTCACGTGATGTGCGAGAAGCCTCTCGGTATGGATCTGGCCGAAACGGTCGCCATCTATCGGACAGCCGTGTCCTCGGGAAGGCGCCACATGACGGCCTTCACCTACCGCTTCGTTCCCGGTATGGCGTACCTGAAGCACCTCGTCGACAGCGGCGCACTGGGCACGATCCGACACGCCCGGATCCAGCGGTTGCAGGACTGGGGTGAGAACGCCATCGGCTGGCGCCAGTACCGGGCCCAGGCGGGACTGGGAGAGCTGGGTGACATGGGGATCCATCGGATCGACTATGCAGAGGATCTGATGGGGCCGATCCGTTCAGTGTGCTCCAGCATGAAACAACTGGTACCGCGCCAGCAGACAGGGGAGGGTCAGGCGTGTCCGCCACAGGACGTGGAGGACTGGGTGGCCTGGATCGCCGAGTTCGACAGCGGGGCGAGCTGCGTCTTCGAGATGGGCAAGCTGTCGAGGGGGCGTGGTCCTGGTGGCGATCACGATCTTGCCGAACTGAATGGTACCGAGGCCAGCGCCGCGTATCACCTGCATAGCCCCCACGAGATCCTCTTCGCCGGGCGAGGCCGGAGTGAGCCGTACAGGGTTCTGCCGGTTCCGGAGCAGTTTCTCAAACGCCAGGGAAGTCCTAGTGACCCGGGGGAGGGTGACCCGGGTCGCACTTTTCGCTACGACCAGGCCTGGGAGTTCGTCAGCGCCATTCGGCAGGAACGTGACTGCACGCCCTCCTTCTATCATGGCATGCGCGCCCAGGCGGTGGCCGAAGCAGTCGTTACCGCCGATCGGGAGCGCCGATGGGTGGATGTTCCAGTAGTTCCTGACGGGGCATGAGGCGAACGGTGAGTGACCAGGCGTCCGTTCTCGAGGTGAATGTTGTCGACACGGTCCAGGTGTATCAATTACGATACGTAAATATCATAATTGATGTCTCGCGCTCGGAGTGATGCCCTCTGGCGTGTCAACAGTGAGACGAGGCAAAGGGATTCTGCTGTCGCAAGGGTATGAAAGGTGCAGTCTGAATCTGCAACGATAACTGGGAACATGTTGTAAACACGTAGGTTACAGATATAACGGACTCTTCCTTCTGAGAACTGGCATAAGCCTTGCTTCTGCTGTGTCGTCTCGATCAATATCGATCGGACAACGACCCGGAAGATGGATGGATGAGCCACCTGACCAAAGCCCTCAACGGCAATCCCGATCGCACGGAAGCTTTGCGAGACTGGTTTGGGATGTATATCGCAACGTTGCTGGTTACGAGTTTTGTTATCCTCTGCGCACGCTAGCAGCCCGTCACGACGTGGCCCCCGGTCTTTGTCGCAGTGCGAGCACAATGCGCAGCAGGACACGCGGATCGGCATGTACTGACCGATGGCGTTGCCATGGGGGCAGAAGCAGCGGCACGTCAAAGGCCGTATCGCTGCCTGGAGGAAGTCCCGAAGCGATGGGATCACCGCGCAGGTGAAGGGCACGGAAGCCGCGCTGTCGACGCACCATCCCGTCGTTGCCCTGACGTTGCTCGGCAAGATCTGCGAGCAGGGCCGGAAAGGGGAATCGAAGCCAGCGAGCCACCGTTGCCAGTCGTGTACCGCCGAAGGGCGAGGCCAGGGCGAAAACCCATGGCTCATCGTCCGACTCCCGGGACAGGGCGGCGGCGACCAGCCCACCCAGACTGTGACCGATGTAGTCGCACGGTTCACCTGGACGGGCGCCATCGGCGTGGGTGACCAGGTCCGGCAACGGTAGATTGTGTCGCAGGTCGATGTCGATGATGCGCCCTGACGTCCCCGTGAAACAACGTTCCAGATGCGCCCGCAGAGTAACGAAGGCCTCTGCGGAACTATCGTATCCGGGAAGCAGAACCACGGGGCGTTGCAGCGGCGTCGGTTGTGCTGCAAGGATGTCGAGTTCGAGCCCTGCCGCAGCCATATCCTGCAAGACAGTGGCTCGCCGGCGATGGCCGACGAGGCAGAACCAGCCGACCCAGAGACCGGCTCCAAGCAAGAAGACGACGTCACCGTATCTGACGTACGGTGTCAGTTCGGTGCGCGGCTGCACCGCAACGGCGAGGGTGCCAGTCTGGAACAGCTCTGTGGCGTGATGGATCCGTCCATCCGGACCGATGGCTCCCGAGATGCCCGTGTTGGCTGCCCTCACGACTGGCCGCCCCGTCTCCACGGCCCGCAGAACGACCATGGCGAAATGCTGGTAGGGGGCTGCCGTGGTTCCGAACCAGGCGTCGTTGGTCGTGTTGACGAGGAACCCGGCTCCCCTGGCGGCAAGATCTCGAGTGATCGCCGGGAAGATGGACTCATAACAGACAAACAATCCCAGATGGTTCTCTGGTGCGGTGCCGAGAGGAATGATAGCGTGCCTCTCACCTGGATCGAAGGCGCCACTCTGCGCGGTGAGTTCGTGCATGTAGCCGAACAACCAGGCGAATGGCAGGTATTCGCCGAAGGGAACCAGGTGAACCTTGTCCCCGAAGCCGGCCACATCGCCCCGGCGGTCGATGAGGAATGAACGATTGTAGAGCCCCGGTCGTCCGGTGGGTGATCTGGTCCCGAGACTGCCTACGAGCAGCGGTGTGTCGATGTCGATCGCCAACTGTGCGACGGCGTGCCGGTAGCTCAGGTGAGCATCGTCGTCGAAGCGATAGGGGAGAGCGGTCTCGGGCCAGAGAATGAGGTCGAGACGACCGGAATCCTCGGCAAGCGCCCTGGTGAGGTCCGCGTATCTCTGCGTCGTGGATTGTTTCCACCCCGGCTCCCACTTCACATCCTGACGGATGTTTCCCTGTATAATGCCGATGCGCAGCGGCTCGATTTTGGACTCTGACGCCAGAGCGTTCAGTTGGCCGACGCCCCAGACGACAATGGCGATACCCGGGAGTAGGACGGCGAAGCTGGCACTGATCCGTTGCCTGGCACGGGTAGAGCAGAGCAGTTGGGCGAAACCCATGTTGACCAGGACGATGCAGAAAGTGAGGCCGTGGACGCCAGCAAGGGCGGCGAAAGCAGCGATCAAGGGTTCGTCGTACTGGGTGGTGCCCAGAACCACCCAGGGAAAGCCGGACAGCAGCCACGTCTGAACCCAGTCCAGCAACACCCACGCCGCAGCTACCAGCCAGGGGATGAGGAGATCGGCGTTCCACGATGATGGCGTGCCAGCGTCACGGAGACGCCGACAGATGCTGAAGAACAGCATCGGATAGACGGCCAGATAAAGGACGAGAAGGGCCGTCGTCGCCACGGCCTCCACCAACCCGAGCCCGCCGTATCGTCCCAGCGTCTCGGCGATCCAGTAGACCCGGAAGAGGCCGCTTGCGCCACCACTCGCCAGACCGCAGAGCAGAGCACTTCGGGTTGTCCAGGTGGCGCCGTTCGGTGGGCGAGTAACAACACAGAGTACGGGGACGAGACAGACCCAGGCGAGCCAGCCTGAGCCCCATCCCGGCAGGCTCAGACCGTGGAGAACGCCGCTGATGACACCGGTCGCGATGGGAACCGCCAGAGGGGACAGGGAGACAACACGCTGCTCCGCCGACGGCGACGACATTACGACTCCATGTACTCGATCAGTGGCTTGCGCAGCTTCTCCAGAGCGCTGCGTTCGAGCGCCCGGACTTCGTCACTGGGGATGTGCAGATGGGAGGCGACAGCGCCTGGTGATCTCTTGTGCTGATAGCGCCCTTCGACAACCTTGAGCTCCTGGGGAGTCAACTCTTCCAGAGCGTGCAAGACGATCTGCCGAAGCTCCTGACTCTCGACACGAGCCAATGGTGTCTCCGGCAGGAACAGCGCGACGAAGCGCTCATCCAGCGTGATCCGGTCCTGGCGGCCGGCGGTGGGTGAGTCCTCGGCGATGCGGTCAAATCGGGGCATGGGAACTCTCAGTTCTGCACAAAAAAACAGGGAGCCGGAGCCGGCTCCCTGATATGGATTTGGTAGCGGGGGCAGGATTCGAACCTGCGACCTTTGGGTTATGAGCCCAACGAGCTACCAGGCTGCTCCACCCCGCAACACGAAGAGAGAAAGTAAGGACTGCGGGCTCCGACGCAAGTCGGTGGAAGCCTCGTTCAAGACTCGCTGTCACTCGTCTCGTCGGGTTCCCCGTTGCCGTTGTCCTCCGCCGCGATGCGCTTCATCTGCACCTGCTGGATTCTCTGTCCGTCGACGGCGAGAATGATGATTTCGAAGTTGGGAACAGTGATGGTCTGTCCACCTTCGGGTACGTGTCCCACATGGTTGTAGATGAAGCCTCCGAGGGTGTCGAAGCCGTCGCTTGGCAGGTCCGAACCAAGCAGGTCGTTCAACTCAGCGATGCTGATCCGGGGATTGACTATGAGGATTTCGTCAGGGGTCTGCCAGTTGTAGAGCGCTTCTTCGGCGTCGAACTCATCCTGTAGGTCGCCGACGATCTCCTCCACCAGGTCTTCGGTGGTAACCAGTCCTGCCGTCCCGCCGTATTCATCAACGGCCACGGCCAGGCGAGTACGGGCCACACTGAGATCTCTGAGCAGCTGGTCGATCTTCTTCGTCTCGGGAACGTAGTATGGTTCGTGCAGCAGATGCAGGGTCTCGCCATCTGCTGCGGGGATGCCATCCACCAGCAGGCTCAGTGGGCTGTCACCGTTCAGGTCTGCGCGAATCTCGATCAGCTGCAACAGGTCCTTGGCGAAGACGATGCCGCGGATCGAATCGAGAGATTCCTGGTAGATCGGGACGCGCGAGTGCCCGGTGTCGCGGATGGTGGTCAGCAGATCGTTGAGCGTGCCGCTCTGCTCAACGGCTGTGACATCGACACGCGGTACCATTACCTCGCGCACGACACGGTCATGAAAGCCGAAGACGCCTTCGATCATGTCCCGTTCGCCTTCTTCAAGGACCCCGGTCTCGCCTTCCGATTCGACGAGACTGCGCAACTCTTCCTCTTTCTCCGCCTTGAACTCCTCGTCGGAGTAGTCCCCGTTTGTCACTCGCTCTGCGAGTGCCGTAAAGGGGAACAGGAGAACGTAGAGTGGCACGAAGAGAAGGGCGGCTCTGGGCACGTACCAGTTCTCGTCTTCGTCCTCAAAGCGGACACGCCGTGCCGTGGCCGTAGCAAACAGGACACAAAGCGAAACGGCAGCAGTGACGCCGAGTGTTGCATACCGGGCGTCGACGTAGGCGCGCAACAGGAAGAACAGGGCCAGCGCCAGGGCGGCAGCACAGAATCCCTGCCCAAGTCGTGCCATCAGATGCAGGCGATGGCGAGGCTCGTAGATCTGCCACATGAGCAGGGCGCGGGGCGTGCCAGTCTCTTTCATCCGCTCCAGGTTGGAGCGTGACAGGACACTGAAAGTCGCCTCGTAGCTGGCGAGAATGAACAGGGCTGCCGAAGACAACAGCGTCAGCAGGAGTTCGAAAAGTTGTGGGGGTTCCAAAAGTGGTTCTCTCAGACTCCTTTCGGTGAATCCGTCCGCCAGGACGGGTCTTCATGGGCGACTGTATCGAGCAGTTCGTCGGTGAGGCTTTCCATCTCCCGCAAGTCTACGTCGGTCTGGTGGTCGAAGCCAGCCAGATGCAGCAGGCCGTGGATGAGGAGTCGAGCCAACTCTCGATCGCGCGGCGTGCCGAGTTCGTCAGCCTGCACCCGGGCTCGATCGAGAGAGATGTAGACCTCTCCCGCCGGCACGTCCTCGCCGATCAGGACGTCGTCGCCAGTGATGGCCTGCTGTCCATTCTCGACGAAAGAGAAGGACAACACATCGGTGGGCTGGTCGCGCCCCCGAAACGTCCGATTCAGCCTGTGCACTTCATCGTCGCCAGTAAGGATGATGTCGACGAGTCCCCCCGCGGCATGACGGGACAGCGTCCTGCGGGCCGCCTTCTCCAGCCCGTCAAGGCTGGCCTGGTCGAGTCCGTCAGGCAGATCGGGACTGCAGTGTAGACGGAACATCCGTCCGGCTCCCCTTGCGGCCGTCCTTCTGCCATGGGTATTCGAGGCGTCCGTGCAGAGTGCCCATCAGCACAGGTATGAAGGACTCTTCAATGGCGTGCAGGTCGCGCAGCGTCAGCGGGCACTCATCGAGTTCACCGGCGCTGAACTTCTGCTGAACGATGCGTCGCACCAGCTGCCGGACGCGGTTGGGCGTACGTTCGGTAAGCGTCCGCGCTGCCGACTCTACGGAATCGGCCAGCATGAGTATCCCGGCCTCCTTCGTCTGCGGTTTGGGACCATCATACCGAAAATCGTCGCGGCGGACATTCTCCACACCCAGCTCGATGGCGCGATTGTAGAAGTATTCGATTACGGTCGTACCGTGATGCTGTGGGATGAGATCGACAATGGCCTTCGGCAGACCGTTCTCCTCGCCCAGTTCGATGCCATCCTTCACGTGCGAGTCGATGATGAGGAAACTCATACTCGGCGTGAGATGATCGTGCGGGTTGCGGCCACCGCGCAGGCCCTGGTTTTCGGTGAAATACTCCGGCTTCAGCATCTTGCCGACATCGTGATAGTAACAGCCGACCCTCGCCAGGAGGGGGCTGGCGCCGATACGCTGGGCGCCTGCTTCGGAAAGGTTGGCCATGATCAGCGAATGCGTATAGGTGCCCGGGGCGCGGATCGCGAGTTCGCGCAACAGGGGACGGTTGAGATCGGAGAGTTCGAGAAGCGTGATATCCGTGGTCACGGTGAACAGGCTTTCGAAGATTGGCAGCAGGCCCTGGATGACGATCGGCGCCGCCACGCCGATGAAGATGCCGGGCAGAACGTGGTTGTAGATCTCATCCAGCTGGACGAAGCGCAGCAGGTCGGCAGCGGCGATAAGCACGGCGTAGGAAGCCGGCAGGAGGATGATAGCGCGGTAGAACTGATTGCGGTGGCGCACATGGCGCACTGAGAACACGGCCACCGCGGATGTCAGAGCACAGATCATAGCAACGTAGAAGTCACCGAAGAGGCTGCCGATGAACAGCGCCAGCAGGAAGGAGACGACCAGCGCCAGTTGTGGGCTCAGCAGTATGGTGAGAAGCATGGCAGCCAGTGGCGCCGGCACGAAGAACGTCTGGATGTCCTCGGTGCGGATGTAGGAGGCGATCGCCGCCGTCACCAGGGCGATGATGGCGAGCAGGAGCAGCAGACCGGGACTGTTGTAGACTGCGGGCTCACGCGTTGCCAGATAGAATCCGAGTACGACCAGGATGAATGCCGCGATCACGGCGGCAGCGGCGGTCTGCATCAGGCGGGTTGTGCTATCCTTCAGTTCTTCCTCCACCAGATGTGCTGCCAGAGCCTCCAGGGCTTCGACGTGCTGCGTTTCGACCTTGGCATTCTTGTCGACGATCATCTCGTCCTGCAGGTAGCGCTGCTTGATACTGGCCACACTGCGTCGCGCCTCGTTGCGCAATCGTTCAGTAGCCTGTACGTCGATTGTCAGATTGGGGGCGACGAACAGTCCCAGCAGTTCGTGCAGGGCCTCGATGGCGCCGCTGCCCGCCAGTGGTGGGTAGCCCTCGATCAAGGTCAGCATGGCGCCACCCCGCAGAGACCGTGTATCGTGCAGGGCATCGATGGACACGGGGCGGGTATCGATCTGGGCTTGCCGGGTGAGCCGCGTCAGCGGCGTCTCGCGGGATGGCATGATCCCGGTGCTGTAGGCGTCGGCGAGCATCTGGATTCCCGCCCGGCGCACGCTGGCCACCGTGTCGGCGTGAGCAGTGGACAAGGTGGACACCAGATCCTGCAGAGCCGCCTCGGACAACGAGCCGATGATGTCGGGCAGTTCCCGCTGCAGGCGCCGTTGCTTGAGAGTGTCCGCCATCTCCATGCGGATGTTGGTCAGCAGCACGGAGAACACGGAGTCCAATCGTTCAAGCTGCGCGTCCTTCACCTCTTCGTGCAGGATGAGCTGCGAGGGGACCGTGCGTTCCGCCTCCACCCGCTCACGATCCAGTTCGTCACTCGTCTTGCGCACGAAGAAGGGCAGCGGAGCGTTGATCCGCTCGGGAGCGACGCTGCCGACGCGCAAGTCAGTGATGCTGTAGGGGCGCTGCAACGGAGAGAAATAGGTGAGCAGGGCGACGGCTGCCAGCGCCAGCAGGAGTCGGTACACCCGCAGGCCTGCCTGACCGATACCATCGCGGGCCGAAGACCGGCGGCTCGTGCCGCGCAGCGATGACCACCAACGTTTCCACTCGGTGGAGTTCACGTCGAACTGTCCGCCTTGGTTGCGTCGTCGTGTCCTTCATAGGCCTGAACGATGCGCTGCACCAGGGGGTTGCGTACAACGTCTCGCTCTGTGAGATGAATGAAATCGAGACCGCTCACGTCGCGCAGAACGCTGCGCACATCGATCAGCCCAGATGGTTGGTGGGGCGGCAGATCGGTCTGTGTGATATCCCCGGTGACCACCGCCTTGGATCCGGCCCCGAGTCGCGTGAGAAACATCTTCATCTGCGCCGGTGTCGTGTTCTGCGCCTCGTCGAGGATGATGAAGGCATCGTTCAGTGTCCGTCCTCGCATGAAGGCCAGCGGTGCCACCTCGACGATCTTCATGCCCTGGAAACGGACGAGTCGATCGGGCTCCAACAGCTCCTGCAGGGCATCGTACAGAGGACGCAGATAGGGGTCCACTTTGTCTTCGAGTGCACCGGGAAGGAATCCCAGGTTCTCTCCTGCTTCGACGGCGGGCCGGGCCAGCACGATTCGCGAGACCTTCTTCTGCTTCAGAGCGGAGACCGCGGCGGCGACGGCGAGGTACGTCTTGCCCGTTCCGGCAGGACCTATGACGAAGACGATGTCGTTGCGTGAGACCGATTCGAGATAGGCGAGTTGGCCGCCACTGCGGGCACGAACGGTGGTTTTGTAGGTGCGGACAGTGC
>PBSR01000058.1 GCA_002726335.1 Gemmatimonadaceae bacterium
CGCTCTCGTTCCGGCGTCAGGCGGCCATACCGTCGTATCTGCTGGTAGTGACGGAAACACAGGCCCTTGGCGATCTGCGCCTTGGCGCAGCCTCCCACGACACAGACGCCGCCTCGACTGCAGTACTCTCGTTCCGGCGTCAGGCGGCCGTGGCGGCGAATCTGCTGATAGTGCTTCGGGCAGTAGCCCACCGTCCGAGCGCCGGCGCCACACTCCGGGGCGCGGCAGGTTCCGTCAGGTGTTTCATGTGCATGTATCGTCTGGACCATGGCCCGTATCTCCTCCTGCAAGTTGCACGACCCACACACAGGTCGCAGTCGTCCACTACAGTTCGGAGTACAGACAGCAAGTTCAGTACCACTCGGGGACTCCTTCGGCCAGCCTCTCGCCGAGTCCAGATCAACGATTGTAATGTATTGTTTATGTGGGTGTTATGATTCGATTTGATTGACGACGCGGAATCTCAGAGGCGGAAGCCTGACAGGCTTCTCGTCTCCCCAATGAGACGCGGCCACAGATCGGCGAACAGCCTTGCCGAATAACTGAGCCCCTGATAACAAGTTAGACAGAGCGTCTCAATTACGATTCTCGTATCTCACTCTTGGCACTTCCTCGGTAAGGCCATGCTTTCGGAGTCGCCGATACAACGTCGCCCGGCTGACGCCGAGCAGTTGGGCGGCGCGCGGCACATCCCCCCCGCCCTCCTTCAAGGCCTCGAGATACAGTCTCTCCTGCGCCGTTTCGAATGCCAGGCGGGCGCCGGCCAACCCGTCTCTGCCGGGATCTGTCCTTGGCAGGGCCGTCCGGCTCAGCGCCACCGGGAGATCGGCGATGGTGATCAGACGCCCCCGTGCCAGTGCCACGGCGTGCTCGATAACATTCTCCACCTCGCGCACGTTTCCGGGCCAGTCGTAGTCTGCCAGCAGGCGCAGAGCCTCTGGTTCGATGCCCTCGACGACCTTGTGATTGCGCTCGGCGTGAATTCTGATGAACCGATCGATGAACAGAGGCAGGTCTCCCGTCCTCTCACGCACGGGAGGCAGATCGATGGAGATGACGTCGAGACGGTACAGGAGGTCCTGGCGGAAGCCCCCCTCGGCGACGGCGCGGTGCAGGTTTCTATTGGTGGCGGCGATCAGCCGACAGTCCACTGGAATCGTCCGGTCGCCACCAACGCGGACAATCGCCTTCTCCTGCAGGACTCGGAGCAGCTTGACCTGGACCTCTGGTGGGACGTCACCGATCTCGTCCAGGAACAGCGACCCGCCACTGGCCAACTCGAATTTCCCAAGTCGACCCTTGCGGCTGGCGCCGGTGAACGCCCCCTCGACGTAGCCGAACAGTTCGCTTTCGATCAGGTCTCGCGGCAGGGCGGCACAGTTGACGGCCAGAAAAGGCCCGTCGGCGAACGCGCTGGCGTTGTGAATCGCCTGGGCAAAGACCTCCTTGCCCGTGCCGGTCTCGCCGCCGATCAGGATATTCGACGCTGTACCGGCGGCCACACGGGCAAGCTCCTTGCTCTGCTGGATCGCCGGGCTCTCGCCCAGGATATCGTCGAAGACGAAGGTCCTCTCCACGCCGATGACGCGGTTGACGAGTCGACCCACCTCACTCATCTCACGAAAGGTGAGCACGGCGCCCACCGGACCGCGCGTGTCGTCATGGAAAGGTTGAAGATTGGCCATTGCGGCAACGCGTCCCGTTGCCGCCTTCAGCGTGATCACCCGGCTGCTGAACTGCTCACCACGCGACACCCAGGTCATGATCGGGGGCTTGTCGTCGATGAAGTCGGCGATTCCCCGTCCCTCGAGGTCCCCCTGGGAGTGGCCGAGCAGGTGCCGGGCCACCGAGTTGGCCTCGAGAACGACGCCGTTGTCATCGACGGCGAGCAGCCCATCCGAGATCGACTCGAGCAGGGCCCGTGAACGGTCGTAGAGGGTTCGCAGCTGCTTGCCCTGTTTCTGCTCCGTGCGCACGAGTTCCTGCAGACGCTTGGTCAGTCGGATGTCCTCAATCTCGGCCGCGATCTGGCTCGACAGAGCGAACAGCGTATTGACGTCATCGTCGGTGAAAATACGCCGATCACGCCGGTCCGTCGTGATCTTGTCGAGCAGGGTCAGAGTTCCGACGACGCTCTCCTCCAACACCAGTGGCACGCATAGCAGCGACGAACCGAGAACCTGTGGCTCCTCGTCTGTGCGCAGATCGTCGATCAGAATCGGCTCACCGGTGACAGCCACCAGATCGGCGATACGTTTCTCATACGTTGAATCGATACCCTCGGCAGACTGCGAATGGAGGGTGGCCAGGGCGAGCGTGCCGTCGGCCACAAACAGGCGAATCGCCGAGCCTTTGGCCCCCAGGGCCTCAGCGGCACGGGCGGCGATCAACTCCAGTGACTCGTCGAGACCAAGGCCCGAGTTCATGGCCTGCCCCAACTCGTTGAGAGCCTGGATCTGCGCGTTGCGGCGCTCCAGGTCTTCGCGCGTGCGGGCCGTGGTCACCATCAGGACCAACAGCGCACAGATGGTGTTTTCGAGAAAGGCGACCTCGTCGCCGGTGAAGTGCCGGACGGCTTCCGTCTGCAGGGCACAGACGCCGATCAACTCCTCCTGCTCGACGATGGGAACGGCGATGATGCTGTGATAGTCAACGTCACCGGTGCGTTCCACCGACCGTAGGTCGCGGGCCATCTGCGGCACGCAGATGGTGCGCTGATCGCTGGCGGCAAGTCCGGTCAGCCCCACGCCCCTGGGCAGACGGATCTCCGCAGGATGATCCGTCGACCTGTCGACCTGCTGGACGAGTTCCTCAGTGGCACGGTCGTAGAGCAGGATGTCACATCGATCCACTCCCATGTGCTCCCGCACAAGGTCCGCCATGCGTGCCAGACCTGTACTGAGGGGCAGCGACTGGGAAATCAGATCGAGGGATCTAGGCCACATAGACCAAACCGAGAAAACCAAGCAAATGATTGCGGCACAATCATTTGCGTTTCGTCACTTAAGGCGCCTGAGACGGCGAGATATCAGTCACGGCTGATCTTGAGAATCTTGTAGTGCAGCGTGCCGGCAGGTACGGTGATCTTGACCTCGGCGCCCTCTTCCTTGCCGAGCAGTCCCTTTCCTATGGGAGACACAGTCGAGATCTTGCCCTCTTCAAAATCCGCCTCTTCTGGCGACACGAGGGTGTAGGTCAGTTCGCCCTTCTTGGCCAGATCCTGCAGTTGCACGGTGGCGCCGATATAGACCTTGTCGTCGGGGATGTTCTCGTTCTCCAGCAGAACCGCCCGACTGAGAGTCTCCTCGAGCTTGTTGATCCGCTGTTCGAGAAACATCAACCGCTCCTTGGCCGCGGCATACTCGGCATTCTCGGACAGATCACCGAACTCCCGGGCACGCTGCAGAGACTTGCGCACCGTCGGACGCTCTGAGGTCTTGAGTTCCTTCAGCTCCTCCTGGAGCTTGCTGATGCCGTCGCGCGAAAGGTAGACCTCGCTCATGTGATCGATCGCTCCTGACTCTGAATACAAAAAGCGGAAGCGTGGCTGATGCGCCGCTTCCGCTAAATCGAGCTACAACTCGACAACGCATGCAAATATAGCCCCCTACCGGCGCTCGGGCAAGCAATCTGGACATGTCAGAAAGGAACGAAATCCCCTTGAAAATCTCCCTTTCGCCGGTTTCAGACCCTTCCTACATTGACCTCACCCCACGGCCAGCCGGTCGCTGGGGCCTCTCCCCCCTGACCTGACCCGCGCCACCGGTATCTCCCGCCGGTCAGCCGTGTTATCACCCGACGCTGAGGAGCTTAAGCTCCTTTGGGAAGGCGAGGACCGCGGTGCAACTGCTGCATTTCGCCGATCTACACCTGGGGATCGAGAACTACGGCCGGATCGACCCGGGCACCGGCCTGCACTCCCGGCTGATCGATTTCCGTACCTGTCTGCAGGCGGTGTTCGACACCGCCATCGAGAGGGACGTCGATGCTGTGCTCTTCGCCGGCGATCTCTACCGGACACCGACCCCAAATCCCACCTGGCAACGAGAGTTCGCCCTGCAACTGCACCGGCTGCAGCAGGCAGGTATTCCCCTCATCCTCGTCGTCGGCAACCACGACACTCCCGCGGCCTTCGGCCGGGCCACATCCGTGGATGTATTCAACGCCCTCGACCTGGCCGGCACACACGTGGTGCGCTCACCCGGACTGTTCACCCTGGATACGCAGAGCGGTCCGCTGCAGATCGCCGGGCTGCCCTGGCCGACCCGCCACTATCTGCGCACCGATGAGGCCTACCGTCAGCTCTCCCAGGAGGACCTGATGCGCGAGATCGGGCGGCTCTGCGCCCGTCAGATCCGGGATTTCGCCGAGCGCCTTGAAAAGGAGACTCCCGCTGTACTCATCGCCCATGCGGCAGCCGCCGGAGCGTTGCTCTCCGGCTCCGAACGGACGGCACTGATCGGGACCGATCCAACGCTGCTGACCAGCGATCTGGCAAATCCTGCTTTTGACTACGTCGCTCTGGGACATGTCCATCGGCATCAGGACCTGAACGCTGGCGGAAGTCCGGCCGTCGTCTACAGTGGAAGTGTGGACCGCGTCGACTTCGGCGAGGAACGGGAAGCAAAAGGCTTCTGCTGCGTTGCCATCGACTGCTCGGGTCAGCAGCGTGTCACTTCGTACGAGTTCCTGCCGACACCGGCACGACGATTCGCCACCCTGGATGTCGACGCCACGCAGACCGACGATCCCACGGCATCGATTCTCGAGACCATCGGACAGGCACAACTCGCCGACGCCGTTGTGCGCGTTCGCTACACGGCTGTGACGGGTCAACGCGTCGATACCGAACGGGTACGTGGCGCTCTCATGGAGGCAGGTGTCCACCACGTGGCTGCCATCGTTCCCACGGCGACGACGCGGGAGCGCCAGCGCCGTGTGACGGTTCCTCAGGACGCTGCTACCGACGTCGCCCTGGCACGCTTCATCGACAACCGGCCGGACCTGGAACCCCATCGGCAGATCCTCAAGCGCTACGCCCTCCAGCTGGAGAATGACCTGACTCTGGCTGACGGCGGAGGGGATCGTTGATTCCCCTCAAGCTGGTTCTGCAGAACTTCCTCAGCTACGGCGAGGAGGCGCAGACCCTGGACTTCACCCGCTTCCACGTCGCCTGTCTGTCCGGCGCCAACGGCCACGGAAAGTCGGCCCTGCTCGACGCCCTCACGTGGTCGCTGTGGGGACAGGCGCGGAAAGGGCGACACGACCGCAAGCCCGATGAAGGCCTGCTGCGCCTCGGGGCGCGGCAGATGCGTGTCGAATTCACTTTCGAGCTGGACGGCGGCACGCACCGCGTCATCCGCAGTTTCCGACGACGCCCGAAGTCCAGCGTGACCGAGCTCGAGCTGCAGATCCTCGACCCCGTCTCGGTTACCTACCGCCCGCTGTCCGAGGCCGGTGCCGTCGGCGTCACCCAGAGCCGCATCGACCGTCTGCTGTCGATGGACTACGAGACCTTCGTCAACTCCGCCTTCCTGCTGCAGGGCCATGCGGATGCGTTCACCAGCAAGGGATCCCGCGAGCGCAAGCAGCTGCTGGCCCGCATTCTCGGCCTGACCCGCTATGACCGGCTGCAGGACGGCGCCCGGGCCCGACAGCAGGCCCAATCCACCGAGTTGACCGGACTGAGGCAGCGTGCCTCCATCCTCGACGCCGAATTGGCGGCACGACCCCAGGTAGATGCCGACCTGGAGCGGACGGAGTCCGAATTGGCCGGGCTCGGATCCGGGCTGAAGGAGGCCGAAGAAAGCCTGCGGCTGTGGTGCGAACGACGGCTGCACGCCGAGACCCTGCGTGCCGACGCCCAACGCTGCGCCGCCGACGCTGACGACCTCGAGGCGACATGCCGGCGCATCGATGACAACAGGCGTCTGCTGGACGAACGGCGCGGTACCGACACCGCGATCCTGAGCCGGGCGGATCGGATCGAGGCAGATGCGGTACGCCTCGTACATCTGCAGAAGGAGGCCGGCCAGCTGGAGCAGCGTCAGGAAGCCTGCCGCACGATCGACACCGCCGCCACAGACCTTGGTCGACAGATCGAGACCACCAGGCACCAGGTTGAGCAACGCCGGGCCACGTGGGAATCCCGACGCGACAGTCTCGACGAACGCCTGGCACAGTTCGATCTCGTCCTGCAGGACGCCGGGCGCATCGAGTCGGAGCACGCCGCTCTCGTGCGCAGTCGTGATGAGCTGGAGACGTCGCGTCGGCATCGCCGCCATTGGGAGGAGCTCACCAGGGAGCGGGAAACCGCCGTCCACGCCATCGAACTGGAGCAGCGCCGGCTGTTGGAACAACGACGTGGTGTCGAAACGCGGTGGCAGCAGATCAGGCAGCGAATCGAGGGCGTCGCTGAGCTGTCCCGCGAGATCGATGCGGCCGAGAATGAGCTGGAGGCTGCAGGCAAACGTTCCGATGAAATGCGACTGCTCCGCGAGGAGGGCACCAGGGTTCGTGCCCAGATGGAACAGGCCCGCCAGCGACTCACCGAACTCGAGGTCGAGGGCCGCGAGCTGACCGAACGGATCGGGGCCCTGAGTCACGGCGACCTTGCTGAATGCCCGCTGTGCGGCACCGACCTGGACGCCGAGCACGGGCAACGCCTCGACGCCGAGCTCGGTGAACGACAGGCCGAACTGGCGTCCCATCGTGACCGCCTCGAGCGTGAGGTGGCCGCCATGGACGAGCAGCTGGGAGATCTCGGACTCCGATTCCACCAGCTCGAGTCGGGGGTGTCCGAACTTGCGCAGCTGCAGGAGCGAGTCGCCCTGCTCCGGGCTCGGCGCCGGCAACTCGACGAGGATGAAGTCGTTGCCGCACAGCTGATGACGGAGGTTTCCGCTGTGACCAACCGGCTGCAAATGGACGACTTCGCCCTCGAATCGAGGGGCACCCTGGCCGCAACCGATGCCCGGCTCGCCGACCTGGCCTTTGATCCCGACCGACAGGAGGCGCTGGAGGCCCTTGTACGCGACGGTGCCCAGCTCGATGCTGATCATCGCCTGCTGTTGGGAGCCCGTCAGGATCGTGTACAGACCGACGCCGAACGCGACCAGGCAGAACTCCATGTGCGCCTGGCTCTCGATGAGCTGAAGTCCAGGTCCTATGCCTCCGTGCACGACGCCGAACTCGAGCGACTGCGGCTCGAACGGGAGTCGCTAGGCTACGATGAGGACCGCCAGGCGCTTGTACGCTCGCAGTTGGCCCAGCTTGTCGATGCCCCCATAGAAAACGAGAGACTGAGAGCGGCGCGGGAACGTTCACAGTCGACAGCCGAAGATCTCGCCCGTCTCAACGATGAACAGGCTGTGGCGGGGCAACGTGCCGAGGTCCTGAGGAAGCGTCGTCTCGACCTGTGCTCAGCTCTCGAGGAACTCGCCGATGTCGACGAACGCTGCCGTGAGGCTGTCGTACGCGTCGACGATCTGCGACAGGAGCGGGACGGTCTGCTGCAGCGCTGCGGATCGCTGCAGTCGCGTCAGCTGCACCTGGCCGGGCTCGCCGAAGAAGCTGCCACCGTCGCCGTCAAGTGCCGGGCGCTGGAGCGCGACGAGTGGCTCTACGGCCAGCTCGTGGAGGCCTTCGGCAAGGACGGGATTCAGGCGTTGCTGATCGACAGTGCCATCCCCGAAATCGAGGATGAAACAAACGCGATCCTCAGGCACCTGACCGACAACCGTATTCAGGTCACCATCGAATCGCTCCGCGACCTGAAAGGTGGCGGCAGCCGCGAGACTCTCGATGTAAAGATCGCCGACGAGATCGGCGAACGCTCCTACGACCTGTACTCGGGAGGAGAGGCGTTCCGCACCGATTTCGCTCTCCGCATCGCACTCTCCAAGGTGTTGGCCCGCCGCTCCGGTACACGGCTGCGAACGCTGATCATCGACGAGGGATTCGGCACGCAGGACACCCGCGGACTGGAGCAGTTGACGGAGGCGATTCAGCAGGTGAGCCGCGACTTCGACAAGGTGCTCGTCGTCACCCACCTCGACGAGCTGAAAGATGCTTTCCCCGTGCGCATCGAGGTCACCAAGGACTCGGATCGCGGCTCCCGCTTCGAGATCGTGGACTAGTGCTCTGTTAAGAATTGAAGGTTGTACTTTTTCGTAAGTCGTGGTACCATGGTGACATATGGTGATTTCTTCAGGAGGTTGCCACC
>PBSR01000059.1 GCA_002726335.1 Gemmatimonadaceae bacterium
GAGGGCCTGCTGGTGTCGCTGCTGGCCGGCGGCCACTGTCTTCTCGTCGGCGTCCCCGGGCTGGCCAAGACGCTGCTGATCCGGACGCTGGCCCGGGCCCTCGACCTCAGCTTCGGTCGCATCCAGTTCACCCCGGATCTCATGCCCTCCGACATCACCGGCACCGACGTTCTGGAGGAGGACCACGAGACCGGTCACAAGGCCTTCCGCTTCGTTCGCGGGCCCATCTTCCACAACATCATCCTCGCCGACGAGATCAATCGCACGCCACCCAAGACCCAGGCCGCCCTGCTCGAAGCCATGCAGGAGCACTCCGTCACGGCCGGAGGCAACACCATGCCTCTGCCGGAGCCGTTCTTCGTACTGGCCACGCAGAATCCTATCGAGCAGGAGGGTACGTATCCGCTGCCCGAAGCCCAGCTGGACCGCTTCCTCTTTGAACTGCACATCGACTACCCCGACGTCGCTGAGGAGGCCGAAATCGTACGCGTCACGACCTCGGGGGAGTCGCAGTCGGTGACACCCGTCCTGAACGGGGAGCGGATCGCCGCCTTCCAGCGGCTCGTACGCCAGGTTCCCGTCGCCGACCATCTCGTGGACTACGCCGTGCGCCTCGTACGCAGCACACGCCCGACGGATGCGGCAGCGACGGAGTACGTCAGGGAAATGGTGAACTGGGGCGCCGGACCGCGAGCTTCGCAGTTCCTCGTGCTCGCCGGCAAGGCAAGGGCCGCACTCTACGGACGCCACGCGGTCTCGACGGATGACATCCGCGCTGTCGCCCTGCCCGTGCTGCGCCATCGCATCGTCGTCAACTTCCATGCCGAGGCCCAGGCGGTCAGCCCCGACGGTCTCGCCCGACGGCTCCTCGACGAGGTCCGGCCCGGCGGCGCCAACGCGTGACGGAGGCTGGCGCCACACCCTCGGCCACCGGCTTGACGAGGTATCTCGACCCGGAGACGGCATCCCGGTTCGGTCGCCTCGATCTGGTGGCCCGCCGGGTGGTGGAAGGTTTCATCACCGGGTTGCACCGCTCCCCGTACCACGGCTTCTCGGTGGAGTTTTCCGAGCACCGCCCGTACATGCCGGGGGATGCCCTGCGTGATCTGGACTGGAAGGCGCTGGCCAGGACCGATCGCATGTACGTAAAACGGTATGAGGAGGAGACCAACCTCAAGGCCTGGATCATGGTCGATGTGAGCGGCTCCATGGCCTTTGCCGACGGTGATCGCATGACGAAGTTCCGCTACGCCAGCTGCGTCGCCGCCGCCCTTTCCTACCTCATGCTGCGCCAGCGCGATGCCGTGGGGCTGGTCCTGTTCCGCGACGGCCTCGTCTCCTTCGTGCCGCCGCGTTCCGTCTCCAGTCATCTCAATGTGCTGTTGCGGGAACTGACCGCTGCTGAACCGGGCGCCGAAACCAGCATGGCGCCGGCCTTCCACGATCTGGCGGAACGGCTGTCACGGCGTGGCCTCGTCATCATCCTGTCCGATCTGCTCGACGATGCCGACGAGGTGCTCAGCGGCTTGCGACACTTCCGCCACCGCGGTCACGAAGTGCTGGCTCTGCAGATCCTCGATCCGCGCGAACGGGACCTCGACTTCCGCCGGGCCAATACCCGTTTCGTCGATCTCGAGAACGCTGCTGGCCCGGCCATCACGACGCAGCCCTGGCATATCCAGGAGGCCTACCGGGAGCAGGTCGAAGCCCTGCTGACCCGGTATCGCCGCGGCTGTGCGGAGGCCGGCGTGGACTATCTCCTGATGGACACGGAAACCCCCTTCGAGACGGCCTTGAGCCGTTACCTCGTGCGACGGCGGCGCGTTGGACTGTAAGCTCGCCGCTTTGGAGATGTCATGATCCTGGTGACTGGTGCCAACGGCCGGGTGGGTCGCTTGGTGGTGGCAGAGCTGCTGCAACACCACCAGGTTCACCCACGGATTTTCGTCAGAGACGAAGCTCGAGCGAAGGCTCGACTGGTTGATACTGTCGAGATCGCCATCGGTGACCTGGCCGATCAACCTGCCGTGGACCGTGCAATGGAGGGGATCGATGCGGTCTTTCTCTGTTCACCCGTTCACCCGAATCAGACAAGACTGCAGGGACATGTCGTCGAGGCAGCATCCCGAGTGGGGACACGCATCGTTAAGCTGTCAGGACTGGCGACCTTTGCCGAGTCGCCGGTGGACAGCGGCAGATGGCATGCGAGCACCGAAGAGGCCATCCGGGTTGCGGGACTTGGCCACACGTTCCTGCATCCCTACTTCTTCGCCCAGAACCTTGCGTTTCAGCTGCCCAGCGCCAGGGACGACGGCGTGATTCGAAGTGCAGTTCGACAAGCCGCTATCGCCATGGTGGATGTGCGGGACATAGCGGCCGTTGCCGCGAAGCTGCTGGTTCAGCCTGGTCTGGCTCGGGACACAACCTTGCCTCTCACCGGTGACAGGGCGGTCACCTATAGCGAGGTGGCAGGGGTCTTTGCCGAAGTGCTGGACCGACCCGTCGACTTCCTGGCGCAGCGGCTGGATGAGGTCGAAGTAACCTTGAGGAACTCTGGTCGGCCGGATTGGCATATCAGGATCCTGCTCCAGTTCAACAGGGCTTTCAGCCAAGGTCTGGCAGAAGAGGTCGATCCAGCCGTGAGAGACGTCCTGGGAAGACCACCTCTGTCGCTGGCCGACACACTGCGAGACGCCGTACGGCAGGAGCCGAAGGACAGCGATCCATTCCCCAGTTGAACCCGAGCCGGATCCAACTCTCGAGACGGTTCGATTGTAGCTGGCTGCTGCTTCCATTAGGTTGACGTGACATCAATCCGAATGTGATGGAGGCAACGATAGTGATGAATAGTTACGTCGGAAGACTGCTGATACCTGCACTGATGACGCTGGCGCTTGCCGGCTGTGGCGGTGACAGTGCCAGTGAACGAGAGGATGAGAAACGCTTCAAACTGGCGGGCATCGTCTTCCAGGAGGACCAGTTCTTCCGTCTGATCCAGTTCGGCATGCAGCACGCCGCGGACGAAGCCGGTGTCGAACTGCTGCTGGCCAACAGTGACGGCAAGCCGGACAAAGAGATCCAGTTGGTCAACACCTACATCACACGCCAGGTGGATGCCATCGTCATCTCCCCGCTCAGCGTGACAGCCTCGATTACCGCGCTCAAGCGCGCCAAGGACAAGGGCACCACCGTGGTCACCTACAACTCCGCGGTGGCCGGCGACATCGCCGCCGCTCACATCGAGAGTGACCAACGCGATCTCGGGCACAAGACCGGCTTGGTGGCGCGGCGCTATATCGAAGAGAACCTCGGAGGCAATGCCAGGGTCGCCCTGCTCGCCTTCAAGTCGCAGCTGCCGGAGACCAGTGACGGCCGGCGGGGTGGGTTCGTCGAAGCCATCCAGGATCTGCCCGGGGTCGAGATCGTCGCCGACCAGGATGCCTGGCTGCCGGAGATGGCCATCAAGAAGGTGGGTGACATCCTCACCGCCAACCCCGATCTCGATATCGTCTGGTCGGCCAACGAGGGCGGCACCATCGGCGCCGTGATGGCCGTCAAGAACGCCGGCAAAGGTGGACAGGTCGCCGTCTTCGGTACCGATACCAGCGAGCAGCTCATCGACTTTCTGCTCTCCGATGACGGCATCCTGCAGGCCATCACCGGCCAGCAGCCCTTCGCCATCGGCTCACGTGCCGTGAACACGGCGCTGAGCGCACTCAGCGGCGAGAGTGTCGAGAAGCGGGTGGCCATGGATGGCGTGCTGCTCCGGCGCGACGAACCCGAGAAGATCCACGCCTTCCGCACGGAACTGACCCGGCTCATGGCGCAGAACGACTAGACTTCCTGACGTGCCTGGTTACAAGCTCGAAACCCGAAACCTGCGCAAGCAGTACCCGGGCACCACGGCGCTGGCCGACACCACCGTCGGTTTCAGCGGCGGTGAGGTGCACGCCCTCATCGGCAAGAACGGCGCTGGCAAGAGCACCCTGGTCAAAATGCTGGCCGGCTCCGTGCGGCCCACCTCAGGTCAGATCCTGGTCGACGGCACCGAGGTCGCCCTGCCCACACCGACGGCCGCCTTCCAGCACGGCATCGCCATCGTCTACCAGGAGCTGAGCCTGGTGCCCAGCTTGTCGGTGACCGAAAACATCCTGCTCGGTCGCCTGCCCCGGCGCGGGCCGTTCATCGACTGGGACGCCGCCCATGCGCGGGCTGCAGAAGTGCTCGCCGACATGCAGATCGACATCGACGTGCACTCCCGCGTCGGTGATCTCGGCGTGGCAAGGCAGCAGGTTGTCGAGATCGCCAAAGCCATGTCGGGCGAACCCTCTGCCCTCATGCTGGACGAACCGACCTCCGCTCTGGCCCGACACGAGACAGGCCGCCTCTTCGAACTGGTCCGCCGTCTGGCGGAGCGCGGCGTCGCCGTCATCTACATCTCACATCGTCTGCAAGAGTTGCGGCAGATCGCCGACCGTGTCACCGTGCTGCGCGACGGCCACCACATCGGCACCGAAGCCATGAGTGAACTCTCCGCCTCGGACATCATTCACATGATGTTCGGCGAAGTGGTGCAGCGCGAACGTCCGGTGGACCTGCAGGTCGGATCGAAGAGCGCGCTGCGCGTCCAGGGTCTGACTCGAGCCGACGCCTTCCACGACATCAACTTCACCTTGTACGAGGGCGAAATCCTGGGGCTGGCCGGCATGCTCGGCGCCGGCCGCACCGAGTTGCTCAAGGGCATCTTCGGCGCCGAGCCATTCGACAGCGGCCACATCGAGGTAGCTGGAGAGACAGACCGGGATCCCACGCCGATGCGCATGAAAGAACACGGACTGGCCTTCACTCCGGAGAACCGCAAGGAAGAAGCCCTGGTGCAGCAACACAGCATCCGCGCCAACATGTGCATGGCCGGCATGGATCGCATGGCCCGCGGCCCGTTCACTACCCGCGCCCTGGAGCAGGAGCACGTCGACGCCCAGGTCGAGGATCTGCACATCAAGGTTGCCAGCACGGAGGATCCCGTCTCCGCCCTCAGCGGTGGCAACCAGCAGAAGGTGGTCGTCGGCAACTGGCTCAACAATCACCCCCGTATCATGCTGTTCGATGAGCCAACGCGGGGTATCGACGTGCAGGCCAAGCAGCAGATCTTCCAGGTCATGTGGGATCTGAGTCGGCAGGGCATCGCCTCGATCTTCGTCTCCACCGAGCTGGAGGAGCTGATCGAGGTCTGTCACCGCATCCTCATCATGCAGAACGGCAGAATCGTCGATGTCGTACGCGCCGAAGAAATCGGTGCCGACGAGCTCTATGTGCGCTGCATGGAGACCACGGGAGTTCGTGATGTCGGGTAGGGGCATACAGCAGTGGCTGAAGCGCTCCGTCATGGAGCTGGTGTTGCTGGCCCTCTGTATCCTGCTGGCATTCCAGGCAGATGGCTTCTTCACCCTCGGCAATCTGCTCAACGTGCTGCGCAACGTGTCGATGCAGGGCATCATCGCCTTCGGCATGACCATGGTCATCATCTCGGGCGAGATCGATCTGAGCGTCGGCTCGGCCGTCGCTTTCGCCGGTTGCCTGACGGCCTGGTTGTTCGAGATGGGTACGGACTGGGGACTGGGCATCCTCCCGGCGCTGATCCTGGCCATCCTCGGCGCCCTTGCCGTTGGCGGTGGCGTAGGGGCACTGAGCGGTCTGATTCGCGTGCGCTTCGGCGTGCCGACCTTCATCACGACCCTGGCGTGGATGACGGTGCTCACGGGCGCCGCTCAGCTGATCACCGGCGGCTTTCCGCTGACCCCCTTCCCGGAGGGGTACAACTTTCTCGGCGGCGGCTACCTGCTGGGAGTGCCCTTCCCCGCCATCGTCTTTCTCTGTGTCTTCGCCGCCGCCCACGTGCTGATGGGGTACACGACCTTTGGCCGCGCCATCTACGCGGTGGGTGGCAATGCCGAGGCGGCACGACTCAGCGGAATCGATGTGGGGCGCATCAAGATGAGCGTCATGGCCATCGTCGCCTTGCTGGCGGCCCTGGCTGGCATCATGCAGTCGGCCGAGATCATGTCGGGTACGGCGAGCACGGCCCGCGGCTGGGAGCTCAATGTCATCGCCGCAGTCATTATCGGTGGCACCAGTCTGATGGGTGGCGAGGGCCGCATCCGGGGTACGCTGGTGGGTGTGGTGTTTCTCGGTGTCCTCGTCAACGGCATGACGCTGATGAACATCAACGAGTACTGGCAGCACGTCGTGCGCGGGGCGCTGATCCTTGGTGCCGTGCTGATCAACCGCGCTCACTCGGGCGAATAGTCAGAAGCACTCCTGCAGCAACTTTGTGATCGGATTGGCCTTGCCGTAATACCGGCGGATCACGTCATCTTCGTGGTCCCACAACCGCCGCGGAAAGATCGTGTAGTTGCTGATCGGCGGGGCCGTGGGGCGACCGCAGTAGATGTGGATCGTCCGCCGTTCGACCTGGCTGCGACGGACGTTGCCCGCATGGAACATCCCGGCGTTGAACACGACCGCCGTTCCCTTCGCTCCCTCGATGTGATGCGCCGTGGCCAGATCGTAGTGGTCGAGCGGCGGCAGCCCCTGCTCTCGGCTGGCCGATCCGGGCAGCACGCTGAAGGTGTGAGTCGTGCCGTCGACGTCGCTGAGGTAGTAGGCGACGGAGACGTAGTGCGTATCCGAGCCCGGGGGGTCACCCAGCTGTGGCCAGCCGCCACAGTCGCGGTGCCAGTGACAGTAGGGTTGTCCCGTGAAGGGTCGCCGAATCCGGACGGAGTGCTCCTCGGCGCACAGATCCTGCCCGAGAATCCCCTGCAGGATCGGCAGCAGCGACGGCGGTCGCATGGTGACGTCCATCTCCTCGTGAGCCAGCAGCATGTGCACGTTGAGACGCACGTGACCATCCTCCCGTTCGATCCAGAACGGTGTGTCCGCCTCCAGATCGCCATCGATGGCGGCGTTCACGGCATCGACCTCATCCGGCGTCAACGCCTCGGGCACGACCAGATATCCCTGCTCGTGGTACGTGTCGAGCTGCTGATCGAGATGGCTCATGCTTTCGCCCCCGTGCGCACCGGCAACAGGATCGTCACCTCCGTCCCGTCTCCCGGTTTGCTGTCGATGTGCAGATCTCCCTCGTGCTCCTGGAGGATACGGTAGGCCATGGCGAGCCCCGATCCCAGCTTCACCCGTGACGTGCTGTTGCTGAAATTCAGGTCGAAGACGTTCTCGAGCTACTCGGGCGACATACCGCTCCCCGAGTCCTGGATTCGCACAGCGATTCGTCCATCCTCGAGGCGCGTGCGGATGGTGATCTCCCCTGCCGCCTCGATGGCCTGCACGGCGTTTCTCAGAACATTCATGAAGACCTGATTGACCTGCGCCGCCGAGCAGAAGGTCGGGGGGATATGCCCGTATTCACGACGGACGGTAATACGTGTACCCAGCAGATGGCTCAACAGCTGCAGCGTGCTGTCGAGGCCCTCGTGCAGATCGGCCACCTGCAACTCGGCCTCGTCCAGACGGCCGAAATTGCGCAAGCTCTCCACCAGACGCGACACACGGTCCTCGGCCTCGCCGATGACACGCAGGTTCTGCTGCAGGATACCGAGGGTCCGCACCGCCTCTGGCCCGGACTCCGCATCGGCCGCGCCCAGCGTCACTTCGAGCCGACGGACACAACGCCTTGCGACATCGGCGGCGGCCCGCACGGCGCCCATGGGGTTGTTGATTTCGTGGGCGAAGCCGGCCACCATGGTGCCCAGCGAGGCCATCTTCTCCTGCAGGATCAGCTGTGCCTGCGCCTCCTGCAACTGTCGGTGTGATTCGGCCAGCTCCTGGTAGGCCCGTTCCAGCTCCTGTCCCCGCTTCAGCTCGATATTCTTGCGCTCATTCTCCGCCTGCAGGGCTCGTGTCTCCAGCCGCGCCACTTCCAGATCGCTCTCGTGCTGGGCGCTCTGTGAAGCCACCCGCTGCCGCTCCTGCTCACGTTCCTGGGCCAGCTTCTGGTTCTGCTTGATCGCCGCGATCATCTGGTTGAAGCTGGCCATCAGCTGGCCGATCTCGTCCCGCGACGACACCTCGATCTGATAGTCCAGGTCCCCTTCGGCCACCTGCCTCGTGCCCTGGACCAGGCGCAGCAGGGGGGCGGTGATACGACGGGAGAAGAAGTAGCCCACCGCCACGGCCAGGACCGCCAGGACCAGGTAGAAGAACAGGAACACGCCGATGAACAGCCGGCGCAGATCATCCTTGTAGTAGTCGACGGTCTTGAACAGCTGGTTGACAACCATCACCTGTCGGGCCGTATGGGGGAAACCGTCGGGAGTCCGGCGAGCCACCAGAAGCCCCCCCTGGAGCACGTCTTCGTGGTACACCGGCAGGAACAACGACACGTACCCGGGATCGTTGCCCGACTCCAGTACCCTCGACTCGCCTCGCGCCAACAGTTGTGGCAGCCTGTCGGTCATGGCCTCGATGGGGACACCGCCCTCGGTATGCGTCAGCAACGAGAAAGCCTCCGGCTCCCCGCCAGCCGGTGATCAGACCACCGTCTGCAGTGCGGCGATGGCACTGACACCGACGACATCGTCAGCCGAAGCGCCGCGCGACAGATCGTTCACTGGCTGGCGCAGACCCTGCAGGATGGGCCCGATGGCCTGGGCCCCGGCCAGGTACTGGGTCAGCTTGTAGGCGATGTTGCCGGCGTCGATATCGGGAAAGACGAGGACATTGGCCGCACCGGCCAGCGAGGAGTCGGGGCACTTCCTGACGGCCACGCGCGGCGACAGAGCCGCGTCGGCCTGCAGTTCGCCGTCGATGTTCAGGTCGGGTGCCAGCTGTCGTGCCCGCTCGACGGCGCGGCGCACCTTGTCGACGCGCTCGTGGCTGGCGCTGCCGTGCGTGGAGTACGAGAGCATGGCCACCCTGGGTTCGATCTGCAGCAGGGCGGCGGCGTTGCGCGCCGTCAGTACGGCGATGCGGGCCAGCTCCTCGGCGTCCGGCTCGACGACGACGGCGGAATCGGCATAGACCAGCACCCTCTCCGGCGGACCGGGCAGTACCATCAGAAAGAAACTCGAGGCTCGCCGGACCCCCTCGGCAAAACCGACGCAGAGACTGGCCGCGGTGATCACCTGCCCGGTCGAGTGGCTGGCGCCGGCGACCATGGCGTCGGCCATGCCCTCGGCGACCATCATGGCACCGAAGAACAGCGGTCGGCGCACCAGGCGCAGGGCGATGGCCTGACTGATGCCATCGCGGCGGTCCGCGTAGGCGGCAGCGAAGGACGCCAGCACGTCAGGGTCGGTGGGATCAACGAACTGCACCCCCTCGAGAGACGTCCCGCCGCCCCGATCGGCCGCCGCAGCCCGGGTCCCCAGGATCAGCGGCCGGGCGATACCCTCGGCGGCGAGCCGCGCGGCCCCGCCCACGACGGCTTCGTCCGCCCCTTCCGGCAGGACGATCCGCCGGTTCAGCGGGCGTGCGCGTTCGCAGAAACGCTCAGTCCATCCCATTCCATTCCCTCGCACCATACCAGCAATGATCCACAATCTTGCGTTTTTCTGCAAGAATGATAGATTCTCTGTAATGAATCTGGCTTTCCTCTGCAAGATTCCTTCCAGGCAAGACATAACACACGCATTTTCAGTGAGATAGGACGATCCACACATGACCGAATCGGCCAAACCATCCCCCGATCCGGCACTCAGCGACACCGAGGTCCTTGAGCAGTTCGCCCAGCGGGAATACACCGAGGGCTTCTATACAGATGTAGAGTCCGACTCGGCTCCCCCCGGTCTCGACGAAGGCACCATCGCCTTCATCTCGAAGAAGAAACAGGAGCCGGAGTGGCTGCTGGCCTGGCGCCTCAAGGCCTATCGCACCTGGCTCGAGATGGAAGACCCGACCCGTCGACCGGCGCCGGAGCGGTGGGCCATGGTCCACTATCCGGAGATCGACTTTCAGGCCATCTCCTACTTCTCCGCACCGAAGAAGGTCTCCCTTGAGAGCCTGGACGAGGTCGATCCGGAAATTCTGGCGACCTATAACAAGCTGGGGATTCCCCTCGAAGAGCAGAAGATGCTCGCCGGTGTCGCCGTCGACGCCGTCTTCGATTCGGTCTCGGTGGCCACCACCTTCAAGGACAAGCTCGCCGAGGTGGGGATCATCTTCTGCTCCTTCAGCGAGGCGGTGAAGAATCACCCCGACCTCGTGCAGAAATACCTCGGGTCTGTGGTCCCGGCCAGCGACAACTACTATGCGGCACTGAATTCGGCGGTCTTCACCGACGGGTCCTTCGTCTATATCCCCGAAGGTGTTCGCTGCCCGATGGAGCTGTCCACCTACTTCCGCATCAACGCCGCCAACACCGGACAGTTCGAACGCACCCTCATCGTCGCCGAGAAGGGCAGCTACGTCAGCTACCTCGAAGGCTGCACGGCCCCCATGCGGGATGAGAACCAGCTGCACGCCGCCGTCGTCGAGCTGGTCGCCCTCGACGATGCCCAGATCAAGTACTCGACCATCCAGAACTGGTACCCGGGCAACAAAGAGGGTGTCGGCGGCATCTACAACTTCGTCACCAAACGGGGAGCCTGCCGCGGCGCCCGCTCCAAAATCAGCTGGACCCAGGTCGAGACGGGCTCGGCCGTCACCTGGAAATACCCCAGCTGCATCCTGCAGGGCGACGACAGCGTCGGCGAGTTCTACTCCGTGGCCGTGACCTCGGGCCGACAGCAGGCCGACACGGGCACCAAGATGATCCACCTCGGCCGCAACACGAAGAGCACCGTCATCTCCAAGGGCATCTCGGCCATGAACGGCCAGAACACCTACCGCGGCGCCGTGCAGATGCAGAAACGTGCCACGGGGTCGAGGAACTTCACCCAGTGCGACTCCATGCTCATCGGCGACCAGTGCGGGGCCCACACCTTCCCCTACATCACCGTGCGCAACCCCTCGAGCACCGTCGAACACGAAGCCAGCACGAGCAAGATCGGCGAAGACCAGATCTTCTACTGCAACCAGCGGGGCCTGAGCACCGAGGATGCCGTCAGCATGATCGTCAACGGCTTCTGCAAGGAAGTACTGAAAGAACTACCCATGGAGTTCGCCGTGGAAGCGACCAAGCTCCTGGGAATCAGTCTGGAGGGAAGCGTAGGATGAATATCTGTGACCTGCCTCTCGACGAACGCATCAGACTCGTCGAGGACCAGTTCGGGCAGTCAGCCGGACAGGTCGGCGGGCGCGGGGCCGTAGCGGCCATGACGCCGGCGCAAGACCACCGACGCAGCTTCGGTTCCCTGCGAGACTCGGGCCGTATCGAGGCTCGCTCAGCAACAGCACACGCGGCAGTCCAGGACTGACCGCAAAACATCCGGCGTACGGGCCGCGTAGGCCCCGCGCCCGCCGACCGAACCAGGAGAACAACCGTTGCTCAAGATCACCAACCTGCACGCCACAGTAGAAGACACCGAAATCCTCAAGGGTATCGATCTCGAAGTAGCCCCCGGCGAGATTCATGCGATCATGGGTCCCAACGGCTCCGGCAAGTCCACCCTCGCCCAGGTGCTGGCCGGCCATGATGCCTTCACCGTCACCGAAGGTTCGGTGTCCTACGAAGGTCAGGACCTGCTCGACATGACCCCGGAAGCCCGCGCCCGCGAAGGTGTCTTCCTCGCCTTCCAGTACCCCGTGGAGATCCCGGGCGTCAACACCGCCTACTTTCTGCGCACCGGTCTCAACGAGGTCCGCAAGCACCGCGGCGAAGAAGAGGTGGACGCCTACGACTTCCTGAGCCTGATCCGGGAGAAGATGAGTCTCGTCGAGATGGACGAGAGCTTCCTGAAGCGTTCGGTCAACGAGGGCTTCTCCGGCGGCGAGAAGAAGCGCCACGAGGTCCTGCAGATGGCTGTGCTGGAGCCCCGACTGGCGATCCTCGACGAAACCGACTCGGGCCTCGATATCGACGCTCTCCGTGTTGTGGCCAACGGCGTCAACCAGCTGCACACGCCACAGACCAGCGCCATCGTCGTCACCCACTATCAGCGGCTGCTCGAGTACATCGTTCCCGATCTTGTCCATGTCCTGATGGATGGGCGCATCGTGCGCTCCGGCGGCAAGGAGCTGGCCCTGCAGCTGGAGGAGAAGGGCTACGACTGGATTCGCGAGGACGCGACGCACGCCGATCCGGTGGAATCCGCAGGATGAGCGAGACCACTGACACCATCGGCGCCTACGCCGCCGCCTTCGAACGCTTCGAGACGTCACTGAACGGCGGCGCTGACACCGCCCTGCACGGGAAGCGCCGTGAAGCGATCAGCCGCCTTGTCCAGGACGGCCTGCCGACGGCCCGCTTCGAAGCCTGGCGCCACACCAATCCGGCCTCCATGACACGGGCGTGCTTCGTACCGGTGGCAGAACCCGGACACCTGACGGCGTCCTCTATCGAGGCTTTCCTCATCGCGGGCACCAGCGCGGTTCTCGTCTTCGCCGATGGTCGGTTCGTGCCCGAACTCTCCCGCCGCGAGACGCTGCCCGAGGGCCTGCGAGTCAGCAATCTGGCGACGGTGACCGACGTTGAGGAGCCGGCACTGATGGCCGCTCTGGGAGCGCACACGCTTGGCGAGAACTCCGGTTTTTCCGCTCTCAACACCGCCTTTATCCACGACGCCGCTGTCATCGCCATCGATTCGGGTTGCACTGTCGATGAACCGGTTCAGATCCTCCACGTACGCACCTCACAGCCCGGCCTGACCGCGCCGCGTACCCTGGTCGTGGCAGAAAGCGACAGTCGCGTCAGCATCGTTGAGACCTTCGTCGGCATGGCGTCCGGAGCCGGCTCGCTGACAGCTTCCGTCGCCGAGATCGTCGTCGGTCGCGCGTCTGTGGTGGAGCACACGCGCATCCACCTGCACGGTGCCGAGGGCCACCACGCCGGTACGGTGCACGTTGCCGAAGAGGAGGACGCACGGTACACGGGCCACTCCTTCGGCCTGGCCGGACGGTTCGTGCGCGAGGACGTGCACACGGTACTGAATGGCGAACGTATCGAATCCACCCTGAACGGTCTGTCCCTGCCCCTTGGCGGCGACCACGTCGACAACTACACCACCATCGAGCACACCGCCGCCAGTTGCCGCAGCCACGAGCTCTACAAGGGCGTCGTCGGTGGACGGGCACACAGTGTCTTCCGCGGCAAGATTCTCGTACACCAGGCGGCGCAGAAGACCGACGCTTACCAGTCGAATCAGAATCTGCTGATGTCCGATGATGCCGAGATCGACTCCAAGCCTCAGCTTGAGATCTACGCCGACGATGTCAAGTGCAGCCACGGTTCGACCACCGGCCAGCTCGACCCGGACGCACTGTTCTACCTGCGGGCTCGCGGCCTCGGATTGCGGCAGGCCCAACGCGTCCTCACCAGGGCTTTCGCCGGAGAACTGGTGGACCGGCTGCATCATGAAGGGCTCCACCAACACGTCGACGCCCTGGTGTCGGACCGTCTCGACGCCGTTCTCGCCGATCCCGACCATGGAGACTCACTGTGACTGCGGCACCCACAGCTTTGCGTGACGCCAGCCTGGAAACGCCGGCTCCTCCCTTTGACGTCGATGCCGTTCGCCGCGACTTCCCCATCCTCGGCCGGGCGGTTCGCGACCGGGCCCTCGTCTACCTCGACAACGCCGCCACGGCGCAGAAGCCGAGATCCGTCATCGAGGCCATGGAGCGGTACTACGAGGAAGAGAACTCCAACATCCATCGAGGCGTGCACTTCCTCAGCCAGCAGGCCACCTTCGCCTACGAGCGTGCCCGCGGCCGCATCGCCCAGTTTCTCAATGCCCCGGAGAGTGTGGAGATCGTATTCTGCCGCGGCACGACCGAGGCTGTCAATCTCGTCGCCCACAGTTACGCCCGACCTCGTGTCGGCGCTGGCGACGAGATCCTCGTCACCCACATGGAGCACCACTCCAACATCGTCCCGTGGCAGATGCTGTGCGAATCCACGGGGGCAACACTCACGGTGGCGTCCGTCACCGACGAGGGTGAGCTCGACCTGGCGGATTTCGCCGACAAGCTGTCCCCCCGCACGCGCCTGGTGGCTGTCACCCATGCCTCCAATGTGCTGGGCACCATCAATCCCATACGGCGAATCTGCGACCTCGCCCATGAGTTTGATATCCCCGTCCTCGTCGACGGCGCTCAGGGAGCCCCCCACCTCGCCGTGGATGTGCAGGCCCTGGGATGCGACTTCTACACGTTGTCCGGACACAAGCTGTTCGCCCCCACCGGCATCGGTGCGCTCTGGGGCCGGCGTGAACTGCTCGAAGAGATGGCTCCCTACGAGGGGGGCGGTTCGATGATTCAGTCCGTCACCTTCGAGTCCACCACGTTTGCCGAGTTGCCGAACAAGTTTGAGGCGGGCACGCCGAATATCGCCGGTGCCATCGGTCTGGCCGCCGCCGTCGACTACCTCAACGGCCTCGGCATGGCGCAGATCTCCGCCTACGAAGAGGAGCTGCTCGCCTACGCCACCGATCGCCTGCTGTCCGTCGACGGTCTGCGCCTGTTCGGCACGGCTCCCGAGAAGGTCGCCGTCCTCGCCTTCGCCCTGGAGGCGGCCCATCCGCACGACATCGGCACGATCCTCGACATCGAGGGTGTGGCCCTGCGCACCGGCCACCACTGTGCGCAGCCGCTGATGCAGCGCTACGGCGTGCCGGCCATGGCCCGCGCCTCCTTCGCGTTCTACAACACGCGCCACGAGGTCGATGTCCTGGTGACGGCCCTGGACAAAGTGAAGCAGGTCCTCGGCTGATGTCCGAACTGCGCGAACTCTACCAGCAGGTCATCCTGGACCATAACCGCAATCCGCGAAACTTCGGTCCACTGGAGACGGCCAACCGGCATCAGGAGGGGTTCAACCCCCTGTGTGGCGACCACCTGCACGTCTATCTGCTGCTCAACGATGACGATGTTATCGAAGACATCCACTTCGATGGTTCGGGCTGTGCCATCTCGAAGGCCTCGGCGTCGCTGATGACCCAGTTGCTGAAGGGGAGCACGGCTGACGAGGCGCGCTCCCGGTTCGACAGCTTCCACGAGATGGTCACCGCCGACACCGATGCCCCCGTCGATCTCGAGGCTGCGGGCAAGCTCGCCGTCTTCGGTGGCGTGCGGGAGTTCCCCATGCGGGTGAAGTGTGCGACCCTGGCATGGCATACGATGAAGTCGGCCCTCGAGGCTGAGACCGAAGATCCTATCACGACCGAGTGACAAGAAGGAACCCCAAATGGAATCACAGGAACCTCAGGAGCCACAACAGCACCCGGAAGGCAGCATCGAGGCGAAGATCGTCGACGCCCTCAAGACCTGCTACGATCCGGAAATCCCCGTCGACATCTACGAGATGGGACTGATCTATGCCATCGAGGTGCAGGACGAGGAAGCAGAGGATGGCGGCCCAGGCAAGAAAGCTCTCCTCACGATGACCCTGACATCCCCTGCCTGTCCCGTCGCCGGATCGCTGCCCGGCGAAGTGCAGAACAAGGTGCTGGAGCAGGTGGAAGAGCTCACCGACTCCCAGGTGGACATCACCTGGGACCCGCCCTGGAGCATCGACCGCATGTCGGAAGCGGCGAAGCTCCAACTTGGAATGATGTAGGAGAAGTCAGCCGTGAAACTGAGCGCCCAGGAGGAGTACGGCCTGCGTTGCCTGCTGCAAGTGGCCCGCAGGCCCCATGGTCAGAGTGTGACGATTCCCGATATCGCCGAGGCCGAGAGCGTCTCGCCGCACAACGTGGCCAGGTATCTCGGTACGCTGCGCAAGCATGGCATCGTCGACAGCGAGCGCGGCCAGCATGGTGGCTATACGCTGGCGCGAAACCCCGACACGATCATCGTGGCCGACGTGCTCTCGGCATTGGGTGGTCCGCTCTACGATCCCTCGTTCTGTAACCACTTCACCGGGGCCGGCGAGACCTGCCAGCATACGGCCGTCGACTGTTCGATCCGCGGTCTGTGGATGCAGGTGCAGAACGCTGTCGACGATGTCCTGTCGCACACGACATTGCAAGACCTGCTCGACGCGGCCGACAACATGGCCGCCATGCATGTAGAGCAGCCGCCCTCCTGCCTGCTCCAGGTGGAGGGCAGCTGAGGGCTACGGCCTGCCCCGCCGACGCCCGGCCGACACCCCGCGGGTGAGGTGCCAGCCACTCCCATGCTCACAGGCATAGACGCGCAGGTCGGCGCCCTGCTCGCGCCGCAGGATGTCCGCCCGCCGCTGCGCCTCTGACTCGTTCCTGTAGGTATCCTTGGGTCGACCGTCGGCACCCGTACATTGCCCACACTTCGTACTCGGGGTCTGCCGATTCGCGGGAGACAGGTGCCACCGCTCGCAGGTGTCGCAGCGATAGGGCACCAGCTGCTTGCCGAACCGCTCCCGGGCATGGACGGCCCCCTCCTCGGCCTCGGACTCACTGTCATACTCGGTCAGCGGCTTGCCCGACGTCCTGCCCACGCAGGTATCGCTCTTGATGCTCAAGTCCGGACTCGCATGCCTTATTGACGCTCCACCATGCCAGTACTCGGAGCACCGTCGGCGCCATCCATGGACCGCTGCACCCGGTCGATGAGTGCCATCACCGGCAGCACCTCGGTGCAGCTCGTCAGTGCCGTGCGGCCCTCCCGGATGGCGGCGAAGAACTCTCCGTCCTGGGCCTCGACACCGGAGGGCCCCGAGACCTCGATGTCGTTGCCCTCGTGGTCGGTGAGACCGCCCTTGTTCGACAGGTATGTCGCTTCTTCACCGATGAACCGGTAGAACCCCTGGATCGGCCCGTGGTTGTTGAAGGACTGAGAGGCGCTCACCAGGCAACCGCTGCGGGACTTGAGGGCGATGGTGACGTCCATCGGCACCTTCAGTGTTTCGTGTACGGGCCCGCACTGTCCCCAGGCCTCCATGTCCGGGTCGCCGAGAATCCAGTAGACCATGTCGAGCATGTGGCAGGCCTGATGCCAGAGCAGATCATCGGTCCAGATGCGCGGCTTGCCAAAGCGGTTCTCGTTCACCCGGCGGAAGAAATAGGTCTGCTGTACGATGTGGTGCAGGTGCAGCTTTCCGTCGCGAACGTCTTCATGGATCTTGCGGAAAGCCGGAGTGAAACGCTGGGTGTGGCACATCATCGCCACTTTCCCCGAGCTGGCTTCGGCAGCAGCAACGCGTTGCGACTCCGCCAGAGACAGACCCATGGGCAACTCCAGCAGCACGTGCTTGCCCTTCTCCAGGGCCATCACCGTCTGCTCGCAATGCACCTGGTTGGGGCTGGTGATGACCGCTGCCTCAACCCCCGGTTGATCGAGACATTCCTCCAGGTCGGTGGACACGTGTTCGATCCCGTGATCGCTGGCAAAGGCCTCGGCGTCGGCGAGTACTCCCCCCGCCAGGGTGACCACCTCGACATCCTGCATGTCCTGCAGCGCCTTGATGTGGGTGATGCCCTGGGCACCCTCACCCACGAGACAGACTTTCATTGTGGCTCTCTTTCTGGTCTGGTTCAGTCGGATACCAGTGGAAAGTACGTGTACACCAGGTCGCTGACATATCGCTCACCGCCACCGGTACCGGTGATGCACAGCGCATAGTAGACTCCAGGTTTCACCACAACGAGACGATTCTCGAGGGTCCAGGAATGTCCCGCTGCGTCCGTTGCTGCCATCGGCCGAGTCTGTCCGCTGTGGGACACACCCGGTTTCCACGAGCTTTCCGTTTCCTCGCACAGACTCGGTCCGGCGACGCCAAGGCGACCTGCGTAGGTGATCGCCATCAGTCCTTCCCAGTTCGAGGCGAAACGGGTCTTCTCAATAAGGGTGAACCCGGCCCTGTCGCTGTCGATCCTCATAGCCGGTTCCGAGCCGAAGGCCGGTGTATACCAGCGAAGATCGGCCTGTCCCGACGTGATCTGCCACTTTGTCCCTTGCCGAGGGTACACACGACTGCCATTGGTCAGCGCCAGCAGACGCATGTCGCCACCTCGATATACCTCGTCAAAGGGCTTCTCCGGCATCTGCAGATGATACAGACTGTCACTGTCGGTCAGTGCATAGTTGGAGAACTGTGCCCGGGGGTCGGTGTCGAGCCAGACGAACAACAGGGCGTCGAGAACCCCTTCTTCGAGCACCCGCAGCAACCCGTGCTTCTCTGCGTCACCCGTGTAGAGATCGAGTGGCACGTCGACGAACAGAGGAGCGATCAGTGCTTCCCTCCCCGACCGTGCATCGAAAGCCTGAGCGAGGGCTTCGAACCCGTGATCCCGGCTCTGGAAGTGGAGGAGCGACCATCCACTGAGGGCCAGTGCGCCAGCACACAACACGGCGCCGAGCCTGCGGACGTGTGTGTTGGAATCGACGACCCAGACAGCGACCAGGATTGACGTGGCCGGCAGCAGATAGAAGTACGAGCGTCCCGGGCCAGCCATGCCACTGACCACGGCCACGAGTATGGGAAACATGGCCACCACCGCCACCTGCACCGCCAACCCGCCACATCGTTGTGCCAGCCGTATCGCACCCAGGACTGCAGAACTGACGATCGCGACGACGGCCCCGCCGCCGAGCAGCAGTGTGAAGCCGGATGCCAACGTTCTGAGGGACGCGACGGGGTCTGCCCACACCTTCGTTCCCCAGCGCTCGGAAGCCGTCAGGAGATCGTCGAGCACGTAACCGTATGCGGCCAGGCTTGCCAGAGATGCGGTCAGCACAGTCCCTGCGGCGAAGGCTCCATTCCCCGCACCGTGGTCCTTCCGGGCCCGCCAGGCGCTCCATCCCCCCAGGGAGAGCAGAAAGAGGCCACCGCTGGGAAGCGTCCAGGTCGCCAGCAAACCTGCCGCGCCAAAACCAAGCCAGAACCATCGCCTGCCGCGCTGCGCGATCAGAGCCGACCACCAGGCGAGTGTCGTCCAGAGCACCAGAGAGGAATAGCCGCGTGCTGAGGTCGAGTAGGATACGTGCGATGGGTGCAGGGCGAGATGCCAGGCGGCCACAACCCCCGCCGTCGGTGAACCGAGCGCGGCGGCGACCAATCCCGCCGTCGCCGGCACGGTGGCCACACCTGACACGAATGCCGGTGCCCGCAGCATCCATTCGTCGTGACCGTCGAAGACCTGCGAGGACAGCCGCATCAGTGCGGTATGCAGAATGTGGTTGTTCGGCTGGTGATAGGTGGTGAAGATCTGCTCGTACGATTCAACGGCGTACCCCAGCCAGGAGAAGGCCTCATCGTGTGTGATCTCCTGATCGAGCCTGGGAACCCGCAGAAGGACCGCTGCGAGGGTAGCCAGGAGAATCCACCCCAGGGCCGCGCGCTTCGAAAGCTCCAGAGGCCAGGCGGCTCTCAACTCACTGGCGGCCAGGACGGTAGTGTTCGAACCCGGGCCGCCGCCTCTTCCCACCGGCGCGGCGCACACCCCGGTATCTGGCTTTCGCGCAGATCGAAGCCGAAGGCGCGCTTGCTCAACACGATCAACGGTGGAGACTGGATTCTCTTGTAGTAGTTGATGCGCAGCTGTCGGTCCACCCATTGCAGGTCCTCGAGCCAGGCCGCCGGATCAGGGAAGGCAGCCCGAAACTCGTCCGCTTCCCAGGACCAGCCGAGGCGGTCCAGCAGGCAGCCGTCGAGGAGCCAGTCGACGAGATCCACCGGATGCCGCCGATATTCGATCAGCTGGCGCAGCACAGCACAGTGGTAGCCGTAGAGGATCGGATCTCCCTTGCCCTGGGTGACATCCTGTTCCGCGGACAGCTCGGCGCTGGGCACCGTCGTGCGGTCGAGCAGGTTCTCCGGGATGACTTCCCGTTCGAAGATGACTTCGTTGAGATACTGCCCGAGTTCGAAGACCTGCACCTTGTAGAGGTCCCCGATGGGCGCCACGGCACCGTCGAGATCTCCGTACAGAGTCGTGTAGCCGAGAGCGAGCTCGGTCTTGTTGCCATTGTTGGTGAACAGCATCTCGTGTTTGGCGGCGATACCGGCCAGTACATCCGAGGAGCGGATCCGCGCCTGGATGTTCTCGTCTACCAGACGGGTGTACTCCCCCTCGGATCGCCGAAACACCGCGGCGCGCACGATGTCACCTACCGAACCGTACAGCGTCTCGATGGGAATGCTGAGAAAGTCAATATCCAGCGCCGCCGCCAGATCTGCGGCGTTGTCCCGTGTCACGGCGGCGTTGAAGCTCGTGGGCATGTTGACGGCGAACACGCGTTCGGCACCGAAAGCGCGCTCCAGCAGACAGGCGACGACACTCGAATCGATGCCCCCGGAAGCCCCGACCAGGTATCGGCCGGGCTCGCCGCGGAAGTGCTCCAAGTGACGCAGACCCTGCAGGATCGCCTCGTAGACGGACTCCACCTCGCTCGTCGCCTCGTCGGCTAACTTCCCGGTCGTGTGGCCACCACCGATGGTGACGAGATCCTCCCGCCAGCCCGGCGCCCGCGCGACGAGGCTGCCATCCCCTTCGTAGGCGGTCGTATCACCGTCGAAGACGAGGATGTTCTTGCCGTTGTTCTGTGCACCCACATGGTTGACGTAGAGGAACGGTACTGGCGATCGTTTGAGGATGTCCCTTACAGTGCGGTTGCGTTTGTCGTTCTTCTGCCATGTCCAGGGAGACGACGACAGATTGAACACGGCCTGGGCACCGGCTCGGGCAAAATGTCCCAGCGTATCGAGGATCTCCTCGCCCCATGAGTAATCCTGGCACCAGATGTCCTCACACAACTGGGCGCCAAAGCGGAACGTACCGCCGCCGCTTCGCGGGACCTCAAAGGGGATGGCCCAGTCGTAGACCGAACGTCCCTGCTCCTGCGCCAGGGTCCGGGCGGAGACGAAGTGACGATCATCGTCGAAGAAGCGGTAGTTGGGCTGCAGTGTCTTGGGCTGGCAGCCGGCAGGCAGACCGAGAGGCAGATCGGGGCGATCCACCCACTCCCCATCGTGACAGACGCGGACGGCATTGACCTTTCGCGAGCGGCCGTCCTGGCCGATCCCCTCGCGGTCGAAGTGGACGTTGCCGAACAGCAGCGTCAGACCGGCGCTTGCGACCCGAAGGCGATCGCTGCAGGCAGCCCAGTCTTCGACGAGGGCGTCTACCTCCCAGAGGTCGCCGAGGATGTACCCTGGCACGCACATCTCCGGGAAGGCGATGACCTCTACCCCGGCCTGGCGGGCCTCGGTTATCACGGTCTCCATGCGCACCACGTTGAGATCGGCCCGACCGGGCTTGACCTCCATCTGCGCCAGCGCGATGCGAGGCAGGTCGGCCACCCGCGGCATGTGCGTGGGCTCGGACATCAACCAGCGGCGGTCGCCTCACGCCGGGCGCCGCTGGCACACGCGTCACGGATGCACTGTCCAAGCACCGGGATGCCCTCGCCGATTGCCGACACCGTGGGCTGACCGAAGGCCAGTCGGATATTGGCTACGTCCTCGTTGTGAATGTGGAAGCCCCGTCCTCGTGCGCAGCGCACGCCACGCTCGGCGGTGTGCTTGAGCAGGTGATCGAGATCGACATCCTCGGGCAGGTTCACCCAGATGAACAGGCCACCGGCGGGTCGTGACCAGCTGCAAATGTCGGCCACGCTCTCCTCCAGACCGGCGAAGACGGCGGCGCGCTTCTGTTTGAGGGCTGTGTTCATCTCGGCGCAGTGATCCCAGAGCCGATCGCGGAAGAACTCCGCCAGCACCGATGCGGTGAGCAGACTGTTGCCCCCGTCGTAACGGCGATCGAGGAGTTTCTGCAGCATGGGCGGCCGGGCGTGGATGTACCCTTCCCGCACTCCCGGTCCCAGGATCTTCGACAGCGAGCCCAGATAGATGTGATCGGTGCCCTCCGGGTCCAGGGCGTACAGCGCTGGCTCCTTGTCGCCGTCGAAATGTACGTCGGCGTAGCAGTTGTCCTCGACGATGGGCACGGCGAAGCGCCGCGCTATCTCGATGATCTGCAGACGGCGATTCCTGGGCATGACCGAGCCGGTGGGATTCTGATACGTCGCCAGGATGTAGAGAAAGCGGGGGGGCGTGCCCGCTGTCTGCAGAGCCCCCAGCACACGCTCCAGATCTTCTGGCAGCATACCCTCTTCGTCGAGGGCGACACCTTCCAGACGCAGCCCGAGCCGACGGTAGGCGCCGATCGTACCCGAATAGGTGAGTTCCTCACAGACGACGATGTTCTCACTGCCGTCATCTTTCATCAGGGCTTCGGCCACCAGCGTCACCCCCTGCATGGAGCCGTTGGTCAGCGTGATGTGATCCGGTGACACGACCACGCCTTCGCGCTCTGACTCGCGCGCCGCCATCGCCTCACGCAGTCCCTGGTGACCTAGATCGCCCGGGTACCGGGTAAAATCCTCACCCACCTGCACAATCGCACGCCCTGCCGCGGCGGCGAGCGCCTGTGTGGGGAAGGTCTCGGGGTTCGTACAACCGCTGCCAAAATCGTAAACCGGTCTGTCTGCCATGCTGTCCTCCTACGCCAGATCGAGGCGTTGCAGCCTCGGGTTGGGAGTTGGGCCCGGCTGGCGGCCACGCTTGGCCACCGCCTGTCCCTCGACCTCTTTCAAGTCCGCCGTAAAGTCGACGGCGCGGGCGCCGCTGATGTGACTGCCCACCCCGAAACCGTCGACAGGTGACGACGCCTCGACGAAGGCCGTAATCCGATCGGGTGTCATGCCACCCGATACGAGAATCTTCACCTGCCCGTGACCCGCCTGATCCAGGCCGTCACGTACTCGCGTCACCAGATCCGGCGTGACGCCACCGAGTTCCGAGGGTGTGTCGAGACGAACGCCCCAGAGATCGTCGAGGGCCTCGGCAACGCGGATGCTCTCTTCCGCCTCGTCACGAAAGGTGTCGACGAGGACCAGGCGATGCACCTGCCTGTCGATGTGCCGATCGAAGGCCCGGGCCGCCGCCAGCGTATCCCCGTACAGCAGGATCAGTGCGTGTGGCATGGTGCCACTCGGTTCCTTCCCCACCAACCGGGCACCCCCTGGTGTGGCGCATCCGGCACACCCCCCTACGACGGCGGCGTATTCCAGGCGGTGGCTCACGTCAGGATGCACATGGCGCGCACCGAAGTGTACGATGGGGATCCCCGACGCCGCCACGACGCACTCAGCCGCTGCGGTGGCCCAACCCGTCTCACTCGCCAGCGTGCCCAGCAGCGCGGTCTCGAATCGACCGAAGGTGAGGTACGGACCCTGGATCTGCAGCACCGGTTCCTTCGGCGCGAAGGAGCTGCCTTCGGGCAACCGGTGGACGGCACTGTCGGTCCCGGCCAGAGCCTGCCGCAGCAGCTCTTCTGCCTCGCGCATCCCACACAGCCGCGCCGGCCGTCGCGCGAACACCTCCATCACCACCTGGGGATTGAGCCCTTCCGCCTCGAGGACATCTCTCGCCCTCAGGAAGTAGACGTCGGCGTTGTCGCCTGCAAGCGTCGCCGGCGTCGGCGCGAATCCGGAATCGGGCATGATCAGCGATTCGTGATCCGGGCCCCCAGGATCTTCTCCATGTGATCGAGGGCCCAGGCATGTTGACCGGCATCAAAGCTGGTCACACAGTCGGCGGGCACCTCGACGGCGTAGTCCCGGTTGCGCAGTCCGGCCACCGTGTGCAGAACACAGATATCGGTGCAGTCCCCCATGACAACGACCTCGTCCGGGGTCAACTCCTGCAGTCGGTCTCCCAGGTCGGTTTCAAAAAAAGCGGAGTAGCGGCGCTTCTTCACCACCACGGCAACAGCTGCCAGGTCGGCAAGTTCGTCGATGACCAACTCCTCCCCGGAGCCTTCGATGCAGTGCGGGGGAAACATGTCGAACTCGCGATCGTCAGGCACATGCGTGTCCTGGGTGAAGAACAGGACAGCTCCCTGCGCCTTCTCGCGCTCCACCCGTCGGCGCACCGGCTCGATGATGCGTCGGGCCTCGTCTCCACAGTACAAGGTCCCGGTTGGCTTCAGGAACCCGTTCTGCATATCGACGACGATCACGGCGCGGGGCATGACCATTCACCTCCAAAGGGAAAGATACACGCGTGGAGTGACTGACCAACTCATGAATTGCTCCGGCCCACGCGAGCCGTGTAGAGTCCTCGACCAGCAAGTCCCTGGCGGTCATGGTGAATGTCGCAGAATCCAGCTTCTGTCAGAGCCGACTCCATCTGACGGTGGGTGAAGAGGCCGAGCTCATGGGTTTCGGTTGAGTAGTCAATGCCCTCCGGTGTACCGACGAGATAGTGGATATCCAGCACCGAGACGCAATCGGCGCCGTCCTGCCGGCGTGTCGAGCGTGACATGCGGACGACCGTGACCTCACCTTCTCGGCTATGGTGCCGATGAATCGCGGGCGACTCGAACGCGTCAGGTGTCAGCCAGGGCTCGATGACGACAACACCACGAGGCGTGAGGTGTTCGCGGCAACAGGTGAGGGTGCGCACCAGGTCGGCACGCGACCGGGCGTAGCCGATGGAACCGAACAGGCAGATGACCGTATCGTAGAGCCGATCGAGACGGAAATCCCGCATGTCGGCCACATGGTACCGCCCACGCTGGTTGCGCCGGCGCGCCGTCTCGACGAATTCTGACTTGAGATCGAGGCCGTCCACCTCGTAGTAGCGGCAGAGATGTTCGTCGTGCGCGCCGGTGCCGCAGGCTACATCGAGCACCGTATGCAGAGATGGATCAAGGTGCGAGAGATGCTCACGCAACAGGTGTGCTTCGCGCTCGTAGTCCTTGACGGAGTAGAGAACGTCGTACTGCTCGGCACTCAACTGGAACATGGTTCTGCCATTGACGAGAAAAGGCCCGGGAGAACCCGGGCCTTGCTCGCTGCCGATGAACGTGAAACGCGTACGCGTCGGTAACCGGGCCCGCCTCGTTGCGCGGCGACTCGACAGTCGATGCCGCAATGCGCCCGGTCACCATCTGGAACGCGTTTCAAACTAGTAAGGACCGCATTCTGATGCAAGGTATTTGTGGCGCTGAAGCTAATGACTGATCGAGGCCGCCGCCTCACGCACGACCTCGGACAAGCTCGGATGCGCGTGTACCGTACGCGCCAGGTCTTCGGCGCTGGCACAGAACTCCAGGGTGATGACGGCCTCGGCGATCAGATGTGACGCCTGCGGGCCGAAGATGTGCACACCCAGCAGGCGATCGGTACCGGCGTCGGCCACGACCTTCACAAAACCATCGATACAGTTCATGCTGTGGGCGCGGGCGTTGGCCCGGAACAGATGCTTGCCGGTGCGTACCTCGTGTCCGGCTTGCTGGGCTGCGGCTTCGCTCAGGCCTACGGAGGCAGCCTCCGGATGAGTGTAGACGACATTGGGAATCGCCTCGTAGTTGACCGAGGATCCCATACCCGTCATGCGTTCCACCGCTGCCACCGCTTCGGCCTCGGCCTTGTGCGCCAGCATCGGTCCGGGCGTCACGTCGCCTATGGCATAGACACCCGCTGCCGTCGTGCTGTAGTCGCCGTCCACCGTCACGAAACCGCGCTCCGTCAGTTCTACGCCGGTTTCCTCGAGCCCGAGTCCTGTCGTATTCGGTCGGCGTCCAACCGAGACCAGCACGCAGTCACACTCGACGGTGTCGCTCTCGTCGCTGTCACGGCCTGCCAGGTGCAGCTTCACTCCCTCATCATCGAGATCTGCGCCGGTGGCCCCGGTGGACAGGCGAAAGGACAGGCCCTGTCGTTTCAGCGTACGCTGCAGCTGCTGCGAGATCTCAGCGTCGGCGCCGGGAAGCACGGCGTCCATAAATTCCACGACCTCGACCTTCGTCCCGAGACGGTTCCAGACCGAACCCATCTCCAGGCCGATGGCACCGGCGCCGATGACGACCATCCTGTCGGGGACAGCGTCGAGAGAGAGTACCTCCGTCGAGCTGAGGATCTGCTTGCCATCGAACGGCAGGTCGGGTAGTTCTGCCGGAGACGAACCTGTAGCCAGCAGGATACGTTGGCCCTGAAGGTCACCGGATCCTTCCACGGCCACCCGCCCCGCTCCGGCCAGCCGCGCCGTTCCCTGTATGTAGTCAACTCCCTTGCCTTTGAGCAGGGCGCCCACACCCTTCGTCATCGTCTCGACGATCTTCCTCTTGCGCCCCATCATGGCCGCCAGATCCAGCTGCAGCTCACCGACGACGATGCCGTGATCCTCCAGGCCCTCCTGCAGTTCGGCCCAGCGATGGCTGGCCTCGAGCAGGGCTTTGCTCGGAATGCAGCCCACCTGCAGACACGTACCACCGAGCCAGCCCTTGTCGACGCAGGCCACCTTCATGCCCAGGTCGGCGGCGCGGGCGGCGGCGACGTAGCCGCCGGGACCGGCGCCGATGACGATCAGATCGTAATCAGCCACAGGGATTGCTCAGATCTCGAGCATCAGGCGCGCAGGATCCTCGAGCAGATCCTTGAGGCGCACGAGGAACTTCACCGACTGCTCGCCATCGACGAGGCGGTGGTCGTAGGTCAGCGCCAGGTACATCATCGGACGGATGACAACCTCACCGTCGACGGCGATGGGGCGCTCCTTGATGGCGTGCATGCCTAGGAGCCTGTCCGAGTAATGGTCATCGTCCGTATGTTGGCGTCGGATGCTGACCTGGAGATGGATTGATGGGCAAGACGTTTCGCGACTACGCTCCC
>PBSR01000060.1 GCA_002726335.1 Gemmatimonadaceae bacterium
AACCGCTGCCGAGCCATGATGCCCGCCAGCCGGTTCGACCACCATTCACCGGGCCAGTTGCTGACCTAACCGCGATCCGACGCGCGTCCGTATGGAAGCTTCCCGAGATCCACATCATTCGGTCCCGGCCCGAATCTGGTCTCCACCATTAGTGCAGCCCGCCCTCCCTGCTCTGGATACTCGGTCACTCTGACCAATTCGACGGGTACCGGAGGGCTCGAACCAGTGACAGCTGGATCGAACCACTCCCGCTCCGCTCCTTGCCAGGGCGCATAGAACCACAGCCGGTAGCCCCGTTCCTCAAGAGCCCGCAGCACGTCTACCTCGTCGCTGTAGGCCCGAAATTCACCTAGCATCTCGCTGCCCCATTCGGGCCCGTCGGGTTCCAGCACCAGCCGTGCACCGTTCTCGACGTCATATACAACCGGCCGGCCCGTCAACTCCATCACCTGCCATGGATCGGCATTGGCGGCCGTTAGAACCAGCGCATCCTCACCCATCTGGTCACCAAGCCATTCCAGATAACGCCCCTCGGCGATTCGCCCCTCGATAGCGTCCGTCGTCCGCGCGCTACCGAGCCCGACTAGCACGATCAGGCCCGTCGCCAGAAGGACCCTCTGCCCGAACTCAAACTGTCCGCTTCCAGAATCCGTATACCATCGCCGGACCCGATCGGTCGCCAGCCCAATGGCGATGCCCGCGATCAGAATAACCAGGAAAACAATCGCATTGCTGTGGCGCGGTTGCGTCGTAAGCGGCAGGTAGAGGACCAGAGTTCCCAGGATTGGGCCAAAAAGCACTATCAGAACCCGGGTCAGGGGTATGTACGCCCACACAATGCCTAGTGTCAGGTAGGCCAGCGCGACCGCCGAAGTCTCGACCCTCGGTTCGACCAGCAGAAAGTATCCGGGTATCGCGAGCCCCACTAACCCCCACCACGAAGGCCAGGGGACCGGTCTGCGCCCGGCGATCACCAGGCTCGTCGCCAACACCGTCACCAGCAGAACCCAACGATAGAGGTGAACCGCGTTGGTGACGTGACCATGCACAAAACTCGCCAGCAACTCCGGCAATCTCGCCGGGAATTTCGTAAGGACGACCCGAGCCGTATCCGACGGCTTCCAATCGTCCCACCCGATCGAAGGGTCGTAGGTCATCACGAGCACCCGTTGGTTGTTCTGGTCAACATTGAACAGTCCCGCCCGTTCAACCCCATCTCTCGTCTCATGTCCAACGCTGGCGACCAGGATCGTGGTCGCGGCGACGGCAACAAAGTAGCCCAACGGCACTGCCAATCGCCGTACCCAGCAGCCCCACGAACCCGAAGCATCCAGATCGAGAGCGGCAGGGAACCAGCGTGTTCGCGTCGCCAGCAGGAAAGGCGCCATCAGAGCCCAGAGCATGGCCGGGTACAGCCATGTCGTATGGCCCAGCGCCAGCATCCCCAGCAGTCCACCCAGCGACAGGAGCCGCGGCAGAGTCGGCCTCCGAGCGCAGAGCACAAACCCCCAGCACGCCAGCGCCACCGCAAGAAATGTCTGTGCGTCGGACCAACCGTTGTTTCCGTACCAGGCCAACACCGGGTCGTAAATCACGAGCGTGCCAGTAACAAACGCTCCCAGCGGCTGGCGGGTCGCCAGGTAGACGGTATGCCCCGCGATCGGCACGATTGCGGCGCTCACGACCACCAGGAAGATCGCCCAAACGCGCATCCCGGTGGCAACCCCAAACAGCTTCAGCGCCAGGGCCTGCACCGGGACGAACAACAGCCCCTCCAAGGCATAGTCCAGAACCGAGAAGTCGCCCTCGGCGAGCGACACCGCCTGGCCGATCCAAATATCCGCGTACCCGTATCCCATACCGTCCCACCAGGGCGCGTAGTCCAGTCGGATGACCGGCGCCGACCGGATCACGAGCGCCGCCAAAAACAACCCCGTCAATACCAAACCCACCGGGACGCGCCGTCCCCACGCCATTGCGCCCCTCAGCCCCATCACCCTGATCCATGCCGGTGGGCGGCAATCCGGTGGACGAGCACCGCGGCTCCCACTACAAGCCAGAACACCGCCGCAAGCATCGATGAAACTCGGGCCGGCTCATGCCCCAGCAATCCCACGGCCCCCTGCACCACCCGATCCCCTGAACTGCCGGCAACCTCCACGAAAACAATGTCCGACCCGTCGAGGGCGTAGGCCAGTCCGGCGACGAGGCTCGCCAGAACCGCGACCACCACCAACCCGGCCACCAATTTCTCGCGCCCCCCATCCAGGCGACCGAGAAACTCCCTACCGACGTTGCCCATCACATTTCGGGCCGGCTCGGCCGCCATGGCCCCGATCATCGCAGTGGCGAGCAGGCCAACCGTGCGGAAGAATCCCGGCCACAGCCGAAAAGACGTCTCCGGCAATGCGAGGTCGGCAGAGCGGTGCATCTCCACCACCAGCACCAGCACGACAACGGACAGCCCGAGCCCCAGCCAGGGGGCCATGCCCGGGCCCGCCGGCGCCCGCACCATGGCAGCGATCAGGTACGCCATCCCCAGCCCGACCACCAGCAACAGCACTGCCAGCCCGGCGAAACCTCCCGGCAATCCGCCCGCCGTCGCCGCCAGAATGTCCAGTCGTTGAATCTTGCGCCACGGCTGCAGAGCCAGATCAATATGCCGGTCGCCCGGGATCCCATTCGTCACCACCGACCCGGGAAGCTTGTCGGTCAGCGAGGCCATCAGATAGGCCGATCGGGTCGCACCCTCGTCGACCACGACTTGCAGGCGAAAACGACGTCCCACGGGATCGGTCACCGCGCCGAAGTCCCAGCGAATCGCCCGAATGTCGGTTCCGACCCGGGCTTCGATCCGCCCTTCCCGAACGATCGTCTCGCCTTCGCGCAGGCGGGCAACAAAGGGTGTCGCGGAGTCCGCCACCCCGTCTACCCTGGCAAAGAACTCCACCCCGGTCAGGAACAGTCCGGCGACCTCGAACTCCTGCTCCACCGACTCGCCGGAAGCCAGCGGTCCGATGCCAAACAGCGTCTCCGGCGCGCTCGAGTACATCGGAGCGTTCCAGGTGAGCCCCCACAGGAGAACCAGCGACGCTAGGATCGCGCCAACCGCCAGCCCCGAGGCTGTGCCGGCGCGATGCTCGGAAAGCCACTTCAGATATCCGGCCAGAACACGCATCGCGACATTCTATCGGCGCGCCGTCGCGCCGCGATCTCGATCAACCCGATTAAGGCCTCGAGGAAGCCTGCTCTCGGTTGTCCGGACGGAGCTTTACGCCATACTTGCGCGACTACTTGGAGATTGGATTGCTATCGATGGAGACACCCCGGGAAACCGTCGTCCGCTACCGCCGGGTCCTTGGCCGAAAACACGTCCTCCGCGAGACCTACCTCGCGTGGTACAGCCGCATGTCGGCGCTATTTGCCGACGCCGGGCCAACCGTCGAGATTGGTACCGGACACGGGCTCATGGCCGACGTTGCCCCCGGCCTGATCACCTCGGACGTCTTTCCTTCCCCGTACACCCGGCTCGCCAGCGACGCCATGTACCTACCGTTCGAGACTGGCTCCGTAGGCAACTTCGCGATGCTGGACGTGCTCCACCACATCGAGCGGCCGGTGCGAGCCTTCGCCGAGTTCGCCCGCTGCCTACGGCCCGGCGGTCGCCTGGTCGTGGCGGAGCCCTACCTCTCTCCGGTGGCGCGCCTGTTGTTCAGATTTCATTTCGAGCCGGTGGATTTTGACCAACAATTGGGAGATGCCTCCGCCCCTCCGAACCCCGGCAAAAGCGACCCCTTCGACGGCAACATGGCCCTCTCCCAAAAGGCGCTGGTGACCGAGACCGACCGCTTGCTGGAACAGGTCCCTGATCTGCGCCTGGTCGGCCGGGAAATCAGCGATCACCTCGTCTACCCGCTTTGCGGCGGATTCAACTTCCCGTCGCTGGTCCCCCGGTGGGGAGCCCCCGCCCTGCGCGCCCTCGAACGGTACACGCGTTTCATGGCCCCGATTGCGGGCTTTCGCATCATCGCGGCCTTCGAGAAGCCCCGCAAAGCCTAGCCGCGACCGGTCTGGGAAGGCACCGAAGGCGGCTCCTCCAGAGTCTCGATCGGATCGCCCACGGCCAGAGCCGCCCGGGAATCGTCGTTTGGATAGGTCGCCACCGGGATCAGGCTGAGGAATGTCCACGCCTGGTTTTCACCCGCTAAGCGTGGCGCAAAACGCTCCGCATCGGCCGTTTCCCCGGGCCGGTAGAACCAGAGGCGGCCATCGCCCGCCAGCACCCGAAGGACATCCCCGGTCGTTGCCGGTGCCTCAGTAACCTCGGCGACCTTTGTCCCCCACTCGCTGGTTGTACCGGTAACCAGCAGCCGGCCGCCGTATTCCACGTCGTAGGCGACCGGACGGCCAACCAGTTCGTGAACACGCCACGGGTTCACGTCGCCGCTCGTCAGCAGTGCGTCGCCCGGTCCCATGACACTTCCCAACCACGTAAGATAGCGCTCTTCCCCCAGTCGAAACTGCGCCGCGCTTACGGCCTGGAATGTCCCGATCCCCACCAGAATCACCAGCGTCGTTGCGGTGGCCAGTGTCGCAAGCCACGCAAGGAGTGCGCCATCGCGGCCCTCGCCAGGGCGGCGCCTGCTCCACCGGGCCAGCGCATCATCGATCGCGACACCGGTGATGATGAGTAGTGCAAAGATCACCGCGTTGCTGTGGCGAAACTGGGTAATGACCGGCAGGAACACCGCCAGGATGAGCGCCAACGGCGCGACGATCACTAGGATCACACGCGCGACCGGCATGTAGACCCACGCCACCGCGAGCACCGCCAGCAGAACCACCACCGCCGCGTTCTCCACCGGGTTCAACGCCAGCGCCAGCACCGCGAACATAACCGGCCCCAGCACGGCCCATCCCGATAGTCGGGACAGGCCCCGGGCCAGCGCGAGAATCAGCACCGCCACGCTAACAACCAGCAACAGCCATGCGGAGAATGGAATTGCCCCGGTGATCTGCTGCCCGACCAGATCGGAAAAGAGCGATGGGAAGAGGCCCGGCACCTTGAAAACGAACGTGCGAATCGTGTCCGCGGGCTCCCAGGTGTCCCACTCGATATCGGGATCGAGACGAGTGATCAGCGAGCGCTGGTTATTCACGTCCGACGAAAACACCGGCGCGTAGTTCCCCGATTCGGTCAACCCTGCCCCGACCAGATACCAGTTCACGGCCAGCATGCAAACCAAGAACGCCACCAACGGGATGGCGAACCGCAAGCTACGACCGCGCGAGGCGCCAACCGGCTCGGCCCGGTCGAACCACTGTCGATTTGCCAGCAACGGCCACGCAAGTATCGCCCAGGCCAGCGCCGGCCAGGTCCACGTGGCATGGCCCAGGGCCAGGAACGCCAGCGAAACTCCCAGCAGGACCAGGCGGGTCCCCGTTGGGCGCCGCGCACAGGCAAAGAAGACTAGGAAGGTGGTCGCCACACCGAGAAAAGTGAAGGCGTCGGACCAGCCATTCAACCCGAACCATTCCAGCACCGGATCGAATATCACGAAGGCCCCGGCAACGACACCGCCCGCAATGCGCCCGGTGATCAGGTGCACTGTCGCCGTCACCGTCAACGCCACCGACGCGGCCACCGCGATGAGCACGAATGACCAGATCTCCATCCCCGTCGAAAGTCCGAACAATTTGAAGACGAGCGCAAGCACCGGCACGTAGACAAGTCCCTCGGTCGCGAAATGCAGACCGGCCGGCGAGCCGTCGAAGGCCAGCGCCGTGGCACCGCCAATCCAGAGGTCGGCATAGCCCCAGCCGATGCCATCCCACCAGGGTGTGAACTCGCCCCTCTGTACTACGGACAGCCGGGACAGAAAGGCCGCGATGAACACCGTGGCGTACGCGCCTTTGGCCCGATCCAGGCCGGCCACTGCGATCACCGTGGTCATGAATCTCATCGCGGCCGCCGAAGGCCTTGGGGGGCGTCCCGCCCGTCAATCCATCCGCGCACCGCCACCACCAGCCAGAGGACCACCGCCACCCGAGCGAACCCACCAGCCACGTTCTGTCCCAGCCACGGGATTCTCCCTTGCCGCGGACGCCCCTCATCCATCACATCGATAATCTGAAAGTACTCCGGTTCCTGGGTGAACGGCAGCAGCGCCGCAGCCGCCACGGTCATCACAACCGCAACCGCCAGGAGGCGTTCGGTGGCGCTTGTCCTAGCTAGTCCTTCGCACCTTCCCAGGGCTCTCGCCCCCGCCAGAAGTACCCAGGGGGTCGCCGCAAACGCGAGCATCAGCGCTCGCGTGGCGAAGACCAGACCCGGGTCTGTTTCCGCCCTGGCGATGTTTCTGTACTGCGCCAGTGGGATGAGTTCCAGAACCGCCACCGCTACGCCACCCAGCAGCACGGCCATCAGTACGCGCTCCTTCTTCAGCGCCCCGTCGCCACGATGCCTCAGCAGGCCGATCCCTCCCACCGCCCCACTCGCGAATATCGCCAGCCCCAGAGTCACCCCACCACCCGGCACCGTCCGGGCCAGGATTTCAAAGATCGTCCTTCTACTCGCCTGCCGGTAGGCATGGAGCACCAGATCGATGTGTTCCCCGCTGGGGGTTCCGTTGCTGACGATGCTCCCCGGCAGCAGGTCCTCCGTCGTGGTGTCGGCCAGCAGACCTTCACCGCTCACCTGGGCCACGACTACCTGAACGTCATACTCGCGCCCCGCCGAATCACCAATTGGCGGGAAGGACCAGGCCACCACCCGGCGGGAGTTGAGCAGACCCGCCACCTCGACAACTCCCTCGCGGACCGCCATACCGCCCTCATACAGACGGAAATGGAGCACTGCGCTTTGGTCAGCCGTGCCCTCTGGTGGACTGCGCAGACTGACTTCAATCCGCGAAAGATGGCTCAATTCCACCTGAACGCGCTGTTCAAACGCGTCCCCCACCCCAAATGGACCCACCGACCACTGGACCTGCGGATCGGCCGGAAAGGCCGCCTGCCGCCATTCCAGGAAAGCGGCGGACCAGGCACCCAGGGCCAACAGCATGGCAATCAACAATATCGGAACCGGTCGTCGAACCAGGGTCTTCCCTCCAGCCGCCCGTCAGACGAAGCCACATCCGGCAATCTCAACCGGGACCTGGTGGCAATAACCAGGCCGTTCGATGGGTACCGTGGGGTATTCTAGGTCCACCTTGGGCAGCGACGCATCTAATCACCCCACCAGCCTCGTCAGCGGGGTCGCGGCCGGACCCCCGGAAGCTGTTCACCCCCCACCGACGCAACGCATCCGGTATCTTGCCGCGGTGTTGCTGGTGGTCGTCCTGCTCGGGTTGGCGGCGGCGATTCTGCTGCAACGGACCTGGTACCTGCCGACCGTAACCCCCACTACCGGCAGTTTCTCCGTAGGACCGATAAGCGAATACTTCTCGGCGGGTCAGACAATCGCACTATCCGACACACCGATCTCGCGGATCGATCTGGCCATCTCCCGAAACGGTAGCCGGGCGGCCGGCGTCCTGGTGGAGATTGCCGATGCTAGGGCCCAACGATCATTGCGCTCCGGCCGAGTGGAGCTTCGCACCGGGCGACACTGGTACTCATTTCATTTCCCGCCAATCCCACCTGATGCACTGGAAGGGTCGCTCTACATTCGAGTCCGCGCCGATCCGGATCGACCGATCTTCGATGCCGACGGCGTGGTCGTCTTCTACGACCACGGCGATCAACTGCCCGGTGGGGAGATGTACGTTCGCGATGAGCCGGCACCGACCGACTGGGATCTCGCAATCCGCACGTATCGGCCGGTTCCGTTGAGGACTCTGATCGGCCGGCTATACAACATGACGGCTGGCTCACCGGTGCGATTCACGCTGGCGCTCGGCGCCACCCTTATCGCCTCAGCCATTCTCGCCCGGTTTGTCGGGAAGACCCGCGGCGGAGACATGAGGACGCTGCTGGTGACAGCAATCTTCTTGTCCGCGGCCACCCTGATCACCGTACTCACCTTCAACGGCTGGATCGACCCGTCGGTGGCAACCATTGGCGTGGCCCTCAATTGACGGCCTTCTTCCGGCGGCGTCCCCACCTTGCTTGGTTGATCGCTTTCGCGGCGCTGGTCGCCATCGTCTGGCTAACCGCGACTCCGTTCGCGTGGGACAACGACGAGGCCGCCCACTACGGAACCTCCCGCGACATTTACGAGGCCGGCGGCCTGCCCGGCGGCGACGAATTCCCCGAAATCATCCTCCCCGGCACCCCGTTTGAAGATGCCGGCCTGGGCAAGTATCACTCCCTCCCTCCCACCTACTACGCAGCCACCGCGTTGCTTTTCAATCTGAACCCCGACGCTGTCGGTGACTACACACCGGGGCTGCTTGCCGGCCGGATCCTTTCCGCGGTCCTCTACGTCCTGGCCGTCCTCCTGGTCTACGAGTTTGTCCGCACGCTCAACGGAGGGCGGCACCTCGCCGCCGCGACAACCGCCGCGGCCTGCGCACTGATACCGAAGATGGCCTCCATCGGAGGCTCCTTCACCGCCGATAGCTTCGCCCTGGCCGCGGTCACCTTTCTGGCGCTGGCCACGGTGCGGGCCGTCCAGTCCCGCTGGACCTGGCGCGCCACCTTCTTAGTGGGCCTGGCCGCCGCACTTGTCCTGATGAGCCGCCCGAGCGCGCTGCCGATCCTTTTCTTCCCGGCCATCATCTTCTTTTTTCATCTCCCCAGCGGCCTCGCCGGCTGGCTACAGCGCGGGATTCTCATGGCAATCACAACAATCCTCCCCAACTCCTGGTGGCTCGTCCGGAACTGGCGAAACCTGAACGGCGACCTCTTCGGAGCGACCACTCAGGTCGAATACCAGTACTCGCTGGGGTTGCCCTACGCAACCGACGAGGTGTTTCTTTTCAAAGCATCCGAAACCGGCCATTCGAGCATTCCCGAGATGATCTTGAAGACCGACTGGCTGCTCCGTTTCAACCCCCGCCTGTGGCTCTCCGAACGCTACAACGACGGCAGCGGTCTCGGGATGTTCCTCGCGGCCGTCTTCGTGGCGCTGATCGTTGCCGCGCTGGTCATCGCGATTCGCGGCGCGGGGCGTTCGCCGGGCAGAGCCCTCCAGCCCGCTCAACGATTCGTGCCCCTGGCCCTCCTCGTGGTCTTCCTTATCGCGGCCGTCATGACCGCCAACAACAACTACGTCCACGGCCTCTATGTAATCGGCCGCTACGCCATGCCACCGGCGGCACTTCTGCTCGCGGCCACGGTAGGCATGACCTCGCGACTCGACAGCCCGCTCGGCCGCTACGCGGTCCCGGCAGTCGCCATAGTCATGGTCGCTGTCCACATCACATTCTGGACCGGTTTCATGCTCCCCGACCTACTTCGGCAGATCGGGCCAGCCTGAAATACTGACCCACCGCGACCGCCAGCGATTTGCTCGGGATCCGGCCCTCGGGATACCTTGAGTTGAACATACATACGCGTCCGACTCCACCCAAAGGGATTACCAGCTTGCAGGTTCCATTCTTCAAATCAAGCATCGATGAGGACGACATTGCCCGGGTGGTCGCGGTTCTGCGCACCAACTTCCTCACCACCGGGCCGGTGACCGCCGAATTCGAGGAAGAACTGGCGCGCTATTGCAAGGTCACCAACGCGATCGGCGTCATGAGCTGCACCGCGGCGATGCACCTGTGCCTGGTCGCCCTGGGGATCGGCCCCGGTGACGAAGTCATCACCACCCCGATGAGTTTCGTTGCCACCGCCAACGTGATCTGTCACACCGGCGCCCGTCCGGTGTTCGTGGATGTCGAGCCCGACACCGGCAACATCGACGCCGCTCGAATCGAGGCGGCCATCACCGGCCGCACAAAGGCCATTCTGCCGGTCCACCTGTACGGCCAGATGGTCGACATGCCCGCCATCGCCGCCATCGCTGATCACCACCATCTCCACGTCATCGAAGACGCCGCCCACGCCATCGAGGCCGGTCGGGACGGCTATCGCATCGCCTCCCGTTCGCGCGCCGCCTGCGTGAGTTTCTACGCCACCAAGAACATTACCGCCGGCGAAGGTGGCGCGATCGTCACTAACGACGATGATCTAGCGGCGGAGTTGAAGCGGCTACGGCTGCACGGCATGAACGCCGACGCCGCCGACCGTTACACCGGGACCTATCGCCACTACGACGTCCCCGAGGCGGGCTGGAAGTGCAACCTGAGCAACATCCAGGCCGCCATCGTCCTGGGGCAATTGCGCCGCATCGACGATCTCCTGGCTCGCCGGACCGCTGCCTACGATCACTACGCCGACGCCTTTGCCGGACAGCCCGGACTGACGCTTACGGCTGGTCGAGCGGCCAGCCGCCGCGCCTGCCACGTCTTCACCATTCAGGTAGACCCGGACATCCGGGATCGCTTTCTGCACGGGCTCCAGCAGCGCGGCATCGGCGTAGCGGTCAATTTCCGCCCCATTCACCTGATGGCCTATTACCGGCGGACATTTGGCCACTCCGAGGGCGCCTTCCCCAACGCCGAGCAGATCGGTGCCTCCACTATCTCACTGCCACTGCACCCAAGTCTGACGACCGAGGAGCGCTCGGCCGTCATCGACGCCGTGCTCGCGACACGGGACGAGCTGACCGGCGCCGCTTAGCGCCTACCGCCCGGCGAGACTCTCGGCGATCGCGACCAACCCGCGCGCGTGGTTCTCCCAGCTGAACCCGGCCGCTCGGGCCATCGCTTTCGCACCGAGCCGCTCGCGCAACCCGGGTTCCTCGCCAACCCGTCGCATCAGGCCGGCCAGTTCCACCGGGTTGTCCGGGTCGAATAGCAGCCCCGCATCCCCAACAACCTCTGGAAGCGCTCCGGCCTCCGCCGCAAGCACCGGCGTGCCACAGGCCATCGCCTCCAGCGCCGGCAGGCCGAAACCTTCGTAGAACCCCGCCATGATCAGCGCTTCCGCCGACTTCATCAGGTGGGCCACCTGCTCCGTTGGGAGGCCACCCAGCAGCCGGACCCCGTCGATGGCTTCTGGATCGGGCAATCCCCGAGAACTCGCTTCCTCGCCCGACCAGCCCGTCGCGCCCACGAGCAGCAATTTGTGCGGGGCGCCCCCCGCCCACAGCCGCTCGAACCCCTCCAGCACGGTCGGTAGATTCTTTCTTGGCTGGATCGTTCCGACATGCAGGAAGAACGGCGCGGTCAGGCCCAGTTCGCGCTTCGTCGCTTCCACCGCACCAGGATCGATGTCCGGTCGAAACATCTCAGCATCGTGAGCGTTGTGCAGAACTTCGATCTCGCCCACCGGCACGCCGTACACCCGCTCCACATCCCGCGCCGTCTTATTCGACACAGCCACCACCCTCGCCGCGGCATGCACATTCGCCGCCGTACAACGATCAAGATACGCGATCATCTCCCGGGTGAAATATTGCTCCGCCTCGTCCAGCATGAAGGCAAGGTCGTGCACTATCGGCACCCGCGGCGGGCCACCGATCACCGGCGGCTCCTCGTGGGCATTGCAGACATAGGCGTCCAGCCGGCGCCACCGCGAGTCCAGCGGCAGCCGCAGTCGGTACCACGGATCGCCGCCGAACAGGCGTTGCAGAGCCCGATTGCCGAACGGGAACGGGGACACAACATGAAAGTCGGCAGCGCTCCCCGCCGGCAGCGCCAGTGTCGGATCCTGGTCGACGATCAGGTCGATACAGTGGCCGCCCGAGTTGGCACTGAGGGCCCGGGCGGCCGATCGCATAACCGCCGAATTGCCGTCAAAAACCGGCAGGTTCCCGACCCGCAGGTTGATGCCGATGTTCAGTCTCTGTTTCAGGGCAGCTCCGTGTGGTTTCGCGGTGTGAATCGACAGCGTTCAGTCTATCGGCTCGACTGGGTCTGGCTGGGGAACCGTCGCGGACCTGAACTAGAATCTCAATGTCCGCATCCAGACCTCCACTCAACAAGACGAGCCCCAAAATGACCTCAACCGTCCGCCTGCCCGAACGCCTGCTCCTCGGTCCCGGACCCGCCAACATCGATCCCCGGGTGATGGCTACCATGCAGGCCCCGGTGATCGGCCACCTCGACCCGGCCTTCATGGAGATCCTGGCCGAGATTGCCGACCTGCTGCGGTACGCCTTCGGCACGGTCAATGAGATGACGATGGCCATCTCCGGCACCGGCTTCTCCGGCATGGACGCCGCCCTGGCCAACGTGGTCGAACCCGACGACACCGTCATCGTTGGCGTGTCCGGCTTTTTCGGCGGCAAGGCCGCCGAGGCCGTCACCCGATTGGGCGCCCGGCCGGTTGTGGTGGACGGAGGCTTCGGGTCGCCGGTGACGACCGATGCGATCGCGCAGGCGCTGGCCGCCGAGCCGGACGCTCGGGCGGTGTTCCTGGTCGCCGCCGAGACCTCGGTCGGTCTGCGACAGCCGCTCGCCGAGATCGGCGATCTGGTTCGTTCCGCCGGGGCCCTCTACATCGTTGACACCGTAACCCTGCTCGGCGGGGCCACGGTGGGTACCGACAGCAATAACATCGATGTGGCCTACGCCGGAAGCCAGAAATGCGTTGGCGCTATCCCCGGCACCGCACCGATTACCTTTGGCCCCCGGGCCGCAGAGATAATCGCGCGGCGCTCGACCCCGGTTCCCGTCTGGTACCTGGATGCCCTGGCGATTCACCGCTACTGGACCAACACCCCGTTCTACCACCACACCTGCTCCAGCACCCTTATGGCCGGGCTGCTCGAGGCTCTGCGCATCATCAAGGCCGAGACCATCGAAGCCCGCGCCGCTCGCCACGATCGAAACGGGCAGGCGCTGGTGGCGGGACTCGAAGCGATGGGGCTCCAGATCGCCAGCGATCCGGCGAATCGCTTGAGCATGCTGACCCCGGTGCGCATTCCCGAGGGCATCAACGACGCCGAGGTCAGGGCCGAACTTCTGCAGTCTTACGGGATCGAAATCGGCGGCGGTCTGGGCGACTGGGCCGGCACGGCATGGCGAATCGGTCTGATGGGCCACGGCTCAAGTACCGAAAACGTGGCGCGGGTGCTGGCCGCGTTGGAAGAAGCGCTCACCGCTCGCGGATACGAGTGCCAGCCGGGGTCCACCGTGGCCGCAGCGCGGCAAATCAGCAGCGACTAGCCGCGCCGCCCACCCGACCATCCGACGCTATCCGTCGGTCTCCTCCAGCAGATTGTAGATGTACGCCAGCAACTTGAAGGACTCCGGCACATAGAATCCGACGATATTGCTGGGTGTGGCGGGCGGCGTCCGCAGGACGGCATGCTCGAGAAGCGCCGTGGAGATCAACGATGCCTGACCGGGCAGCGACGCGACCAACTCCGAAGACTCGTAAACCGGGAAATAGGGATCGCCACCTTCGTGCATAAGTAGCAATCGCGCTGCCAGCACCGGCGCCACCAAGGCGGGCGACAGCGACGTCAGCAAGTTCCGACTGGCCGTTGGCAACCGGGCCACCAGGCCGGCCACCGCGCCCGGGTCGCGGTTTGCAAAAAGTTCATAGATTGCGCGGCCATCGTCCGACAGCGCCAGATCGGGGTACTGTTCCAGCACCGACGGGACCGGCACTGGTGACGTCCCGCTAAAGATCCTCGCCAGGATGGCACGTTCCTGTTCGTCCGCGAGCCCGGAAAGGATCGTGTTGCGGGTGACCTGCCAGACCAGGACCTCGGTGTTGTAGCGGGTGAATCCCCGACCCCGCGGATACGCTCCGGTGATCGCGAACGAAACTACTCGACGCAGGTCGGAATACGGACCCACCAGGGCCACAAACCCGACCTCAGAAGCGATTTGCGAGTCGGTCGCCGCGATCACCGTCAGTGATCCCCCGGCACTGAAGCCGAGGAAGCCCGACCGCCCGGGATCCACCGCAATCTCGTCTAGAAGGTACCGGTAGGACTCCTGAAGCCGCCCCACATCGCCCGGTTCCAGCCGGTACTCGCCGTACGAAACCAGATCCGGAACCGCCACAACGATCCCGACTCGGGCCAGTGTTTCGGCCAGTTCCACCAGCGGTTCGTAACGCCGGCCGGCCGGTTCGATTCCATTTGCCAGCACGATCCCGGCTCGGCCACCGAACCCGCCGGGATCGTAAACATCCACCGCGAATTCCTGCCCATCGACCACCAGCATCTTCTCCAACCGCGGCGGTGCCGCCGATTGGATCGCCAGCGGGCCGTCACCGAAGTACCACAGCAACTCGAACGCCACCGCAACCGTGCGGCCGGTCCGCTGCGCAACCGACCCCATCAAGATAGAAAGCAGCGTCGCGATCGCCAGTAACACGGCCAATCGCGCACTGCGCCGCACCCGAAGGGCAACCGCAATTTGACCAGCTACCCCGATCACCCGCATCACCTACCGACTCCCGAGCCGGGCGCCGCCGGTTGGCGGCGGCGCCCTATCACCCGTTTCTGGATATCAGGCCAGCGCCCACGCCTCCCGGAACACCCGCTTCGTTCCGGCGATAACCAACTCCGAGGACTGGTCCTCAAACGGCTTCATCTCAAAGCTGATAATGGGCCGTGGCGTCGGTGTCGGGCGGTCGAAGAAGCCGCTCTCGTCGAGCGCTCCCAGGAATTCCTTCAACTCGTGGACGTGATTGACGCTGTACTCAAAGTGGTAATTCGGGTGGTTGTCACCGTAGTTCGGCGCACCTTCTTTAACCACGGCGCTGCCCAGGTGCGCGTGGAACATCAGGCCGCCCACGGCGTTCAGGACGCTGCGAGGCTGCACGTGCAGCAGCGGCAGGTGACTGTGATCGACCATGATCCCGAAGCTCGGGTAGAACTGGCGCATCCGGGTCCCCAACCGAACCGCATCCTCAGTCGGCCCGATCAAGGATTTCTTGTCGATTTCCGAGTCGAATTGTTCCAGCGAAATCGGAATCGCATCGCCGTCACCGTTGTCTTCGGCATATTCAAAGATTTCCAGCAACGAGGTCTCCAACGCCGTGACCGCCTGCTCCTTCTTCGCCGCGCCGACGTTGGAATCTTTCCCATCAAACAGCGCGAAGGCCACGCATCCTAGCTCATAGGCCTGGCCCAGGGACTCACAGATGTTGGCCACCGCGGCCTTCCGGCCGGCCTCGTCCAGGTCCGCCAAGTTCAGACCACCACCCAGCAGCCCCGGCTGCGCCGAGAAACCGAGCCGGAGACCCGACACCTCGCTGATGTTGCGGACCTCGGCGCGGACCGCCGGGTCGTTGATCCGGGTCACTTCCAGAAGATTGAAGAAATCGTCCTCGGCGAACCGGGTCACGGTTTCGATAATCGGGCCGTCTCCGCCGGCCACGCCCGGGTAGATCATCGGATGGATCATCCCCAGATCAAACATGCCGCGCCACGAATCTTCCATGGAGTCCTCCCTCGGTGAGAGTTCAAGTCCGCTGGTTCAATTTCCGCCAGTTTCCGGCGGCGATTTCCGCATAGTCCAAGTTGGCCCGACGATTGTACGCCAGCCCGGTTGCCTGATGGTCGGCTCGGCAGCCGGCTACGTTCCTGGTTCTTGAACCTGCTGCCGAGCCCGGTCCACCTGAACTTCGCTACGAGTGGTCGCTACCTGCT
>PBSR01000061.1 GCA_002726335.1 Gemmatimonadaceae bacterium
GACGGCATGTACTACCGCGAGTTTCCGGTCATGTTCGACTGGGTCCACAACGGCGAGGGGTTGACGACGTTCAACCTGCACGGCCTGATGGACCCGACGGCGCGCGATTTCGACAAGCGCGTGCGACGGTATGCCGGCTTTTATATGGGGGACGACCCGCAGTCTCCCAACTACGACAAGCAGCACAGAATCATCCGCAGCCTGTTCAACGGCAGCCGCGGTCCCATGCTGCGCAAGGCGACGCCCCTGGACTGGGCCGGCGACCCTCTGGAAGACGTGGAGGAGCGCTACAACGCTCTCCACGGCGAGCGCAACTTCGAGGAGATGCTGGCCCATTTCGAGGACTACACCGACGTCGTCGGTGACCACCCGTCCAACATGGTGGCCACCACCCTCGGGCTCAACGCCTACGCCCTCACCGGCGAGAAAGCGTTCCGTGACTGGGTGCTGGAGTACGTGGAAGCCTGGCGCCAGCGGACGATCGACAACGACGGCATCATCCCCACCAACATCGGCCTCGACGGGACCGTTGGCGGCGAGTGCGACGGCAAATGGTACGGCGGCTGCTATGGCTGGGCCTTTACCGTAACGGTACCGCAGACGGGAGGACTCTCCAGCCGCAACACGCACTACCTGGGGATCGCTGGGTTCGGTAACGCCCTGCTGTTCACCGGAGATCAACGCTTCGTCGACGTCTGGCGCCAGCAGATCGACACGATCAACAGCAACACCAAGGTCGTTGACGGCCAACAGATGTACCCGCACATGTTCGGTGACGACGGCTGGTACGACTTCTCCACCTCGCCGTACTCCGCCGGCGCTCTGGACGTGTACTACTGGTCCATGGCGCGTCAGGACCTGCAGCGCCTCGATGCCGAAACGGGCTGGATCGGCTTTCTCGAAGGCAATGCCCCCGACTATCCCGTGGCGGCCCTGCAGCGGGACTTCGGCCGCGTGCGTTCGCAGATGGAAAAGGTGCGCCACGATCCGACGACACCGGATACGCGCCTCTCGGATAATCCCAACCCGCTGAATCCGGCCACCATCGGTTCTCTCGTGGAGCTCATGCTGGGAGGCATGACGCCCAGGCACGGCTGCCCGCTGCACTGTCGTCTGCGCTACTTCGATCCGGCCCGGCAGCGCCCCGGCATGCCCGACGGTGTCGGCGCTCTGGTAGAGAAGCTGGAAGCGGATTCGACGACGGTTACCCTGGTGAACACCGATCAGGTATCGTCACGACAGGTCGTCGTGCAGGGGGGTGCCTACGCCGAGCATCACTTCGGTACGGTCAGGATCGGCGACGAGGCGTTTGAGGTGGACGCCACCTCCTTCGCCGTCGAGCTGGCTCCCGGCGCCGGCGCCACACTCAGGATCGACACGCAGCGCTACGCCACTCAGCCAACCTTCGCCTTTCCCTGGGATCGCCGGTCTTAGGACCCACCTGACCATGCGTCTTGGAGGTCCACTCTTCGAGCGGTGTGGCACCCCCGCAGAATGGGTGGCTACAGTGCAGACCAAAGGCTACCGCGCCGCGTTCTGCCCCGTCGGCCTCGACGCCGGGGCCGACGTGATTGCCGCTTATCGTCGGGCCGCGGCCGACGCCGATATCGTCATCGCCGAAGTGGGCGCCTGGAGCAATCCCCTCAGCCCTGATCCACGGGTCCGCGAGGAGGCGATGGAAAAGTGCCGCCGGAGCCTGGCCCTGGCCGACACCATCGGCGCCCGGTGTTGCGTCAATATCGCCGGCTCGCGTGGCGACAAGTGGGACGGCCCCCACGCCGACGATCTCAGCGAGGCGACCTTTATCCTGATCGTCGAAACCGTCCAGCAGATCATCGATGCCGTGCAGCCGCAGACGACCAGTTATGCCCTCGAGGCCATGCCCTGGATGTTTCCCGATTCTGCGGAGTCCTACCTGCGGCTGCTCGAGGCCATCGACCGTCCGCGCAACGCCGTTCACCTCGATCCGGTGAACCTCATCAACAGCCCGCGTCGCTACTTTGCCAATGGCGATCTGATCCGCGACTGCTTCGCCCGCCTCGGTCCCTACATCCGGTCCTGTCACGCCAAGGACACTCTTCTGCGAGATCACCTCACCGTCCATCTCGACGAAGTCCGTCCCGGCACGGGTGCTCTTGACTATCGAGTCTTGTTGACCGAACTGGACAAACTGGATCCGGACACGCCGCTGATGCTCGAACACCTTCCTGACGAGGCCGAATACGAGGCGGCCGCCTCCCACCTGCGCGGCGTGGCCTGCCAGATCGGCTGTTCCCTGTGAGGCACCCGTGTGGGCTCAGATATACTCGAGGATGACCTTGCCCGACTCGCCCGCCGCGAAGGTCTCGAAAGCGACCGGTGCGTCCGTGAACGGGAAGCGATGTGTGATCATGTCGGTGACAGCCAGCCCGTCCCGGTAGAACCCGAGCATCCGGGGAATCTCGCAGAAGTGGTAGTACCAGCCACCGACGGCGGTGATGTCGCGACGGATGAAGTGGCCGCTCGGTGACAGCGGCACAGGTCCCTGCTCACCATTGAAGACGACGATGCCACCTGTCCGCACGGCGTCGAAGCAGGCCAGGGCCGACGCCTCGCGCCCGGCGGCCTCGATACAGACGTCCGCACCCAGGCCATCGGTGACATCACGAACGGCCTCCGCAACATCTGCCTGCGACCCATCGATGACGTGGTCCGCACCCAGGCGTCGGGCGATCGTGAGACGCGCCGCGGTGATGTCGACAGCGATGACCCGACGACCGAGGTGAGCCTGCAGCAGTACGTTTCCCAGGCCGATCGGACCAACGCCGGAGACGGCGACGGTCTTGATGTCGGATGAAAGGATCCTCGCTGACGTGTGGGTGGGGACACCGAGCCCGTCCCCGGTGAGCAGGACGGCGGCATCCCACGGGACTTCATCGGGCAGCGGATAGCAGGCATTGGCGCCTGCGATAAAACGTTCGGCATGCATGCTGCCGTAGTAGCGATGGTCGCAACACCAGGTGTAGCGTCCCTCTCGGCACTCCTCGCAGCGTCCGCAGCCGGCGATGGCACTGGCCCCGACGCGGGTGCCGAGGTCCAGACCTTCGACACCTTCGCCGAGGGCGACGACGGTGCCGACCGCTTCGTGGCCGCTGTTGCCCTGGGGCAGTCCCTCGCCACGATAGCCCTTCAACTCGCTGCCACACAGGGCCGATACGGCGGTCTCGACAGTGACCTCGCCTGGACCCGGGACAGGTTCGGTGACGTCGATGATCGTTGTCTGGCAGTTGCCGTCGTGTCTGACGCAGCGCATTGGATCTCCTTCACATATCGGTGGAACGGGCGCTGTCATGCTCCGACAGCACCTCTTCGGCCAGTTGTTCTGTCGACCGCGTGCCATCCAGCACTTTGTGGGCACACTCCCGGTACACCGGCGTGCGCTGTGCCAGCATCTGCTCCACCTCACTCAGACCACCCGAACTCAGGTTGGGCCGCGTCTCTTCGCTGCCTGGATCCGACCGGATCCGCTCCCACAGTACATCAGGCGGCAACTCGAGGTAGAACAGCAGACTGTTGCGCCGGGCATGGTCCTGGTTCTGTGATCGCATCAGCGAACCTGCGCCGAAAGCGATGACACACTCCTTCTCCGCACACATGGCCTCTACTACCTGGCTCTCCACATCACGGTAGACCGCATCACCCTCTTCCTCGTACAGAGCCTTGATCGTCTGGCCCGAGTGCTGTTCGATGCCACGGTCGATATCAAGAAAGCGCCAACCCAGTCGGCTGGACACGAGCTGCCCCAGCGTGGACTTGCCCGCCGCGCGGTAGCCGATGAGACCGATGTTCATCTTCCTAATACCCGAGGCGCCGCAGGTACGCCCGGTTGATCCGCATGCTCTCCACAGGATCCCTCGTCCCTCCGGAGACTGTCACCACCCAGCCGCCGAAGCCCACCTCTTCCAGGCTGCGCAGAAACTCGCCGTAGTCCGTCATGGGTCCGTCCCCCAGATCCCCCGCCGTGTTCTGGCGGGTCAGACCATCGTGCAGGTGGACGTAGGCGATGCGGGCGGCGTGGTCGCGCGCCGCCTGCGCCGGGTCGAATCCCCAGAGTACGACGTGGGCCATGTCCAGACACAGCCGGCTGCGGCTCAGCCGCGGCATGAACCGGTCCCACTCCGACTCGCTGTCGACGAAGTGGTTCACGTGGGGATGCCAGGCAACGGTCACTCCGAGACGGTCGCCGTGGGCGGCCAGATCCTCGTACACGGCGGCGACGCGATCGAGATCCCCGTCACTCGACGGCTGGTTGTCGCCGTGTCCAGGACCCTTCGTCATGTAGAGACCAACCCCGCAGTCGGCGGCAAACTCGATACGCCGCTTGCACATCTGCTGGGCCCGTGAATCCAGCTTCCCATCGACGTTCGGTCCGCTGACGGCGGCGATTTCGATCCCGGCGTCGGCGCAGACTCGCTGGATCCGTGCCGGAGTACCCAGTTCGTCGAGGGATTCCCGCGTCTCCCAACCTTCCCAGCCGTTTTCGGCAAGGTGCCCCAGGTTGCCCTCGAGATTCCGACCGCGCCAGGGCAGGCTGCTATAGGCCAAGCGCAGCGTCACGCGGACCTCTCCGCCTCGACCGTCACCACCAGCTCCTCCAGGTAGGGCTCGCCACCGGTTCGCGCTTCTCCCAGCTCTGTCAGGGTCACACCCAGCTCGTTGTCCCCGGAGAATTCAGGACAGTCCTGCAGGTCGATCTCGTACCAGACGGCGGGCAGCTCGGCGTCATCTTCTACCGTGCTGCGGACGAATGCCGGCAACAGATAGGTTCCGTTGACGTCGAAGGCAAAGATATCCGCTGGGGTCGAAGCCAGCAGGCGCCAGCGCAGTACACCGATCAGCTCGTCACCGCGGCAGCCATCGGCCATGCTGAAACGGAAGGGCTGACGAAACCCGATCGATCTCTGTGGAAAGCGGACGATCTGCACCGGCCACCCCGTGGGCCCTGCCATCAGCTCGTTCACCGGATAGTTGCGCACCGGCAGGGCCTCCCGCTTATAGAGTGGCACGAAGTGATAGGTGCGTCGACCGGACCACACCGACTCCGGAGTGCTCACTGCTTCGATCCAGTCGATCATGTCCTGCTGAAACCTGGCACGATCCGGTCCCGTAGCCCCGGCCTTGTGACCGTCCCCCATGTTGCAGCAGATGTTCCACAGGCCGATGCCGTCGGCGCCGAAGCCGTAGATGTTGGCTGCCGCACCGCGCGCTTCGTCCGGCGTCAGAACCATGCCACCGTACCCGGGGTTGTTCTTGTACGCCGTCGTCGTGCGACCGCGCATGTGAGGTCTCCCACCCCAGGCGCCCCCCATCATATTGCCCATGCGGACATGATGGGTGCAGTCGCTGTCACGACAGAACTCGGTGAACTCGGCCACCGGCAGCTGTGGATTGGTACAGTTGAAATCACACTGGATGAGGAAGTCCACCCATCCGGCTGCCACCCACGCGTTCGGCTCCAGTCCGGCCAGCAGATTCAGATGGAGCGATTCCAGCACCTGTGCGCCGAGGACGAAACGCCGACGTCCGCGTGTCTGAGACACATCGTCCAGCATCTGGCGCACCTGGCCGACGAACTGCGTCATCACCCTGGCTCTGGCGGGCGCCTCGTCGCGGGCGAAGAACTTGGCCCAGCGGGTGAAATCGAGCTCGATGCCGTCGATGTCGTAGCCCTCGGCCAGCTCGCGCAGAATTGCCAGTCGATGGGCGCGCACCTCCGGGATCGAGTAGTCCAGAGCCCGCTCCGGGATGCCGTCGGCGCGGCGGATCACCCACTCGGGATGATCGATGGCGATCTGCGGAATCTGCGGGTCTGACGGATCCAGGTACAGACCGTGGGTGTCGTTCATACGTACGCCGGCAATCAGTTCGACCCCGTGATCCCGTGCCCGCCCCGCCACGACATGGAGCACGTCGGTACCCCCCACATGCAGTTCCTCGATCGCCGCCGCCGCCCTGTTCGGCGACTCGTCGAAACGGACACCGTAGACCTCCCCGGCGACGCTCTGATGCATACACACATCCGGAAAGGCGATACACCAGACGTAGGTATCGACGGCGAGGCGGGACAGCGGTTTGTCGACCCAGGCCCGCAGGTCCTCCGCTGCGTGGCCTGGACGTGTCTCGCCAACACCCTGGCTGTCGTCGTTGTAGATCAGTCGGCGCACACTAGAACCTGAGACTCAACTCCGCGTTGTACACGCGGCGGCCCAGGCCGCGCGGCAACAGGGCCACCGAGCCGTCGGGCGCCGGCAGCTGCCGGTAGCCTACGGCATTGAACTCGTCGAAGAGATTGGCCACCTCTTCCCGAATCTCCCACTCCAGGCCACCGGTGCGGAAGGCCTGGGTCATGCCGATGTCGAAGCGGATGTAGGCGTCGTCGCGTTGGGAATGACGCTCTCCTGCCAGCAGACCAGTGATGGTTCCCTCTTCATTCATGACCGGGACCTGCGGCGTGAACGGAAACCCCGAGCCGAAGAGCAGGCGGATGTGGAACCGCGACGCCTACAGCCAACCCAGGCGCAGATCCATGCGATCCTCCAGGTACGCCGTGGCCGTGTGTCGTTGATCGGTGGCCGTCGGCAGCCACCCGCCAGCATCGGTGTCCAGATTCTCCTCCGCCCACAGGAAGCTGTAGCTCACACTGCCCACGGCGCGTCCCACCTGACCCCGCACCTGCGTCTCTGCCCCCCAGGTGCGGGTACGACTGTCGGTGCCGGGCGCATAACGCAGTTCCACGTCATCTACGGTGAAGGAGATGCGGTCCCAGCCGCGCCGGTAATAGGCCGAGCCGCGCCAGCGCCAGCGCTCCGCCTGCCGCTCGGCCTCGAAGTTGACGTCCGCCCCCTTCTGGGCGGCCGGCTCGGCGCCGTCGGTGTTCAGCAGTTCCTTGTACAGGGGGGGTTGGGCCGCCAGACCCGCCGCCAGTGCCAAGCGCCACTCGCCCACGCTTCGCGTCAGGCGCAGCTTCGGCAGCCACAGCAGCTCGTCGGGGCCATCGAATCGTACTGCTCTCAGTTCGGCGGTCGCCGCCTTGCGGGTCGCCCCGGCGAGAGCGAAGACCTCGAGCGAATCCGGCCGTCGGTA
>PBSR01000062.1 GCA_002726335.1 Gemmatimonadaceae bacterium
AACAGCCAGCTCGTCACCGCGGGCCTCCGAGCGAAGCTCGACTCGATCCGCGCCTCGCTGCCCGCCGACGTCGTCGTCGATGTCGTCTACGACCGGACTTCGCTGGTCGACAAGGTGATCGAGACGGTGCAGCACAACCTGTTCATCGCGGCCGTCATCGTCCTCCTGGTCCTGTTCGCCTTGCTGGGCAACCTGCGTGCGGGCCTGCTCGTGGCGGTGGCCATCCCGATCTCGATGCTCTTCGCCGTCCAGGGCATGCACGAGTTCGCGATCGCGGCGAGCCTCTTGAGCCTCGGGGCGATCGACTTCGGGATCCTGGTCGACGGCTCGGTGGTCATGACGGAGTCCAACCTGCGCGCGCTGCAAGAGGCTCAGCGGCGAGCGGGCGGGCGCTTGTCCGCCGACGAGAGACTTCGGGTGATCGCCGAGTCGAGCGCCAGGGTCGTACGCCCGATCGTGTTCGGCATGGCGATCATCACGCTGGTCTTCGTGCCGGTCCTGACGCTGGAGGGCATCGAGGGCAAGATGTTCCGACCCATGGCGGCGGCGGTGCTGCTAGCCCTGGCCGGAGCCCTGGTGCTCAGCCTGACCCTGACACCGGCCCTGTGCGCCCTGTTCCTGCGGCCCAGCGCTCGCGGCGAAAACCACGGTCCCTACGCCGCCGTGCGACAGCGCTATCAGCGGCTGCTGCTGAGCGTTCTGGAGCGCCCGCGGGCCGCCGCCATCGGTGCCCTCCTGCTGGTAGGCACCTGCATCGGCCTCTTCCCGCTGCTGGGCTCGGAGTTTCTTCCCGACCTGGACGAGGGTGCCGTCGCCGTGAACCACGCGCGCATGAAGAGCATCTCGCTGGACCAGTCGATACGACAGACGACGCTCGTCGAGCGGGAACTGCGCGCCCTTCCCGAAGTGGAGACCGTCGTCAGCCGCATCGGGCGGCCCGAGATCGCCACCGATCCGATGGGCGTCGAGCTGGTCGACACCTACGCCTTCCTCAAACCCGCGCAGCAATGGCGCCCGGGGGTCACCAAGGAAGACCTCGTCGCCGAGATGGATGCCCGGCTCGACGCCTTCCCTGGTGTCGTCGCCAGTTTCTCACAACCCATCAAGTTCCGTATGATGGAGCTCATCGAGGGCGTCGGTGCGCGCGCCGACGTCGTCGTCAAGATCTACGGCGACGACATGGACCAGCTGCTGGCGGCGGGCGCCAGAATCGGCGAGATCCTCACCGACGTCGAGGGGGGCCGCGACGTGCAGGTGCAACGCGTCAGCGGCCTGCCGATGCTGGAGGTGCGCGTCGACCGGGAGGCGGCGGCGCGTTATGGCGTCGATGTCGCCGACGTGCTGCAGGTCGTGCAGACCGCCATCGCCGGCACTCAGGCGACGACGGTGCTGGAGGGCTTCCGCCGCTTCGACCTGGTGGTGCGCCTGCCCGAGTGGGCCCGCGCCAACGCCGCTACCGTGGGCGACCTGCTGGTGACTGCGCCGGAGGGCGAACGCGTTCCGCTGCGCCTGCTGGCTCGCATCGAGCCGGTCGAGGGGCCCGCGGAAATCAGCCGCGACAACGGCCAGCGCCGCCTTGCCGTAGAGGCCAACGTTCGCGGCCGTGACATCGGCTCCTTCGTCGACGAAGCGCGAGCCCGCGTCGATGCCGAACTTGACCTGCCCGCGGGGTACCTGGTGGACTGGGGCGGCACTTTCGAGCACCTCGAGAGCGGCCGCGAGCGCCTGCTCGTCGTCGTGCCCATCACCTTCGGCTTCATCCTCGTGCTGCTGGTCACTGCCCTGCGCTCCGTGCCCCAGGCACTGCTTGTGTTCACCGGCATTCCTTTCGCCATCTCCGGCGGCGTGCTCGCGCTGTTGGTGCGGGATATGCCCTTTTCGATGAGCGCCGGCGTTGGCTTCGTCGCCGTCTCCGGCGTCGCCGTCCTCAACGGTGTCGTGCTGGTGACGTACATCAACCAGTTGCGCGAACTCGGCCATGGAGTCCGAGAAGCTACTCTCGAAGGCGCCATGGCCCGCCTGCGGCCGGTGCTGTTGACGGCTCTGGTGGCCAGTCTCGGATTTGTGCCGATGGCCCTGTCCACGGCAACGGGCGCGGAAGTGCAGAAACCGCTGGCGACGGTCGTCATCGGTGGCATCGTGACCGACACGGTACTCACGTTGCTCGTGCTGCCAGCTCTCTATCGGCAAGCAGCCAGGCCGCCTACGTCCCGAGGGTCACGACACCGAAGCGGCTGGGCGTGAGGTGACTGCGAAGGCCCACGGCGGACCACCCCGAGGCGGTGCTGTCCGTCGCTCCGCAGACCCGGTTACGGTAGACGTTGAGGCCAATCTTCTTTCCCGTCGATGGCTCGACGCCGAGGTCGGCGAGGGGGATCCGGATCTGTGCGATCCACTTGTTCTTCTCTCGGCTTACGTTCGCCTCGGTGTCGCTCGTCCACTTCATGCTGGTATACGAGTCAATAGACGCCTGGTCGAGGACCGCCGCATTGGCATTGACGATGAATTGGTAGCAGGTAGTCCGGTCCTTGGCATCAGGACAGACGAATATCTCGACGTTGTCGTCGTCCCAGATCGCCGGTTTGCGCGAATCGCGCTTCGTCGCCTTCGCCGTCAGCTTGTCCATCTGCGGTTCGTCGTTGTCGAAACAGAACCAGAGATACTGTGCATCGTAGGCGATGCGGCACGACCCGGCATGTTCGGGTGTGTTTCCCTGGTTACCGATCAAGTCGACAGCGGGCACCCGCTTCCACGCAGCTGACAGGTTGCCGTCGAGCTTCAACCCCTTGGCCAGACCCGCCAACTCCAGCTGCGGCGGCTTCGGCAGCAGTTTGCCCCGCACAGCGCGCAGCGCCTTGGCCAGGCCTTTCCGCATCTCGTCGTCGAGCGAATAGAACCCCTTCTCCTCCGATGGCGCGTAACCGGGCAGGACGTAGTCGATGTGCTGCTTCGACAGGGGGCCGACGTGTCCATGCCAGTCGTTGTGGCGGTTGAACTGCAGATCCCAGGCGTCGTCACGGTAGTACATGGCGTGCGAGGTGAACAGGTAGTATTTCCCGCGACTCTTCCAGCGGTAGACGCTGTGGCCGGGGGAGCACGTGGGCAGGAAGAAGGCTTCGAAGTCGTCGCCGAGTGTCGTGCCGTCCCCCTCGAAAACATCCATTTCACAACGCGCCTTGCTGCGTACGCGCCCCCGGTCGATGCGGTGGACATGCAGGGGCGCACCGAAGCGTTCGTGGATTTGTTTGTGGGTGGTTCCCTTGATCGCGTCGTGGCTGTGGCACACCCACTGGCTGTCGATGCCGCCGAGCGTCTCGATCTCGACGAGGTCCTCATCGGTGGGCGCTGTGCCGTGGACGACCAGGAGGTTGCCCTTCGGGCGCTTGAGGAAGTAGGTGTAGCTCGTGCCGCGGGGGTTGGATCTCCCCATGCGGTAGATGTTGGCGAAGAGCTTTTCCATGGGAGATCTCCTTGCAGTCCCGTTCGTGACGGATGCGATGTGGGCCACATCGCCTCAGGATAGTCGCATCTAGTGGACGAAACGTCCGAAGAAGACCTTGGCAGCTTCGGCGCGGACCACGGTATCTCGCTGGCGTTGCCCGGGGTGGACGGAGGGCGGAGCGCCTAATAGACGAGATGGATGACGCCATGGGCGAACTCGTCGCCTATGTCGGCGGCCAACTCGATCCGGCAGATGTACGCGCCCGGCGGTAGGAGCCGTCCGCCCCCGTCGCGGCCGTCCCAGCGGTAACCATCGGCACCGGGGGCGACCGCCCGCACCCGCCGGCCGGACAGGTCGTAGATCGCCACCTGCGGCACCGTGCCCTCCACCTTCGCCAGGGTGAAGGCGATCGACGCCTCGTCGTTGATCCCGTCGCCGTTTGGCGACACCAGGGGCGATATCTCGATCTGGCGGATCAACGCGCCGACACTGGCCACAGACGGCACGAAGACCGTCACCGCGTCGTCGGCCTCCGGTCGCGTGCCCTGCTGCTGGTCCTCGCCCACCACGCTGATCCACGCGTCAAAGACGGTGGCGTTGGCCTGGATCCGCGTCTGGAATTCCACCTCCACCGAATCACGCCGAACTCGTCTGGGAAGATCCACCCGCAGGGAGTCGCCCACCATGGCCACCGCCTTCGGACCGGCGTCCGCGCCGCCGATCTTCAGAGCGACCTTCTCTACCGGCGCCGGCATCCGGATCTGCACCCGATCGTATCCCTGGTCGCCGGAGCGAAATCCCGGCATCAGCACGTAACGAAATGTCTGCAGTGAGTCGAAGCCTGCCTGGCGCGGCAGAATGCGGCTGGTGACCCCACCGCTGACCAACGGCTCGTCGAAGTGCAACACGATATTGCGCAACAGGGGTGTGACCTCGGGGTTGTCGTTACCCAGCTTGACCTGCAGCTGGACGAAACTGCGCGGCGACGGCGAGACAAAGACGGCGTCGGCTTCGACATAGACCGGGCTCCAGCCCGACCAGTCGGAACCGCGCCGCCGGACCTCGACGACGGGCTGCTTCTGCGATGTGGGCAGGCCATTCCACTGTCTCTCGGAAAGCTCGAGGCCGTTCTTGTGGTAGTACTTGTTCTCGATGAAGAACGTGTCGCCCGTCTGTGAGCGGATCTCGACGAGTGTTCCCTCCGGCAGCTCCGCGTCCCAGGTCAGCCGCCGAATGCTCTTGGCTCCGCCCAGGTCGATGAAGTCGGATATCATCTCCACCTCGGCGACATACCCCCCGCCGTAAAGGGCATACTCGAACATCAGGTACCACACCCAGGCCTCGGTGGGATCGGTGTTGTGGTAGAAGATGTGTCGGGTCTTGCGAGGCGGGAACACCAGGTCGTAGACCGACCGCACCGGACTCAGCTTGGCATCGACCAGAGTGAGCTGCTGGTAGTCGAAATTGCTGCGCACGCGATCGACGGTCAGTCCATCCACGGTGGCGCCTGCCGACGTCGAGACGACGAATTCCTGGACGGAAGGCCGGCCCCAGGGATGGCCGTACTCGATGATCATGCGGTCCAGCCAGTACACCGCCCCCAGGTCCCACTCGAAGTAGAATCCCTCGTCCTCCCAGGTGCCGGTACCGGTGGCGATCCACTTGGTGTTGTGGTCGCCGTCACTGAAGGCGGCGCTGTTGTTAGTGTTTGATCCGGCGCGGATCCCCCCACCGCGGCGAACGCTGCCCAGTGCGAGATTGTCACCTAGGGCGATCACCTCGATACCGGCCAGCGCAGCAGCCTGATCGTCCTCCTCGGCACGGAAACGAACGTACTGAACCATGGCGAAGTCGAGCGTGTCCGCCGTGTTGAGGTAGTCTCCCGTCGCCCCCCCGGGATCCAGGGTTGTCAGGTCGTATTCGACAACGCGCAGATCATTGGGCTCGGTCGTGCGGCCGACGCGGATGAACTGGAAGACGTCCTTGGCCGCAGTGGCACGCTCGCCGTCGTTGACGTAGACGCTGAAGTTGCGGAAGGGTCGCACACCCAGCGTATCGGGGAAGATCAGGCGGATCCTGGTGGCGTGGACCATTCGTCCCAGATCCACCTCCACCCACCGGTCCTGGCGTGCCGCGTCCGGGTCGGGCTGCCACCAGGTGTCCGTCCGCCCGTCGATGACATGGGCCGCCGTCGCCGCCCCCGAGCCCACCACGCGGATGCCGCCCCGGATGGGCTCCCTGCTGCTCTTGACCGTGTGCAGAAAATCCTGCGCGTCGGCCACCGCGTTGATCGCCTTGTCCACGCGGCTCAGGGCGATGCTGCCGTCCTCGTGCTGCACCAGCACCCCTTGGGGGAAAGCCCACGAGTCCCAGTCCGCCCTGCGCTCGAAACGGAATTCGTCGGCCAACGCCACACCGACGCTGGCCAGCACCCCGGCCGCGACAGCACGGGCTGCAGCCGACAGATTGAGGTCGCCGTTCATCATCGGTCCCTCACCACCGGAGCCGCACCGTTCTCAGTAGGCGACGGCAATGGTCCGCGTTTTCTCGAAGGTACCCAGGTCGGTGTCCACCGACACCCGCGCCAGGTACAGTCCCGGGGCCACCAGCCCCCCGTCTCCCGTCCCGTCCCACACGTCACGATAGCGGCCCTCGCTCCGGATCTGGGTTACCAGCCGGCGCACGATTCGGCCGCTGAGGTCGTAGATCACCACGTCCACTGCAGCAGCCTGGACGCCCTGCAGAGTGAACGACACCGTCAGCCCGTCGTGCACCCCGTCCCCGTTCGGGGTCAGCAGCCTCGCACCCAGATCGACGCCCGCCAGCACCTCCAGTCGCTCCAGCGGCGAAAAAACCTGCAGGTCGTTCGTCGACACCGCCGATGTCGCATCCCCACCATCGATCGACTGGGCAAGATTCTCGCCGTCGATCTGGAACACCTCGCCCTCGAACACCGTGTTGAAGTTGAACACCCGTGTCGCAAAGGTCAGCCGCAGCGGCTCGCTCTCACGCCGCGTGACGCGACGCGACGGGAAGTAGACCACCAGGTCCCGCCCGCCCACGGTCAGACTGTCGGGTTCGACGACATTCAGGGGATCGCCCATCTCGAAGTGCATGAAGTCCACCGCCTCCGGCGTGTGCAGCCGAATCGCATCAAAGCCGGTTTGGATCTCCGAGGTGAAATCCGCCCGCACGTCGTAGGTCAGCGTCACCGGCTCGCCCAGCGGCACGATGACCACGCCACCTGCGGGATCGGGATCCTCTGCCAGCGCCACCTCGCCCACCACCAGATTGGCCAGCAGCGACGAATACTCGATCGACAGCGAGTGGAGCCGACCAAAGGCGAAGACCTCCTTGCTGGTGATCGAGGCCCGTACCTGCACGAACTGCCGACCGTCGGGTACCTGTATCTGTTCACCGGACCTGTGATGTGGAACGGACCAGAAGCTCCAGTTGGCCACATCGTCCAGAATGGAGCCTTGCTGCCCGGGTATCCGCCCCCCCTGCCCCAACGGGGAGTTGCTGCCGGGCTGGTCGACGAGAGCGTTGGCCGGCGCCCGGTTGAACTCCTCCTCGCCGACCTCCTTCTCCTCCCCGATTTCCATGACGAGATGATGGACCAGCGGTGTGTCGTCCCGTCCGGTGCGCACCTCGACCTCGATGCCCACGGGCGCGTCGGGCGCCAGCGCCGGAGGCAGACCCGAACCTGCGCTGCGGTAGATCTCAAAGTCGTAGAACAGACGGCCGAAGTTGACCGGCTCGCCCATGTCGAACAGTTGCGAGGTGTAGCGCGTCTCGGGAAGGAATCCTTCCCCGTAGAACTCGACCTCGGCGATGAAGCCACCCACTGGGAAGCGCACCCGGGCAAAGCGCAGAAACTCTGTCGGAAAGCGTACGTCGGCGACGCGCTCGTTGTGGCTGAAACTGCTTCCGAGCACCTGATCAAAATCGGTCTCGGTGTCGGTGAACAGGAACTCCTGCGGGTTGAGCGAGCCCGAGACCACGTACTGTCGCGGATAGAGATCCCTGAGCAGGTGACCGGATGCCCTCCTGGTCGTTGTACGGCCCCCCTCCGGTGGGAAGAAGACGACTCGATTGAGTGGCACCGGCAGACCCAGGTCGAAGCTGTAGTCGTCGACTGCCCCGACATAAGTAGGCAGTGTCACGTCTCCGTCGATGACCAGGATGTGTCCCGGGCTCCCGTACACCCAGGGCTTCTCGTCCTCAACGGAGGCGGGAACGCTGAAGGAGGTGCCCCAGACATGGCCAAGGATGGTAACGGACTGGTCATCCTCGGTCTTCGGGCCCACGGCGATATTGACCCCGGGATCGAGCTCGACCGGTTGCAGGCTGCCAGGGGCAACCGAGGCGTCCAGGCCCAGCAGACTCTGACTGGATCCGGCCCAGTCGAGGCCGCCCTGACCGATGAGGAGGCGCCCGACCTGTGCCTCCAGGGTCAGAGGGATGCCCAACACGAGTATGAGCCGGGCAATGAGGTATAGCATCGCCATCTCTTTCGACGCCGCGCCGAGGTCCGTCCTGTGCTTCTGGGTCTGCAGCAACTTCGGCTTCGACGAACCGCACCGTGGTCAATACTAGGACCCTGCCACGGGCGGGCGCAATGCGACGGCGGTCGCTTCGCCTCGGCCCGCTCGCAGGCCGTCTGTCTTGTCCCTATCTTGTCGGAGACCGTACCAGTTGCGGGGCGTTGCCGGAAATCGCCTCGCCAGCAATCTCGTAACAATCTTGAATTACAAGAGCTTACAACATGACCGAAGCAGAGATCTACGAGTTCGACCTCAACGGCTACATCCTCTATCGTGACCTGATCCCGCCGGCTGACGTCGATAGGATGAACGCGATCCTCGACGACAACATCACGCTCGAGACACCGAATCACTTCGGCTTCGCCCACTGGGATCCGATCTTTCTGGAGTTGATGGCTCATCCGCGGACTCTCCACATCATGCGCACCATCATCGGTGACTGGATGCGCCTCGACCACGCCTATGCCATCAAGCTGAACAAGGAAGACAACGCCCACGACAACCTGCACGGCGGCTTGCGCAGCGATCAGGGCGAGCACCAGTACCAGTGGGCCTTCGGCAAGATGTGGAACGGACTCATCGTGGTTCTGTATGCCCTCGAGGACGTCAACCCGGAGGATGGCGGCTTCATCTGCGTACCCGGCAGCCACAAGGCCTCGATCAACACCTACAGGCCCGCCGTCGACAGCCATCTGGTCGTCAATCCAAGCCTGAGGGCGGGAGACATGCTGATCTTCACCGAGGCCCTCGTCCACGGTACGCGCCAGTGGATGTCGGCCAATCGGCGACGCTCTCTGCTCTACAAGTACTCTCCCGGGTACTCGACCTGGGGCCCGGCGGAGAATCTCGACTCCCTGCGAGCCCTGGCCTCCTCGGACCTGCAACGCGACCTGTTGCGACCACCATACGTCGGCAATCGCACACCGCTCGACTTTCCGGAGGTCACCGGGTGACATGAGCAACCCTCCCGCAGGCTCCCGGCTTGCGCGCGGCATTCTGCCCGCTCTCTGCACCGCCTTCACCGACGACGGTGAACAGGTCGACGCCGATCGTCAGCGCACTCTGGTGCGGGCGCTGATCGACGCCGGCTCCCAGGGTTTCTTCGTCTGCGGCGGTACGGGCGAGGGCAAGGCCATGTCCGTGCCCGAGCGCATGAACGTGGCCGAAGTCGTCGCTGACGAGGTCGCCGGCCGCGTGCCCATCATTCTGCAGGTCGGCGCCTGCCCCACCGAGGATGCCGTGGAACTGGCCCGGCACGCCGCCCACATCCAGGGAATCGACGCCGTCGCCTCTGTTGCCCCCGTCGACAGGCCCAACGACCTCGATGCCGCCGTCGCCCACTACCGCGCCATCGGCGAAGCCACCGAGTTGCCGTTCTACGTCTACTGGCTCCAGGGCGAGGCCGACCGGAAGGCCACAGCGGACTCCTTCCTCGACGCCATGGGCGCCGTCCCCCACTTCGCCGGCATCAAGTTCACCGACAACAACCTCTATCTCTTCGGCCAGTTGATCGACCGCTCCGGTGGCCGTATCAACGCCATCAGTGGCCCCGACGAGATGGCCCTGCCCGCCATGTGCATGGGCGCCGATGCCGCCATCGGTACGACGTACAACATCATGCCGAAGATCTACCTGGAGATGCGCCACGCCTTCGATGCCGGTGATCTCGATCTGGCCCGCACCTGCCAGCTGCACGCCAATCGCGTGATCCGCATCCTCATTGAGGTGGGCGTTCTCGCCGGAGTGAAAGCCATGCTCGGCTGGCGCGGAACGCCCGTCGGTCCGCCACGTGTCGCGCCGGCGCTGGACGAGACCGGCGAACGGATCCTGCGGGCCGAGCTCGACGGCCTCGACTTCGACGTCATCTGAGCGACTCTTGAGTACCGTCTACACGCTGTTCTGGTTCGACGTCGAGGATTACCTCACGCCCGAGAGTGACGACGCTCTCAAGGGGCTGCTCGAGGTCTTCGAAGCCTGCGGCGTGCAGGCCACGTGGAAGATGGTGGCCGAAAAGGCCCGCGTCCTCGAGGAGCGTGGCCGCAGTGACATCATCCGCCTGCTGCAACGCCAGGACATCGGCTACCACACCGACAACCACTCGCAACACCCGGTGCTGGCCGAATACCTCGCCGACGCCGGTTGGGAGGATGGCGTCGAGGAGGTCATCCGCCGCGAGCGCCCCGGGTACGACGACGTGACCCGCATCCTTGGGCCTTCGTCGACCTTCGGTCAGGCCGGCGGCTCCTGGGCGCCACAGCTCTACCCCTTCCTGCGCGATGCCGGTGTTCCCCTGTTCATGGATGAAGCCTCCCACGTCGGCTGTGATGGCGAGCCCTTCTGGTTCTGCGGCGTGTTGCACGTCAACCGGATGGAGGACGCCGTGACCCGCTGCGCCTTCGACCGCGGCGACGCGGGGCTGGCGGAAGGGATCGGTCGCTTCAACGAGATCCACCAGCGGCAGATGACCGACGGCGGCGGCCTTGTCAGCATCTACTACCACCCGTGCGAATGGGCGACCACCGCCTTCTGGGACGGCGTCAACTTCGGGCGGGGAGCCATGCCACCTCGCCACGAGTGGCGCCCCGCTCCTCGGCGACCACCCGGAGAGATGGCGGCAGGGCTCGACGTATTCAGGCGCTATGTCGAACACATCGTCGCCCGACCGGGTGTCGAGGTGATCACCGGGCGCCAGCTCATCAATCTGTTCCCCGACGACGCCCATGGTGCTGCCGTCAACGCCGCGGATCTGGCGCAGGCGCTGGAGTTCGAGTCAGGCGCCATCGACGTGACATGGCTCGGCGACGTGGCACTGTCCCCCTCGGAGATCTTTGCCCTCGTCTGCGACACACTCATGGAAGCAGTGTACACCCTGTCCGAGGGGATCGACGTAGACACCGATTCGCTGGCCGCGATCATGGCGACATTACACGACACACCCTACGGTCCGACGCGGCGGGTGGCGCCAACCCTGTCGGCAGGCGGTTCGGTTCCCAGCGAAGCCTTTATTGAGGCCACTGCCGACGCCCGGCAGTTTCTCCATTACCATGGCCGTGTTCCCGCTGCGGTCTGGGTGGGTGCCCGATGCCTGTGCCCCGCCGATTTCCTCGTCACCGCCGCCGACCTGCTGCGCCGCCTCGTCCTCGACGGTGGGGGCCTGCCCACACAGGTGACAGTCCGTGCCGGGTCCATCACCGGTGAGCGCCACATCCGCGAGCAGTCCTGGGGGTGGGCGGTGTTTGCCGAAGACTTCGAAGCCCCTGGCATCCTCGAACAGGCGCGGCTGCAGACATGGACCCTGAAGCCGGCGACACGGGTGGACTGATGGCTGAGAAACTGACCGAAGCGAAGGCCCTGGCTTGCCGGCGACAGCTGGTGGAGGACGGCTACACTTCCGTCCCCGGCGTCATGCCCGCGGACCTGCTCGCGGATCTGCAGGGATGGTCCGCCGACGTCTTCGACCGTTTCCCGGTGGATCCGAAATTCCGCTACCAGGGCTCCGATATTCACGTGAGCGCGCCGCGCAACTGGGCGGTCGGCCGCGAGCCGGACGGACGCTCCTTCCCCGACCCCATCGTCGAGCGGGTGATCGATGCCCCGGCGCAGGCGGCGGTCTGCCAGTTGCTCGGGTTGGAGAATCTGCGGGCCCACGATTCCGTCATCCTGCTCTCGAAGCCGCCCCACGGCCCGCCCCTCTACTGGCACCAGGACTACATGGACTGGAACAGTCCGGCAGCCGCCACGCCGTGGCCGACGAGGATCTTCCTTTCCTATTACATGACCGACACAGACCGTGACAACGGCTGCCTGCGTGTGATCCCCGGCACACATCGGCGACGCATCGATCTGCACGACCTGCTGCCCGACGCCCACGGCCCCGAGATCCAGGCCCTCGAGGACTTCGATCATCCCGCCTTCTGCGACCGCGACGACGCCGTCGACGTCCCGCTGCAGGCAGGTGACCTCGTCATCGCCGACGCCCGCCTCATGCACGGGGCCTGGCCCAACCAGACCGATCAGCGCCGCACTCTCGTTCTCGCCTGGCACGACGTGTTCGACTTCCCGCAGCCGCCTTCCTGGTGGACGGAAAAGATCCCGGATGTGGTGCGCAACGCCGAGCCCGGCCTCGCCTATGAGGCCACGCGCACCCCCGTCCGCTATCCGGCGTAAAGCCACCGGCATGCGTTCGAAACTCGTCTTCGCCCTGCTCGTCGTACTCTACGCCTGCTCCTTCTTCCTGCGCGGCGAGGATCCCAAGGGCGACCTCGGCGACAGGGTTGTAGAGGGTGTCTTCTTCCAGGGCGGATACGGAATGCAGTGGGTCTACGACTCGGCCGCTGAATTCGAACGCGCTCACCCCGACATCACCGCCTACGTCTGGGGTAACCCCCGGGCCTGGGATCAGACGCGGCCGCGCTTTTTGTCCGGCAATCCGCCCGACGTGTTCTGGGGTATCCACAACATCAACTTCTGGGTCAACCTGCACGACGGCCTGGTGGCCAGCCTCGACTCCCTGATGGAGGAACCGGCATACGGCCAGCCGGGCCTGCGCTTCAAGGACACCTTCTACGACGGCACGCTGGAGGAGGGCCAGTTCGAGGGCAGGCAGTACTTCCTGCCCATCACCTATGCCATCTCCGGCATCTGGTATAACAAGGGCATGTTCGACGAGCACGGCTGGACGGAGCCAGAAACGTGGGATGAGTTTCTCACCCTGTGCGAGACGATCAAGCAGACCGGCGGCGGCGTGGCTCCCCTCACGCACCAGGGCAAGTACCCCTCCTACTTCGGCATGATCTGGCGTGGTCTCGTCTACAAGCTCGGCGGCGAGCAGTTGATGTGCGACATGGACTCGCTGGTGCCTGGGGCCTGGAGTCGTCCGGAAGTCGTACAGGCCTGCCGCCTGAGTCGGCAGCTCTACGAAGGCGACTACATCCTGCCCGGGACTTCGTCCTTCTCGCACACCGAAGCGCAGATGATCTGGATCCAGGAAAAAGCCGCCATGATTCCCTGCGGCACCTGGCTCGAGTCGGAGATGAAGAACGCCCTGCCCGACGACTTCGAAATGCGGCTCATGCCGATCCCTGGATTCCGCGACGGCAAGGGTGGCATCGGCGCCATGGAGGCGTCCGCCGGTCCGGCCTTCTGGGTACCCGCCGACGCCGCCCGTCCCGACTGGGGCAAGGAGTACCTCCGCATCCTGCTGTCGAAGAAAATGGCCGCCAGCTTCCTGCGCACCGTGGGCTCGGTGCAACCCATCAAAGGCAGCACCGAGGGGGTCGATGTACCTCCCGCCATGCAGAGCGCCCTCGACCAGATCGCCGACGCTGGCGGCGAGACCTTCTCCTTCCGCTTCTCCCGCTGGTATCTCGAACTGGAGAACGAATTCCGCAACGCCCTGGGCGCCCTGCTCAACGACGACATCACCCCCGAAAGATTCGCCGAACGCATGGAGGCCATGGCCCAGCGCCTGCGCGACGACCCCGACACGATCCGCTTCACCAGAAAGCCGAAAGCCGACGGAGTCGCCAGCCTGTGAGATCTCTCCCCCTTCGTTTCCTGGGTGGCCCGGCCAGACAGTTCTTGACCTCAGCCATCGCCCTCTTCGGAAGCTCGGCGGGCTGGCAGCGCAGGGCGCGTTGCGCCGGCCCTGATACCACCGGCACGATTCTGAATCCCTGCGAGCCCCGTCCGCAGTTCAGGACGGGGCTCGCAAGGATGCAACACATGTGTTCTGGTTTCAGATCACCGATCCGGCCGGCGCCTGCGCCCGGATTTGCCGGCACGCCGAGCGAGCACGAAGACCGACGATGAGCCTCCAGAACAACGGGCGCGTCGCCCTCCTCTTCATCCTGCCGGCTCTGCTGTTCTACGTCACCTTTCTCGTAGTGCCTTACGCGCTGGCCTTCGGGGTCAGCTTCGTCAAGTGGCGCGGCGTGGCGCTGAACATGGAGTTCAACGGACTGGGCAACTTCACGAAGATGGCCGGCGATCCATTCTTCTGGAAGTCGCTCTACAACACCTTCTTCTTCACCGTGCTCACCGGCCTCATCGTGCCGTGTATGGCTCTCTACTTCGCCGTTGCCGTCACCCGCAAGCTGGTGGCCGGCGCCCGTTGGTTCCGTATCACCTACTTCTTCCCCAACCTGATCTCCCAGGTCGCCATCGCCGTGCTCTGGTGGTTCGCCCTGAATCCCGAATTCGGCATCCTGTCCAACTTCCTCAGGCTCTTCGGCTTCAGCGACCTGCCCTCGTGGCTCGGCGAACCGGCGTGGGCCCGTGCCTGCATCGTCGCCGTGAAGGTGTGGGCCGCCGTGGGTTTCTACATGGTCCTGTATGTGTCCGCCATCGAAGGGATCCCGGAGGACTACTACGACGCCTGCAAGATCGACGGCGCCGGTGAATGGCAGTCCTTTCGCCACGTCACGCTGCCACTGCTGTCGGAGATGATGAAGGTCACCGGCGTCTTCCTCGTGCTCAACGGCTTCGGCACCTTCGACGTGGTCCGTATCATGACGGATGGCGGCCCGGATCGAGCCACCGAGACACTGGCTACCTACATCTACGAAAACGCCTTCGAACTCGGGAAGTTCGGCTACGCCACGACCATCGCCATGACCCTCTTCCTCATCACCTTCTCGCTGGCCATGCTGTCGTTGTGGATCCAGCGGCGCGACGCCGTCGAATACTGATGCCTGACTCGCCTCTGGATCAGCTCGGGCACAACATCCGGCGCGGGATCACGCAACTGATCTTCGTCGTCTACGGGACCATCGTCGTGTTCCCCATGGTCTGGCTCGGATACACCGCCTTCAAGCCGACGAGCGAGCTGTTCGCCTCGGCCTGGGCTCTGCCCGTCGACTGGAAACTCGACAACTTCATCGAAGCCTGGACCGAGGCCCAGATCGGCGACTTCTTCTGGAACTCGATCTTCGTCACCGTCACAACTCTGTTGCTGCAGCTCTTTCTCGGGGCCATGGCCAGCTACTCCCTGGCCAAGTACCGCTTTCGCGGTCAGGACCTGATCTACTACGCTTTTCTCGCCGGCATGATGTTTCCCATTTTCCTCGGTCTCGTGCCGCTGTTCTTTCTCGTCAAAGGCATGGGACTGCTCGACAGTCACATCGGCATCATCCTCGTCTACGCCGCCTTTGGTATCCCTTTCACCGTCTTCGTCCTCACCGCCTTCTTCCGCACCATCCCGACGACGATCATGGAAGCCGGCATCATGGACGGCTGCGGACACTTCAGCCTGTTCCTGCGTGTCATGCTGCCCCTGGCCAAGCCAGGACTGACAACGGTGGGCATCTTCACCTTCATCAGCATCTGGAACGAGTACATCCTGGCTCTGGTGCTGCTGTCCTCCTCCCACCTGCGGACACTGCCCCTCGGTATCGCCGTGCTGCAGTTCGTGCAGTTCTACGAAGTCGACTTCGGCGCCCTGTTCGCCGGGCTCGTCATCGTCATGATGCCAACACTGATCTGCTACATCGTGCTGCAGGAGCAGATCACCAAGGGGATCACTGTAGGTGCGGTGAAGGGATAGGTCAGCGGTTGGTTTAGCTGTTCTGCCCTCCTATCTTCAGGTGACGGACCGATGGCCGACTCGCAGACCCCCTCCACCCCTTTCCCAGGCCGGCCGACTGATGCGGGTTGTTGTCTTTGGTGCCGAAGGCTGGACGGGTCGGGCCGTGCTCGCCAATCTGGAACCGCACCATCAGGCGCGTTGTGCCGTCTACTCGCAACAGTCCTGGGATCAGTGGAGTGATCTGGACGGCGAGTGGCCGGGCGAGGATGTGCAGTACGGGGACATCACCGACTTTGACGTAGTGCACCGGGCGACGGCGGATATGGACGCCGTCATCCATCTGGCCGTGCACTTCCCCTATCGGTCGAACACTCCCGCCGAACAGGACTCGAAGACGTTCCTGGTCAACCTGAAGGGGTTGTGGAATGTCCTCGAATCAGCCCGTCAGCGCGGCTTCGACCGCGTGGTTCATGTCGGTTCGTGTATGACCGTGCACCCTCGCGGCGCCTTCTTCGATGCGGACACCAGGAGTGTGGAGGGCAGTCTCTACGGGATCTGCAAGCGGTTGCAGGAGGAGATGTGCCGCCAGTTCCACGATGCCTTCGGCACCAGGACGATCGTGTTGCGCCCCGACTACATCGTTGACAGTCGCGCCGGGATCGGCCGCAATCGGGAGCCCTTGCAGGGCCAGTATCGCAACGGCTGGGTCTGCCGTCATGACCTGGCCGAAGCCTGCCGACTCGCCGTCGAGTCAACGACGGTCGACCACGACATCTTCCACATCGTCGGTACACCCGAAGCCAGGCAGACCTGCAATGTCGAGCGCTCAGAGACGCTCCTCGGGATGTGTTATCGGGGAAATCTGAATCAGTACCGCTGACGCGGCGCCAGGCCGGGTTACCCGGGCCGGGTCAGTTTGGCATCATGGGGCAGGCGCCAGTCGCGCATGCATCCGGCGAGCAGGCGGAGTCCTGACACGGACTGTCGCCAGTCGACGAGCCGTGTGCGGCAAACATCGACAGCAGGCGCTCCAGCTTCTCTGCGCCACACGACTCACAGGCAGTCGTCACCGTATTGGCTCCCTCGATTACCTCGAAGTCGTGACCACAACCGCTGCAATGGTATTCCCGGATCGGCACGTCATTTTCTCTCTGGCAACAGGTCTGCAGGTCCGCAGGCGCCGCCATCGACGGCCGGCGCCACGTCCCAATAGTGTACGCCAGATCGCCGCCTGGGAGAAGGCCGCACAGCGTCTCAACAGGCCCGGATCGCTACTATATTGCGGACCATGTCAGACCGTCGACCCAGCACAGAGGCCCTGAGGCAGCCGGCCGCGATCTGGCTGATCGTTACCATTGTCGGCCCGAGTCTCCTGCTGAGCCTGGCCGGCTTCTGGGCACTGCATGTACAGGATGACCTCAATACTCAGGCCGCCCGCCGGCGAGCCGCAGTTCTGCTTGCCGATCTCGACAGCCAACTGCAGCAACAACTGCGGGCACAGCGCCAAGAGGCTGCCCGCCAGACCAGGGACCACAGCTCTCTTCGCGGCCTCAACACCTCAGCATCGAAGGACTCCAGGATGCCTTCGTCACCGACGCTTCCGACCGGTTGGTGTGGCCTCCACCCACGAGCATAGCCGCACAGATACCGGCTCCGACCTCTGCCGCCTGGCGTCACGCCCAGGAATACGAGTTCGTCTTTGAGGACCAGCAGCGGGCACTCACGCAGTACGAGAAGATCGCCGCCACGGATTCGGCCGCCACCGCTCACGCCCTGACGGCCGCGGCTCGCTGCGCCGACAAGCTGGGCGATGCTGCCGGCGCAGCGCGAATTCGGCAGCATCTGCTCGACACGCTCCCCGATACACACGCCCGTCTGCGCCTGGGGGCGGGTCTGCAGCTGGCTGCCTTTCGGCACCGCCACGACCAGCCGGAGGAGGCAGCACGTATCGCCCTTACTGCCGTGGGACGCATGACGGACGCCACTGACGCGGTGGACTACGCCGTCGCCGCCCACTACCTGTCTCGATTCGACTCGCTGTGGGTGACACTCCAGCCGGCACGACTGCGGAGCCAGCTGCACGATGACTGGCGTGCCGCGCACCTGCAATGGCAGAGGCATTTCGCCGAGAGTGAGGCTCGCGTCGTTCTCGAAGAAAGCGTCCTACCCTCCCTGCTTCCGTCACTGTGGACCCTCGAACCCGGGATGGCGCGGCATCTGCCCCGGCGCACTCCTGGCGGATGGCAGGTGTGGCTGTTGGCCACATTGCCGCAGGGGGGTGCAGCCGGGGGGCGCCTCGACCTGGCGCGGATCGACAGCTTCGCTGTCGCCTCCCTCGAGAATCGCATGCAGCAGCTTGGCGACGTCGCCGTGGTCACCATTGTCGACACCGCTGGCTCGATGCTCGAGACGGCCCTGGCCGACCTGCGGCTGAGTCCCCCCCTGAGTTTTCGCCGACTGGCGATCCTGCCGGCCGGCACCGGTTCGTTGACGGCGACCTGGCGTCTGCGTCTGCTTCGCTGGAGCATCGCCATCTGTGTCGTAGGTGTGCTCTTCGGTGTCTGGAGCGGCTGGCGGCGCGTCCGGCGAGAACGTGAGGAGGCGGGCCGAAAGACGGATTTCGTCTCCAACGTCTCCCATGAGTTGAAGACCCCGTTGACTACCATCCGCATGTATGTCGACATGCTTCGACTCGGACGCTATGAGAACCACGCTGAAGCCGACGACTACCTCATGGTTGTCCAGGAGGAAAGCCGCCGTCTCGACGGCATGGTCGACCGTCTGCTCGATGTGGCCCGCATCGACCGCGGCGGTGAACGGCACTACGACCGATCGGCGACCGATCTGGCGACGGTCGTTCGGGAAGCTGCACAGTGGCTCCGGCGGGAGCTGGGCGACGCGCCGCTGGCGACACTCGACGTAACCGTCGACGCCGCGCTCCCCACCGTTCACTTCGACCGCGAAGCCATGTTGGAAGTGCTGCGCAATCTCGTGCTCAACGCCGTGAAGTACTCCCCCGGGCCCGCCAGTGTGCGTCTGTCGCTGAAGGCCCACAACGATGGCGTTGCCCTGGATGTCACCGACGCGGGGCCTGGAATCGCGGAGGGGGAGCAGGAACGCATCTTCGAGCGGTTCTACCGGGTCGACAACGATCTCACGCGCGACATACCGGGCACCGGCCTGGGACTGAGCCTGGTACGTGACATCGTCACCGGCCACGATGGCCTGGTGTCCGTGCGCAGTCAGGTCGGCCGGGGCAGCACCTTTACCGTCTGGTTGCCGTCAACAGAAAGCGAGACATGACCTGCATTCTTGTCGTGGAAGATGAACAAGCCATCCTCACGGGCCTGGAGAGGAATCTGCGGCTCGAAGGGTACGAGGTGCTCACCGCCAGAGATGGCGACCGCGGCCTGGAACTGGCCCGAGAGGCCAGGCCCGATCTGATCGTGCTCGATATCATGCTGCCGCGCCGTGACGGCTTCGACGTCTGTCGCCTGCTGCGGCGCGAGGGCTGGACGGGCCCCATCCTCATGCTCACGGCGCGCGGGCAGGAATCGGACAGGCTGACGGGCCTGGACATGGGGGCGGACGACTATGTGACGAAGCCCTTCGGCATCCTCGAGCTGCTGGCCCGCATTCGGGCCCTGTTGCGACGGGGTCAGCCGTCCACCTTGCCACTGACGCGCCTGCAGATAGGTGACGTCGATGTCGATTTCGAAGCGATGACTCTGACTCGGGCCGGACGACCGATGGCAGTGACGGCCCGAGAGCTGGGTCTCTTGCGCCATCTGGCCACCCACCCCCGTCGGGCCCAGAGCCGCCGCGCCATCGTCAACGCCGTATGGGGCGCTGATTACTTCGGCACCGAACGCACTGTGGACAACTTCATCACCCGCCTGCGGCAGAAGATCGAATCTGACCCTGCCCGGCCCAGATTCCTGCTCACGGTGAGAGGTCTCGGTTACCGCTTCGAGTCTGACCCCGACTCTGACGGGATATGACAGACTCGTGGTCGGACCGTGACACAACCGTGACACATCTCGACGTATCATCGGCAGTGGAAAGGACGTACACCATGTCCACTCGCCGAATCCACGCCCTGCTCCTGATGGTGTCGTGGATGATGCTGTCGGCAGTGCCGGTGCGGGCCGAGAGCGCCGAGCAGCTGTTGCAGCAGGGGCGGCATCGAGAGGAGATCCTGGGTGATCTTGCACGCGCCATCGACAGCTACGAGAAGGTCCTGGAAATCCATGCACGCAACCATCGGTCTGCAGCACGGGCCCAGTACCGCATCGGTCGCTGCCTGGAAAAGATGGCGGCACTCACCGAGGCCCGTGTCGCCTACCGTGCCGTCCTCAGGACCTTTTCAGATCAGGCGGACGTGGTGAGGCTGGCTCGGGCAGCGCTGCGCCGGGTCGGCGACGATGCCGTGGTCGGAACGGGCGACCTGACACTGCGCCTGCTCCTGGAACACAGCATGTTGCCCATGAACCCGCATCGACCGGCGGAGTTCGATCTGTCTCCTGACGGCGAACGTCTCGTCTTCCGCGACCGCTCCAAGCTGCAGATCAGCGGTGACGGGCGGGCCGTCATCCGTCCCCTCGCTGACATCGGCACCGAACTGTGGCCCATGCCGCGATGGTCGCCGGAGGGCGAACACATCGCCTATATGGCGGGCCACGGAAC
>PBSR01000063.1 GCA_002726335.1 Gemmatimonadaceae bacterium
CGGGAGCCGCGGCGAGCCCGACGACCAGCAGGAACCCGTCGAACGCCCCCGCCCCTCCGAGACATCCCGCGAAATCGACTTGATGGCCTAAGCCAGCTTGCTGGCCCAGCTTTGCTGCTCAACCAGCTTGCTGGTCAGCAGCTCCGCCTATTGGTAGGACTCGGTACGATCCCCACCGTTGACCGTCAGATTCTGGCCGGTGAGATAGCTTGCCGCGTCAGAGACTAGAAATGCCACAACACTGGCGATCTCCTGCGCTTCTCCCGGGCGCCCCAGGGGAATCGTGTCGATGAAGCGTTCGAGTACGGCCGGGTCGCGACGATCCATCGCCCCCTGTCCCATGCCGGCGGCGATCAGCCCCGGTGACAGGGCGTTGACCCGGATGTTGTCACGCGCCACCTCCTTCGACAGCACCTTGGTGAAGGCCACCAGGGCACTCTTTGTCGCCGCGTACGCGGAACTGCCTCCGGGCAGGCTGTTGACGATGTTCGAAGAGACGTTGACGATGTGACCGCCGCCCCGAGCCTGCAACAGCGGGATGGCCGCCCGGCACAGATAGAACACGCTGTTGAGGTTGACGTCGACCATGTGCAGCCAGGCATCCGTTTCGGTGTCGGCCACGTTCAGTCCTCCAACCGTGATGCCCGCATTGTTCACCAGGATATCAATCCCGCCCAGCCCATCGTCGACTCGTCGCACCAGGTCCCGGGCTGCGTCCGGGTTGGTCACATCGGCTCCGTACGCGACGGCCTGCACGCCCTGCCCCCGCAGCCGGTCCGCCAGTGAGCCTGCTGCCTCCGCGTGGGTATGATAGTGTACCGCCACGGCCATCCCGGCTGCCGCCAGGGCCTCGCAGATCGACTGCCCGATGCCTCCCGCCGCACCGGTTACAAGGGCTGTTCTGCCTGTGCTACCCGCCGTTTCTTCCATGCCTGTAATGAACCGTGCCTGGCAGGGCCGCGCAACGTCATGATTGGCTGGCGGTTGCTCGCGGTCTATACTCCCATGAACTCTCACCAGGAAAGCCGATGACGACATCACCCGACGGGCGTGGGGGCGTGCTCGCGTGGTCCTTCTACGACTTCGCCAACAGCGCCTTCACCACTCTTGTCGTCACCTTCATCTACTCCTCCTGGTTCACTCACGAGCTGGCTCCCGACGTTGTGTCCGGAACCGCCATGTGGTCACGGGGCGTGGCCCTCACCGGCATCATCGTCGCCCTGCTGTCCCCCGTCCTCGGTGCCATCGCCGATCGTCACGCCTGCCGCAAGCTGCTGCTGGCCGCCTCCACGGTGCTCTGCGTCGTCTGCACGGCCGCGCTCTACCTGCCGACACCCGGGCAGGTCGCGGCGGCCCTGACTCTGTTCGTGCTCGCCAACATCGGCTTCGAGTTGGGTACGGTGTTCTACAACGCCTTCCTCCCCGAGATCGCCCCACCCGACCGGATCGGACGAGTATCCGGCTACGGCTGGGCCCTGGGGTACGTAGGGGGACTGCTGTGTATGGGCGTCGCCATGGTCGGCCTCGTCGACAACGAAACCCCATGGCTGGGATTCTCATTGGAGGCGGGAGAAAACATCCGCGCCGCCAACCTGCTCGTCGCCGCCTGGTTCGCCCTCTTCAGCCTGCCCCTGTTCCTGCGCTTGCGCGAGCCCCGCGCTGCAACCGCATCCGTCACGGCAGGCGGTTCCCTGCGACAGCTGTGGGCAACTCTGACCAGGATCCGCGAGTATCGACAGATCTCCCGGCTTCTGCTGGCGCGCCTGATCTACAACGACGGCCTGGTCACCGTCTTCGCCTTCGGCGGCATCTACGCCATGGGAACGCTCGGCTTCACCTTCCGCGACCTCATGGTGTTCGGCGTCAGCACGAGTGTCGCGGCGGGGATCGGCGCTTTTCTTGGCGGGTATCTCGATGACTGGCTGGGTGGCAAACGTGCCGTCCTGCTGAGCCTTGGCGGCATGGTCCTGGCCTCTCTTGCGGCCGTTTCAACCCATGACACACGCGTCTTCTGGGGGGCGTCGCTGTGCATCTCGGCCCTGGCAGGTCCGGCGCAGGCGGCGAGTCGGTCGCTGCTCGGCCGATTCGTACCACGACAGATGGAAAACGAGATCTACGGCTTCTACGCCTTCAGCGGCAAGGCCACCGCCTTCGCTGGTCCCTTCCTGCTGGGTCTGCTCACCGAGGCTTTCGCCTCCCAGCGTGCCGGCATCTCCGTCGTCGTCGGCTTCCTCGTCGTCGGCGCCTTGCTGTTGACGCGCGTCGACGAAGCTGCCGGAATCCGCCAGGCGGCGGGTGAACCTGCCGGCTAGAACGTGGTCGCCGACACGGCCTTGCTGATCATCAGGGTCGCGGCGCAGAACATCCCCACCAGCGATATCCCCACGCCGAAGCCAACGGCCAGGACCATAGCCACCTGGCGCCAGTGCTGTTTACCGAACCTGGGCCAGAAGTAGTACTTGGCGAGCATGGCGCCGACGACTTCGGTGAGCATGAGGAAGAAGGTGGCAACGCCGACCGAAGCCACGCCTCGGATGTACCCCCAGACGAAGAACATCGGCATGCCGAAGAAGCTGAGGATCGAATAGATGCCGATGCCGAAGACCAGTCCGAAAAGGAGAATCGGCCACTTTTCGCCGTCCAGTGGGTGACGCAGATCCTCGTCGATGGCCCCATCACCATCATCGTCCTTCTGATTGAGGACCTCCTCATCGGCGAGACCGTCGAAATCCTCGTCGCGGCCGTCTCCGGCGGACCTGGGATCCTGCCAGTATATCTGGAAGAACATCGGCGTCTCGGCCGAGCTTTGGAAGAAGTCGCCGCGGAACTTCGGATCCGTGTCCAGCTCGATCACGTACGCCACATCCCGTGTATCCCCCTCGGTGGGCAGGCGCACGCGAAACAAGGTTTCCGGCTCGTCGATGACGGTGGCCGTCTGTGGGACCATGAGCAGCGGTACCGGCAGTGAGGCATCCACACCACGTGGCGTGGGCAACTCGAGAATCGTCGGCGATCCACGCACGCCGCCAGCACCGCGGAAATCAGTAGTAAACCATCCGGTCTCTGACCAGGGACCGTAGATGCGCTTGGTCGGGTTCTTGATGTTGATGTCGAAGGACACCTTCACGCGCCAGTAATAGAGTGCGTCATCCTGCAGATTCGCCGGACTCCATGCCACTTCCCCAGGAGGTACGACCCGTCCCTCCACCTCTTCTCCCGGTTCATAGGTGACGCTGTACTGGGTCGCCGAATACTTCACCGCCTCGGCGAAGGCCCGGGCGGGCCAGAAGGTCTGTACGTACGGATAGGCATCGGACGGGATCGGCGACAGCTTCCACAGAAAGCTCCAGTACATGAGACTGGCACCCAACACGATGGGCACCATCACGATCTCCGCCTTCAGCAGGCTCGTGAAGCGCATACCGGTCAACTCGATGATACGGAAGGTCTCGGCGCCGCCGCCGAAGTCGGCCCCCGCCAGCGGCACGAACCAGATCTCGACACCGCGATAGCCGGTGAGGAACACCATGCCTTCATGCAGGTGAGGGATCACGATGTTCTGCCCGACCAGTCCGTCCAACCGGGCGGACACAAAGGACATGAGGGGCGCGTAGACAAAGGCGATCAGCAGGATGACGATGAGCAGTCCTGTCGTCACCAGCGTCGGGAACAGCGTCTTGGCCAGTAGGATCGGGTACGCGGCGCCGAGGAAGAAGAGTGTGACGCAGACCCATAGTCTGAAGTCGCCGCGGTTCAGGTGCTCGATGCAGTACCCACGGACCTGGCTCTGCTTGTCACAGTCGGGATGGCGACAGGTGTCATGGTCGTGGCCGTGCTCTTCGGCGTGTGCGTTGTCGACGGCTTTCTCGCGCCCGGCGCGGATCACCTGGGTGATGGAGATGATGGCCACGGCCAGCGTCACCCCCATGGCGAAGGGTTGCCAGAAGTCGACACCTGCGGTGATCTGCGTCTGGATCGCACTCATTCCCGGCACCCAGTGCGGCATGAAGCCGTAGTGGTGCAAGATCGGCGACATCACCATGAAGGACGCGACAAACGCGAAAGAGCCCATCACGCTCCAGAAGGGCAGCAGAAGTCCGGCAAAGATCGGTGACAGGCTGAAGCTGATGCCGATGGGCGTGGCTCCCAGGAAGCGCCCGAGTACAGGCGTCAGATCGGCGAAGGGGATGGGCAGGATCGACACCTTCTTGCCGGCAAACGTCTCGGTCAACGTCGGGATGGCAACATAGATGAAGCCGAAGACCAGACCGATGGCGCCACCGACGGTAAAAGCGGGCCACTTCCACGACTGGTCCTCCGAGCCGCTCTCCTCGGCCAGGGCCATGGCCCCGAGCGCCGCCTGCGGTGCCGTGGGAAACGGCAGCCTTTCGCGATCCGACACCAGCCGGAAGAGCACGTACCCCGAAGTGAACCAGGTGACACGACTGACGATGATACCGATCACGAGCAGAGCGATCGGCAGCAGCCAGTCCTCGTGGAAGAACGTGCGCTGAATGATGGCCGGCGAATCCGGATGGGGAGAAAACCAGCCCATGCCCCGCCAGGTGAGACCGACGAGTTTGTCCGTCAGGCCGAACTGTGCCGCCTCGGGAGAGCTGACAAAGTACTGGCGCCAGATCAGCTGCAGGAACGTCTGGGTCTCGGCGCGCACGATCAGCTGCGACGCCACGTACGTCAACAGGAAGATCTCCTGCCGCTTCAGAGTGGTGAACGAGCGCTTGGCGATCTCGAGAAACAGGATCACCGTCACCCACTGCGCCGCCTCCCCGATCCCGATCCCCGTGACCAACGACAGGTACATCTGCCCCGGGGTCATGATAAAGGCGATCAAGAGCACCCCGATCAGAGTCTTGCGCGTAAACCCCGACTCGAACGTTTCGGGCGGCTGCAGCAGATCCCGATACTCATTGAGCTCTTCGTACTGGCGGTCCTTCCTCGCCTGCCTTTTGGATTCGCCCGCCACTAGAGAACCGTCTCGCTGACGTCCAGTTCCAGGTCTTCCGCCGCCACCGCCACCCGCCGACAGTGATCGGTATGCTCTTGCTGAATCTCGGTTTTCAGCGTCTGCCAGACGAGGAACTGCTTACGCAGCTCGAGCATGAAACCCAGATTGAGCCGTTGCCAGAAGGCGACGGGACCGCTGACGCGTTCGATGTAGAACTGGATTTCGAGGATGCTCGGGTTGTCCGTCTTCGACGTGGTGAACTGCAGGTATTGGCTGACCCCCATGTCGAATGGCGCCAGCCACAACAGCAGCTGCACGGCGTAGGTGCGCCCGTCTGGTGACTCCTCGGTGACGATGCGCGTGCGCTCGGTGTACATCTTCCCCACCGACTCGTGGCCATAGGAACCGAAGTAGTTCTGCAGAAAACCGCACAGGGATTCGATGGCGTTGACGTTGACGGTGAAGGGAAAGGGGAAGCGCCACACATCACCGTCGGGGTCGGGCAGCTGCCAGCGGCGCACGACGTCGGGCACGGCCATCTGCGAGGCAGCCCGCGCCGGATAGATGCTCGACACGAGAACGACGACGATGACGAGCAGGGCCGAACCTATGGCCGATGTGGAGGAGTAGTTCAGCGACACGCCACCCACCAGGTCGAAGAGGATCAGCATCTTGGCCCCGACCTGGCCGAGAATGTAGCCGATGACGACGCCCAGAACACCGTAGACGCACGATTCGGCGATGAAGAGGAAGGAAATATGGACGGGCGCTAGACCCACGGAGGAGTAGACGCCGATTTCGCGGAAACGCTCGTACACGGCGCCCATCATCGTGTTGAGTACGATCAGCGCCGCGATCAGCATGGGGATCATGAGAGCCCCCAGACCCTCCATCGAGGTGGCGCCGATACTGCTGTAGGAGTACGTGCGCATCGTGCCGTCATCGTCCGGCATGCCGACGAACAGACGGAAGCCCGATCGTGACAGGTAGCTCTCGATCAGCTCGCGCGCGTCGGCGCCCTCGTCAAAGCGCACCGCAACCGACCTGAGTTCCGCCCCCATGCTCTCCAGACGACCGTAGGGAACGATGGCCAGGCGACTTGCCGGAATATGCTCGTAGGTGATTTCGATGTCCTCTTCGAAGAAGACGTCGTTGAGCATGAACATCTGATCCATGCCCGGCATGTTGAACTGGATGAACTGCTCCTGCGCCGGCGTCATCGGTTCGTTGTTCAGGTCAGGGCTGGCGTCGAAAGCCTGGCTGTCGAAGACACCGATCACCTTCCAGGGATTGCCGAAGATGCGCACCTCCGGGCCCTCTCCCCGCGCCACGGCCTCTATGGAAACATCCAGTTGCCGGGCCAGCAGGTCGGAGAGTATGACACTCTCCTCGTTCGACTCCGCGAACCAGCGCCCGCCCATCAACGTCCCGTCAATTCCGGTGACACCCGGTTCCTGTGGCGACAGGCCCAGCACCCCGAGACCATCCGCCTCCCTGTCCTCGAGCCGCATGGGGATGTACCCCTCACCATCGAAACCCATGGTCAGCCAGGTGCGCGGCGACAGTGTGCCCGATTCGGCAAAGTGGGACTCGAGGTAGTCGTAGTGCGTCGGCTCCCAGGTCCACCAGTTGACATCGTGGAACAGGATGCCGCTGTACGGGGGTTTCCAGTCCTTCTCGAAACCGATGAACTGGATGCTGGGCTTGAAGGAGGTGAAGGAGAGCACGGTGAAGGTCAGGATCGTAATCGTGGCCAGGGTCAGCCCCGTGCGCGTCACCCTCCGGCGCATATTCGAGATTCCGAGCATGAAGGCCACGTACGCCGTGCCCGAACGGCTCAGATCACCGCTCGCCGTTCCGGCGGCGCGTTGCTGAAGATCGGTCATGAAGGCATTGAACCGCCCGACGATGAGACTGATGACATAGAAGGCCATGACCATAACCATCAGCGCCAGCAGCACGATGACTGGGTGCGCCAGCTCGAAGGCGGGGTGCACCTGGGCCAGAATCAGCCATATGGTGAGCAGGATCGCGGCGAACCATGCCAGTTGCTTGTGCACTTCGGGCGCCGCAAACAGGAGGCGCTCGGCGAAGAACGCTGCTGGCACCAGCAGCGCAACGAAGAACACAAGCCCGACGATGATGTCGTTCTGCGTACCCCGCACGTCGGGGTAGGCGCGGTACTCGAGTCCCAGCGCTTCGCGGATGTACTTGGCGTATCTCGCCCATTGCAGGTTCTCCATGGCCATCTCGGCCTTCTGCAGGGCCTGCCAGGAGCGGCTGTGCAGCGCGTCGAGACGGGGGTTCTCGATGGCGAAGCTCCGCATACGCTCGATGCGGGCCTCATCGAGGCGCCACATGTCCTTCATCGACTGCAGGCTGACGAAGGGGATCATCCGTGCCAGCCGCATGTCGAATCCCTGCCCCTGCCCTGTCAATTCGTCGATGGCGCCCTCGTTGTTCAACAGCACCACCGAATCATCCACGAGGCGCAGCGAATCGCCCGGCACGCCGTAGAGGACCATCATCTGTTCGTCCCAGTCGCCCATGACGAAACCGTACTGACGGGGCACGGCGCCGCGCTTGTCGAGTACCTTCTGATCCTTGCTGTAGTTGCCGTAGGTGAAGTGGTAGGCGGCGTGCACCCGGTCGTGAATCTCCAGACTCGCGGATTCGAACAGAATCGTCGTCCACACGGTCTCTGCCTTCGACAGCGTCTGCTCGAAGGCGCCTAGTTTCTGCGCCCGCTCGCCGTGGTCGGTGCTGTAGGTGATATCCCCCGTCTCGGGATCGACCAGGTATCCACGCACTTGAGTCTTGAACTTCTCGAGCCCGTCCACCTGGTAGTTGCCATCTTCGTCGGCGATATGGATCCGTGGCCGCCACATGTTCTGGAAGCGATCGTTCATCACCACCACCGTGGCCCCGGGAACGGGTTCGTCTGGCGTGGCGCTCCGCTGTGGCAGCAGGCGCAGCCGACCGTTGATCGACGACAGAACGTCGGTGATGTTCTTCTTGTGTCCGGCGCGCAGCTTCTCCCACTCGTGGCCGAACAGCTGCGGGTCTGCCAGGGCCCTTGCCAACGTCGCATTGAGCATGGCGCTCTGCCGGGCGATGTTGCCCACGTTTACCTTGTCCGGCGTATCGAGCGGACTGTCGATGATCATCCGCCGGTCCGTCGTCGTGATCATGCTGAGCGTGACGACCCCCGTGTTCAAAGGGACGTAGGCATTCTCACGGTAGGTGTTGAAGTCCAGGTACGAGTCCCAGGACAGGCCCTTGATGGGGCTGATGAGGTTGACCATCGCCGTCGGCTCCCGTCCCAGCTCCGCGGCGGCATCCGCAGCATGGTGCATCAGACTGCGCCCCATGGGCACGTAGAACTTGCGATGCGCCGGCGCCCGGGCGCTGTGGACGAAGCCGACCTGGTCGGAACGACTCGACAGATCGATGGCGATGAAGAGCTCGAGGCTCAGGCTGTCAGGCTCGAGGCGGATGCCGATGGAGTCCGGAACGATACGGCGGAGCTTGAGCTGGGCTTGCAGGCGCTCGAGATCTAACCCGTCGAATGCCTGCCCGCCTCCGGCTGTGGGGCGAAGGCGTACGCCGAGCGTGTCGAGAGACAGACCGCGGGCCGAGGTCTCCTCGACCAGCCGACTCACATTCAGAGAATCGGCAACGAAGCGCTTCGGCATGCGACCCTTGAATGGCGCCAGGACCCTCGCATGTTTCTGGAAGAAGGCGAAGACGCCGCGCTCCTGTTGGAAATGCGAGCCCGAAGCCAGCAGCACGACGGTTCGCCCCGGGGGGTGATCGCGCAGGTACCGGGCAAACTCAAGCAGCGCCGCAACCCCGGCCGTGCTCTCGGCCCCAGGTGTGGCTGCGGGCACGACCGAGATGCCGTCATAGTATGACTGCACGGCGACGATCTCGTCCTTCAGCACGGGATCCACGCCAGGCACCGTTCCCCACACGTTCCATGTGGTGCGCGTTTCGTAATCCATGCGCGCCTGCAGAAGAACCTGCAGCTCGCCGTCGCCCAGCTCCTGCCGCAGGGCGAGGGCGGCCTGGCGACCCAGCCAGAAGCGCGGCACATCCACCGGGGTCCAGGACCACTTGTTGCGGGCCTCGAAGAGGGTGGTCTCTTCGGGTTCGATGAAGATGATCGCCGCCGCACCGAGGGCGGCGGCGTTCTTCCAGTTCTTCCAGCTGTTGAACTCGAGCATGACGATGGCGCCGAACATCTGGTGACCATCGAAGTCCACGTGCTCGCCATGTCCGCCGTAGAACAGGTTGCCGGCGATCCCTTCAGGTCCCGTCGTATTCGTCCGCACGAGGTTGGGCCACAGAGACAGCAGTGGCATGGTGCGGGGCTCGGCGCCATCGAGAATCGACATCGATGCGCCCTTGTCGATGGGCACCGCCAGATCGTAGGGATCCCGCGTTACCCCCTCGACGCCGGCATTCTTCAACTCCCGCTCGATCAGGTCGGCAGCATATCGATCCCCGGCGTATCCCGGCAGACGGGAGCCGTTGGACGACAACTCCCGCACGGTCATCGAGATCCGGTCAAAGGCCTCCGGATCGATGTCCCCCTTCCCCGCCGCGGGCAGCACGACCCACAGGCCGAGACCGCAGACGATGGCAACCCAGATGGGCCTGATCAACGGGCTGTCAGATCCAGAAGATGGCATTGCTTACCATCCCGGTAAGGTAGTCGACGACGAGAAAGCCGCCCGTGATCAGCATGCGCCCGGCGATCATGCCGAGGAAGAAATAGCGACTGCGGGCGAACAGCGTCGCGCCACCGTACTTCAGAATCGTCACTTTGATGAGCCAGGCGAGGAAGACACTGAACCACATCCAGTCGACGAGCCAGCTGGTCATGATCGGGAAACCGATCGGATGCAGGGGCCACCACAGAAACCGTTGACGCAGCCAGGTGAGAGCCAGCATGGCACCGGCGCCGACGCCGACGAAGCTCATGCCTTCCCAGTACACACCTTCTGCCTCCTCGATATTCAGCGCCGCCGTCTTGTAGATGATGGTCGGCATGTTCTTGAAGAACCAGCCATTGGAGTTGATGCCCCCGTCGCGGTAGCCGAGAGACATGACGGTGAACAGCGAGCCCGTCACGCCGAGGAGGATGGCGATGACGATGGCCCAGAACACGATACGGCGGCTGCTGCGATTCATCCCTTCGATCAGCTTCAGGCCATTGGCTATGACACCCATGAGGAAGACGCGGATGTCGGCCCCGAAGATGTAGCCCATGGAGAAATTGGCCGTCGCCGTGGCGCCGAGCAGCTTCGAGCCGAGGCCGTAGACCATGAAGTCGGGTGCGATCATCGGCGAGATGATGGCGGCGATGCCGGACTCGGCCACGACCCGGGACAGGCCTGTGAAGATGATCATGGCAAGGAATACGAACAGGGACGCCGCCCACAGTGGTGTGCCGAGAAATACGAACCAGCCGATCATGACCACCGTGCCGATCAGGCAACCTGCCACAGCCGACCGGTAGGTCATGATTTCATCGTCGTCGCTGAGCTCTGAGTCCTGTCCGAGGAACTTCTTCAGTACCTGGGCGAGGTGCTCACGACCAACCCAGAGGCCGATGCCGACGAAGACGATCAGTGCCCCCAGGCCCTGGTAGTTGAGCAGTTCCGATGTGGACACCGCCCAGACGTCCTGCTGCTTGGTCACACCGTTGGCGACGAAGAACATCTTCTCCACCTTGGAGAACAGGGCAAACCCCCAGATCCCGAGGGCGATATCCGGCCCGATCAGGTAGGAGAAGCCGAGCACGGCGAAGCTGATCGTCATGTTGATCGACTGGCCGAAGCCGATGGGGAAGCTCCACGCCGTGGGAATCAGCGGCCAACCCGCAAGATACTTGTTGAGTCCGGTGAACAGACCCACGAGAATGGGCAGCGATGCACCGGCCCACACGACCCCGTTCTTGAAGAAGGGATTGACCACCTGATCGGGGTCCTCGCCGCGGATCATCGCCTGCGGCACTTGCACCAGCGGGTACGACAGGCGTTCCCGGTCCATCCACTGGCGGCGCAGGATGACTGCCAGGCAGACCATCGTCAGATACAGAGCCAGCAGGAAGACGCCCCACATGGCCATCGGTCGCAGCCAGATCCCCCAGGGAATCGAGAATTCCTTGGTGCCGAAGCCCTCGTAGAAGTCCCGGTTCTCCGTCCCGTCGTCGAGCATGATCGCGTCGGGCAGGACGGGGAACAGGATCTCCGCCCATTTGTTCTCGGGACTGGCGTAATAGAACACGCCGGTGATGGCGGGCAGAATCGTCTCGCATAACCCCATGGTCGCCAGGGACGCGACGACGATGAGCATGATGTAGACGACGATCAGCTCACTGCGATTCAGTGCCAGATTGCGGCCCATCCCCGCCAGGACCGTGTTTGCCGCCAGAGAGAGGATGAGGAAACTGGAGAACAGCACACCCGGCGAATACAGATACAATGCGTCAAAGGGCGAGAAATGAACGGCCCAGACGGCGGCGAGCAGGATGGTGACCCCACCCGACAGGATCCAGTGCCTGGCCGTCAGCTTGTAGAGCGAGTTGAGGAAGCCGACGAGTACGAGAAACAGGAAGATCGCCCCCGGTGTGCTGAAATCGAGGGTCATGTAGCTGCCCTTGATCACCGTGTCGGCATAGTTGGAGCCGACGCCGAGGAAGAACGAGAGGAATGCGCCGACGGCGAGAGCTCGCAGCGTCAGGGGCTGGTGGCTCTCGGCCTCTTCGCGGGTGACGGATGCACCGCGCATCGACAGGTACCGTCGAAAGTCGCCGGGAAGCCCGATATTCATCCCGATACCCGTCGACGGTAGAACTCGTCCCAGTCACGTGTCGGCTCGAAACCCAGCAACCGACGTGCCTTGTCGGTGTTGTACTTCCCCGGTCCGGTGTAGGACAGCATGTTGAACAGCTGAAAGTTGCCGGGCAGCGAGGGCACCTCGAGGGCGAGGCGGCAGACGTGCTGAAGATCTTCCCAGATGACGACGAAAGGCGGTGTATCCGTCGGCTCGGTGCAGGGCGTCTCCGGTGCCGGACCCAGACCATTAAAAACGAAGTAGGCCGTGTGCATGCCGTGCTTCTGCGAGAACACGCGGCAGATCTCGGCACTCAGCCACTTGGTAATGCTGTAGTGTCCGGTGCCAGGGGCCGCGGGGGCATCGTCAACGCCAAAATCACTGTCGTAGGAAGAGCGTACCGCCTGCGGCCCCGAGTGGATGATCCTCCGGATCCCCAGTTCGACGGCGGCACGCATCACATTCCAGGCGCCGATCGTATTCACCTGGAAACTGTCGACCGGATCGTTGCGCACGACGGTGAAGTTCATGATCGCGTCACAGCCGCGCGCCGCCTCCAGGACCTGCGCATAGTCGCGCACATCGACGTGATCGATGTCGATCCCCTCCGGGTGCGGCTGGACGTCAGCCTGGCGCAGGTCGTAGTGATCGACAAGTCCCGGCGTCAGATGGGGACCGATCAGACCCGACGCACCGAGGAAGAGTACTCGCTTCATCCCGGCCCCCAGCAGTCACTGAAATTGTGCACGGGGTCAAAACCGAGAGCTCTGGCGCCGTCGAGCAGAAATCTGGGATGGGGCGGGCGCGAGCAGATATGATAGACCGTCCAGCGCGATTGCCAGTTGAGTTGCGCGCTGCTGTCCCGGTGTACGGCCAGGTTCACGGCGGTCGAGGCGTCCCGAGGATCGAGCCACATCAGGTCGGGCGCTTCGTCTGCGGCCACATCTTCCTCGCGGCGCAGGCGCCCCAGGCGCAATACGGTAACCGATACGGCCCGCTCCCGGGCAAACTCACGGGTCACCTGCTCCGCCAGATGGCGTGACAGGGTCGCCATCTCCGTGCCCGGATCAGGTCGCCATTGCTCGGAGATGTAGCGGTCTTCGGGAATCGTGGCGAACAGTTCGAGAGTGCTGCAGTAGACGAAGCGTTGGACGCCGGCCTGGATGGCCGCATCCAGCAGTACGTGCATACCCCGCGTGGCCTCGTCCAGCGCCGCCCGCTCGGCGTCGTTGCCGATGGCGGTGGCGGCAGCCGTCAGGGGCACGCCCGTGTGAACGACGGCATCGACGCCCCGGACAGCCCCCCAGATTGTGCTGGCATCGGTGAGGTCTGTGCCTGCAGGCAAGCTGCGAACCTGATGCGTGTCGGCAAGGGCTTGGTCCAGCTCGCCGCCGAGAGGGCCGCTATCCTCCGTCAGCAGGATCCGCATGAGAGGCGACACTCCGTTGCAGGTCGGGAATCGTTCGTCTCGGGGGAGCAACGATACCGGATCTCGCCAGCGATTGTCAAGGGTGAGACAGGGCGCCGATCCGGCTCAGTCGTCGAGTTGTCCCGGCTGCAGTCCCGTGGGAATCATGGCCGGCTGCTCACAGGTGCTGCTCAGTTCGACAAAGGCGCCGCTCTGCTGGGCTTCGTGGAAGGCGTGCATCAGGTCGAGGACGTGGAAGGTCAGATCGCCGTTGGCCCGGTGGGGCCGGCCCGAGCGCAGGGCATGGGCCATATCGGCCACACCGATGCTGCGCGAGTTCTCCTCGTTGGGATGGGTCAGGGGGATCTCGGCCCAGTCCTTGCGTCCCAATTTGACCTGCACGGGACCGCCGAAGGTGTTGGGATTCGGCACCGACATGGAGCCCTCCGTGCCGTAGATCTCGATGCAGGGCAGCTGGCCTCCCCAGACGTCGAAGCTGGTCGTGATCGTGCCGATGGCGCCGTTGGCAAACTGCATCGTGCCCGCCACGTGGGTGGGCACATCCACCGTGATCTTCTCACCGTACTTCGGCTTGCTCGTGATCGTGCGCTCCGGGAAGGTGACCCGGGTCATGCCCGAGGCACGCTGCACCGGCCCCATCAGGAAGACGAGGGCTGTCAGGTAGTACGGCCCCATATCGAACATGGGACCGCCCCCGGCTTTGTAGTAGAACTCCGGATCGGGGTGCCAGCTCTCATGGCCACGCCCCATCATGAAAGCCGAAGCCGCCACCGGCTCGCCGATCCAGCCATCGTCGATGAGCTTGCGGCACGTCTGGATGCCGCCTCCGAGGAAGGTGTCAGGCGCGCCGCCCAGCAGGCAGCCCTGGGCCTTGGCCAGGTCGACGAGGCGTTTGCCATCCTCCCGGCTGACAGCGAGGGGCTTTTCATTGTACGCCGACTTCCCCGCCTGCAGTGCCGCCGCCGCCACATCGTGATGGGCTGCCGGAATCGTCAGATTGACGACGATATCAATGGTCTCGTCCGCCAGCAGTTCGTCAACAGAACAGGCCCGCAGCACATCGAACTCCTCGGCCCGGGCCTGGGCCCTCGACAGGTCGATGTCGGCGCAGGCCGCCACGTTCAGAATGGGCCAGTCCCCGGCGATCTTCAGATATGCGCCGCTGATGGCACCGCATCCCACGATGCCGATGTTCGTCTTGTCCTTCACTTTGTCCGCCTCTCCTCGTCACTGCTGGTTGCATGTGGTGCCGGTCCCGGGATTATTCTAAGCGGCATCCGGAATGGACGACAGGTCAGGGCGGTCTTCCCGGTGACCGATCGGTCACGTAGATTGACTGCATGAGCCACACAGCATTGGACAGCCTCGTTCTCCATGCCGGTCTGCTGGTGGACGGCACGGGCCGCAATACGCAAGCCGGTTACTCTCTGTGGCTCGAGGCGGGACGCATCCGGGGCGTCGGTGTTGCCCAGCAGATCGAACGGGATGCACCGCCCACAGCACAGCGCCTCGACCTCGGCGACGGCGCTTGCCTGGCCCCCGGCCTGATCGACGGACACACGCACCTGAGTCTGGCCGGCGACGGCCGCTCCTACGCCGAGATGTTCTCCGAATCCGACGAGATGATGGTCCTCACCGGGGCCCTGAACCTGCGCCGCCACCAGCAGGCGGGCATCACGACGATCCGTGAGCATGGCGCCCGCAACCTGGTGGGCTTCACGCTGAAGGAAGGGCTGGCCCGCGGTTACATCCCCGGTCCGCGGATGCTGGTATCCGGGCGGCCCATCACCTGCACCGACGGCCACTTTCATATGTGCAACGAGACCGCCGATGGCGAGGACGAGATCCGTGCCTCGGTTCGCCGACTCGTCGATGACGGGGCCGACTACATCAAGATCATGGCGTCGGGCGGCGGCACCGCCGGCACCGATCCGACCCGGGCCTCCTACTCGGCTGCTGAACTGCACGCCGCCGTGCACGAAGCCCACCACTTCCATCGCCTCACAGCGGCCCACTGCCGGGCGAAGGAGTCGATGGTCCATGCGGTGGCGGCCGGCATCGACCTGCTGGAACACGCCGAGTTTCTCGAGCCCGACGGAGAGCTCCACTTCGATCCGGATCTGGCGGCGAAGATGGCCGAAACCGGCGTCTGGATCAGCCCCACACTGCAGGCCTGGTGTCGATGGCACGAGATCACGCGGCTGCGGTCCCGGCGCGATGCGGATGCTGCCACATCCGATGATCTCCAGGCGCTCGCAGCCCTGGAGCAACGGGCCGCCGGCCGACTGGACGTCATGCGACGCACCCTCGACGTCTGTGGCAAGGAACGTATCGTTCCCGGGACCGACTCCGGCGTCAGCGACCTCACCTTCGGTCATCTCGACTACGACCTGCAGCTGCTCGTAGAGGTCGGCTTCACGCCGGCCGAAGCGCTGGAAGCGGCCACCCGGGTCAGCGCCGATGCCATAGGTATGGCGGGTGAAGTCGGGACGCTGGAGGCGGGCCGGGTCGCCGACATCACCGTCTTCGGCAGCGATCCGACGCAGGACATCGCCGCCGTATCAGATGTGGTGGCCGTGTTCCAGGCTGGTCAGCGCGTGCGCTGAAGCAGAGCGACGGCGCTCAGCTCGTAGCTGGCGTCCGTATCCGGCAGCTCTTCCAGGTAGACCGTGAACCGCACCGGCAGCCCGTTGTCGGGCAGCTTCTGTTCCCAGTACTCGGCGTACGCCCGGGAGTAGGCCTCGCGGATCCGCTTCTTCTCGTCGCTGTAGGCCTGCGGCTCGGTGATGGGACTCGGGGACTTTGGCGCTGCTCCGAAGGAATGCACCTCCAGGAAGTCGAGATCGCTCAGGCCGTCACAGATCCCGGCCTCGCGCACGTACATGTCCCAGGTGTCGAAGGTGCGCGGTATCTCCCGCTCGGGATCCATGCGGGCCGTGTCCTGCAGCTCGAGTTCATTGGTCGCTGCCTGTGCCCCGGTCATGCCGACGAAGCGGATCTTCAGATCCCCGTTGTCGAGTTCTTCCGTCACCAGGTCGGAGAACACCCTGTTCGTCTTCTTCCGGTAGTAGGTGACGCGTCCGCGTTTCTTGATCTCCCAGTCCATCGTCGTCTCCGTCAAGTCCAGTTGCGCGGGTCGGGCACGGCCACCCAGGTCGAGCCCTGGGACAGTGACTGCTGGCTCACCAGGCCGGGTAATGTCATGTCCATGGCAGCGTCGATCCCGATGGGCGGCTCATCTTCTTCTAGGATGGCCCGGACGAAGTCCTGCACTTCCCAGTAGTCACCGCCGCCGTGGCCAGCCTGCAGCGCCTCGTCCGGCGGATTCTTCCAGAACTCGGGCAGGTATTCCTCTTCCAGCGCCGCCAGCGGTTCCCACGTGGGTGTCGCGTGGCGTTCACGCAGCCAGACCTTCGGCGCCGCTTCGTGGCCGTCGGTGGACTCGTACGCCCCGTCGGTGCCCTGCAACGCATAGTGCACCATGTTGTGCGGACGGTCCGACAGCATGTCGACCCGGATCTGCACCATGCCCCCCGATGCCAGCCGGCACATCATCGTCACCGAGTCCTCCATCTCGTAGCGGTCACCGCGAGGGTCCCGGTAGTGGTGCCCCGTACCGACGGCACACACGGCAACCACGCGGTCAGGTCTGCTGCGGCCCGCGTCGAACCATTGCAGGACCGGCCCCAGGCTGTGCGTCGGATAGGTGCAGCCATTCACACCCGTCTGCCAGTGCCGGCGCCAGGTCGTCTTCTCGTTGAGCTGCTTCAACTCGTGGATGTAGGCTCCCTCACCGTAGTAGGGCTCACCGAACAGACCGAGCCGCGCCAGTTCGCGTACCAGCACGTTCGTCTTTGTGTAGGTGTAGTTCTCTGCCATCATGTACGTCGCGGCGCTGCGACGGGCGGCACGCACGAGATCAACGCTTTCCTCCATCGAGACCGCCGCGGTCACCTCGCTGAGGACGTGGACATCGTGCTCGAGGGCGAGAATCGCCTGTGGCGCGTGAAACTGCATCGGTGTGCCGACCACGACAGCATCGACGGTACCGGACCTGATCAACTCACCAGCATCGACGAAGGTGTGATCGACTCCCAGTTCGGTGGCGTTTGCTGCAAGTTGCTCGGTGCGCAGATCGCACAGCGCCGTCAGTTCCGTCGCCGGGTTGGCGCGCAGAGCCCGCACGTAGCTGTTGCCACGACCGGCGGCTCCGATGATGCCAAAACGTACTACTCGTCCCATGGTAGCGGCACCTCGAGCCGCGTACATGCCTCCCTCACTGCTTTCTGCTCGTACTCGCCGAAGGGAATCCCCTCGCGTCGGTATTGTTCGAAGCGTTCGGCCTCGATCGCTCCCGGCAGCAGAGCCCGATCGAGCCCGGGAAATGGCTCGAACGATTCGGCCACATCACGGACCAACCGATCGACTTCGTCGTAGAAGGCATCCTCGTCCACGGCGGCATCGATGCGGATTGCCAGGATCGTGCCACCGGCCCGGGCTCGTGGCCATCGCTCTCTGGCCTGGTCCGACCGCTCCATGACGCCGGCCAGTCCACCCCCCATCAGGGCCGCCACAGCCGTGTATCCGACACTCTTGAAGAAAGCCGCGGGGATCTTGGAGATCAGCGCTTCATACTCCGGTCCCCGCTGATAGTCGGCCAGGATGCAGGTCGCCGCATCGAGCACGACGCCGGGACCATCCCGTCCGGGTAGAGCGAAACAGATGGGCGGGTTGCCGAAGAAAGCCAGCTGTGGCCTGATGTCGTGGCCGGCGGCGTCCCCGTGGCCCACCGATCCCTGCACCGAGAAACCGATACAGCCGGCTTCCATGCACATGCGACAATAGTGGCCGGCCGAACCATAGTGGCCGATGCCACGCACCGTGGCCATGCCCAGCCCAACGTCACCGGCCCGGGCGATCGCCATTTCCGTGGCCTGCACCATCGGCACATAGCCCAGGCCACCGTCGCCATCGACCGCCACCACGGCCGGGGTCTCGCGGACGATCCTGATCTGGGGATTGGGATTGAGGATCCCCTCCGCGAAGTGCGAACAGTACCCGCCGACCTGCCGTGTGCCATGACTGCGGACGCCACGCAGGTCGGAATTTACGAGCAGACGGGCGAGGATCCGGGCGTGCTCGGCGCCCACACTCGATTTCTCGAAACAGGCCGTGGCGAAAGCCAGCAATCGCTCTTCGAAGACGGTGACGGAGGCTTCAGGTGGCTGGTTCATGCAGACGCGGTGCGCTCCCTTGCCCCGCCTGTCAGGCCGGGGTACTTTGCGACGATTCCCTCAGCCATCCCCTGACAACACCCAACCGCAGACGGACCTGATGAAACTCGACGTCATCAAGCTGACGAATGAGCTCGTAAGCTACAGATCCGAGAGTATGCTCACCAACGTGCCCGTCACCCGGCGCGTCATCGACGTGCTGAGGCAATTGAAGTTTCAGGTGGAGCAGTTGCCCTACGATGACAGGAACGGCGTCAAGAAGCTCTGTGTCGTCGCCCGTCTCGGTAAGGGCGCGGGCGGATTGACGATGATGAGCCATGACGATGTCGTCCCGGCCAAGCAGGAAGAAGGCTGGACCCAGGACCCGTACAAAGTGCGCCCATCGGGTGGGAAGCTGTTTGGCCGTGGCGTCTGCGACATGAAGGGTCCCCTGGCGGCAAGCCTTTGTGCCGCCGCCCGTTTCAAGGCCAGTGACCTCAAGCAACCGGTCTTCATCGTCGTCACCGCCGACGAGGAGATCCATGCCCGGGGCGCGTGGGAGATCGTACGACGTTCAAAGCTGTTCAAGGACGCCAGCTCCGGCTACGGACTGATCTGTGAACCGACACGCCTCGGCGTCGTCTACGCCCACAAGGGGTCTCTTTCGATCCGCGCCACGACCCGAGGCAAGGCAGCTCACACCAGCACTTTGAAGGGCAGGAATGCCAACCTCGATATGATTCCCTTCCTCGTCGAGATGAAGAAGATCAACGAGCTCGTGCTCTCGTCGAAGCGCTACCGCAATGACGAGTTCACGCCACCTCATTCAGAGTGGAGCATCGGCATCAACGACCACAACGTGGCGACGAACATCTATCCGGTCACCAGCACGTGCACCGTCAACTATCGCCCCATGCCCGGTACCGATATCGACGGTCTCATCGAGCGCACGCAGGTGGCGGCGAAGAAGCACCGCGTCAAGATCGAGATCACCCGTCCGGGGGATCCGGTCTATACCGATCCGACCTCAGCCATCGTCAGGACATCGCTGAAGCTGAGCGGGTCCCGGAAGGCCCGCACCGTCCCCTATGGCACCGACGGTCTCGCCTTCCGCACGAAGATGGACAACCTTGTCGTCCTCGGACCCGGCGACATCGCCCAGGCCCACACCGTCGACGAATGGGTTGAGGTGGAGCAGCTGCACAAGGGCGTGCAACTCTACGAGCGCTTCATCGACCACGTCTGTGTCCAGGCGAATGACTGAGGAAGTAGAGACTCGGTAGTGGCACCCGCCTCTTGCGAGGAGCAGCTATCAGGATAGATTGTTAACAATCTGCAATTTGCATCTGCTCATCGGCCATGGGAGTTCACACACTGCGCACGCGGCATTTCGACGTTCTCGTCATCGGCGGTGGCGCCGCCGGCACCCGGGCCGCCGTCGCGGCGGCGGAGTCCGGCGCGAGAACCGCCATGGTCCTCAAGACCGAGGTCGGCCGTTCGGGCTCGACCTGCTTCCCTGCCCACGGTCCACACGGCTCTGCCTATCAGGCGGCCGACGGCTGTTCTCACGCTGACGGCGACAGCCCGGACCGGCACTTCGACGACATCATGACCGCCGGGCTGGGCATGACCGACCCTCGACTCGCCCGCATCCTGGCCGACGAAGCGCCGGACCGTCTGGCGGAGCTCATCTCCTGGGGTTTCATCCCCGATCCAGAGCCCTGCGGCAGGGACCGGCCGCATTGGGCCGGTTACAGCTGCTTCGGCTCGTTTCCACGTGCCCACGGGATCTGGGACGTGTCCGCCGGCCACGCAGGCGCCCTCGTAACGGCGGCCGCCTCTCGCCTGCAGGCCCTTGGCGTCACCGTGATGCCTCACACCCTCGTCTCCGACCTGCTGGTCCAGGACGGTGGCTGCGTCGGCGCCCTCGCCCTTGAGACAGATGGCGACGCTTTCGTGCTGCAGGCCCCATCGGTGATCCTCACCTGTGGCGGCGCCGGCCAGCTGTTCCCTGCCGCCACCGCCTCGCGCGAAGCCACGGGCGACGGCTATGCCATGGCTCTGCGAGCCGGCGCCAAGCTCGTCAATCTCGAATTCATGCAGTTCATGGCACGGGGCCTGCCCGACAGTGGTCCCGTGTTGTGGATGCTCTGTCCGCAGGTGCGCAACGCCCACGGTGAAGAGGTTCTCGGTCGGTACCTACCCGCCGGCGTCGACGCGGAGCAAGCCTGTGAGTGCCGGACCCTCCACTACCCTTTCAGCTCGCGGGATGCCTCCGGCTGGCTCGATATCGCCATACGCAGCGAAGCGATGGCCGGTCGGGGCATTGGCCCACGTGCGGCGCTGACCCTGAACTATGACAACCCGGTCAGTCGGGCGCGGGCAAGAGACGGAAAGCGACCTCGCCCGCAGCACCACTGGCCCGGCGCCCCGGGACCGGTGCCGTTTCCTGTGCAGGCGGCGAAGGTCACGCACGCCGCCCACGCCATCAACGGCGGCGTGCTGATCTCTGCCACAGGGCAGAGCTCGATCGATGGTATCTACGCGGCGGGTGAAACCGCCGCCGGGGCCCACGGAGCCGATCGGCTCGGCGGCAACATGTTGCCGAATGCACAGGTCTTCGGTCGACGCGCCGGTCAGCATGCCGCTGAGCGCGCCCGCGGAACACAACCCGATGTGCGCCGGGCGACCCTGTCAGCGCCGCTGGATCGTCTACAGCGTCTGCAAAGCAGACGCGGGCACCGCCGGGCAAAGAAGGTCAAGCTGGCGCTGCAGGAGATCAATGCCAGATCACTGTACGTCGTTCGCAGCGAGGAAGGTCTCATCCACCATGAGCACGAGATATCCCGCCTGCGACACCACGTGTTGCCCGAGATCGACACCGCCCAACCCGCAGAGTTATGGGGCGCCATCGAGGCTGAGAACATGCTGACCGTCTCCCACATGATGGGTGCCGCCGCCTGCATGCGGACCGAGAGCCGGGGCGGTCACTTCCGGTCCGACCATCCGCGGCGAGATGAGGCGTGGAGCGAGGCGATCGTCCAGCGCTGGGAAGACGGACAGCTGCGTCTTCGAAGAGAGAAGCTCGATGCCTAGGACGCCACCTGTACATCGGACCATCCGCGAGCAGATCGTCGCCTACCTGCGTGCCGAGGTCCTCACCGGACAGCTCAGTGGTGGTGAACGCCTGCGCGAGCAGCATCTGGCCGAACGTTTCGGTGTGAGCCGTGGACCCATCCGTGACGCCCTGCTGCAACTCACCAACGAAGGGCTGCTGGTGGCGCGCCAGAACCGCGGCGTGCACGTGCGTGAGGCACCCGGCGAGACGATCCGGCCCCTCGTCGTCGACCTGCGCCGCCAGGTGGAGACCTTCGCTCTCGACTCGATCTTCGACGATATCGAACCTCATGATCTCGATTTCTGGCGCGCCAATCTCAAGAGCTTCCACGTGGCCTGCCAGCAGCAGGCCATGGCCAGCGTCGTCGAGCACGACATGGCCTTCCACCGATCGATCGTCCAGCGTGTCGGCGACGAAGGTCTGATCGCGATCTGGCTGCCGGTGGTCACCCACATGATGCTGCCTTATTCGCGACACCGGAATCTGCTGGAGAGCTATCAGGAGCACGGCAGGATCGTCGCCGCCATCGAGGCCGGTGACCGGGCGCTGGCCGTCGAGCGCCTGCGGCAGAACATCCAGTAAGGAGAATCTATGGACTTCGAGAACATCCAGTATGAGAAGAAGGGGCATATCACCTACGTGACCCTGGACCGGCCCGAGGTCATGAATGCCATCAACCCGCCCCTCCATGCCGAGTTGACCCAGGCCTGGTCCGACTTCATCGATGACGATGACGCCTGGGTGGCCATCCTCACCGGCGCTGGAGACCGTGCGTTCTGTGCCGGTTCCGACCTGAAGTGGCGAGTCGAAGGCGCCGACGATTCGGCCCTTCGCAACCCGGTGCATTCACCGGTGCACGTCCTCGACCGCTGCTACAAACCGGTCATCGCCGCCGTGAACGGGTATGCCATCGGTGGCGGGCTCGAGATGGCCCTGCGCTGCGATCTCATCGTCGCGGCGCAGCAGGCGCAGTTCGGCCTGCCCGAAGCCCGTCGTGGGTTGCTGGCCGATGCCGGTGGCGTGCTGCAGCTGCCTCGACGCCTGCCCTACCATCTGGCGATGGGCATCTTCCTTACCGGTCGGTTCTTTTCGGCCGACGAAGCTCAGTCCATGGGGCTGGTGAACGAGGTCGCCGCCGAGTCGGAGCCGGTTCTGGCTGTGGCCGAACGCTGGGCCGCCGAGATCCTGGAATGCGGCCCCCTGGCAGTACAGGCAGCCAAGCAGGTCGTTCTGCACACCATCGACACCCCGGCGATGTTGGCGCAGACCCAGATGGAAGACCTCACCGCGGTTCGGCGCCTGAGGCAGTCCGAGGACTATGCCGAAGGGCCCAAAGCCTTCGCCGAAAAGCGCAAGCCGGTGTGGAAAGGACGATGACACACATGGCAGACAACCAGAATGGCGCCGGCGCCCTGGCAGGCGTACGTATCATCGATTTCACTCACGTGTTTCAGGGGCCGGTGTGCACCCAGTTGCTGGCCGACTTCGGTGCCGACGTCATCAAGGTGGAGCGACCGGGCGCAGGCGACTGGAGCCGCGCCTGGGGACCATACGTCAAGGATGTGAGCCTGCCCTTTGCCGGTCTCAACCGGAACAAGCGCAGCCTGGCGCTGAACATGAAGGACGAACGCGGTCTCGAGGTGGTGCAGAAGCTGGTTGCCGACGCGGATGTCCTCGTGCACAACTTTCGCCCTGGCGCCATGGAGAGACTGGGGTTGGGATACGAGCATGCCCGGGCGTTGAATCCGCAGCTCATCTACGCTTCTTCCAGCGGCTGGGGTGACGAGGGTCCCTATGTCGAACGTGGACGGGGTGGCCACGACATGATGGCCCGCGCTTCTGCAGGTCTGTTCGACGGCGTCGACGAGGAGGGTCTTCCTGCACCGGCGGGCATCTCCGTGGACTATGTGGCCGGCCTGCTTCTCGGCCAGGGAATCCTCATGGCCCTGGTAGCGCGGAATCGCACGGGCGAGGGGCAGCGGGTTACCACTGACCTGCTCAGTGGCGCCTTCCACTGCAGTACTTGGGGAGGCACGGCCCAGTTGAACCACGACCGCATCGATTCTCACGGAAACATCGGGGCGGCCGAACAGGCCCTGCGGCGCACGTATCGCACGGCGGACGGCTTCATCGAGCTGTCGCCGACGTTCTCGGAGACGGGCTTGTCCGACTTGAGCCAGGCCATGGAACTCGGGGATCTTTGTGATGATCCGCGGTTTTCGACGAATGCCGATGTGCTCGACAACCGCGAGGCGCTGAATGAGATCGTCGGTGCCAGGTTCGTCGAACAGACCACAGAGGCCTGGATCCTGCAGCTGGAACCGAAGGGGATCCTATGCGCCAGGATCATGTCCCTCGCCGAGGCGGCAGAGGATCCGCAGGTTCAGGCCAACGACATGGTCATCGACGTCGACCATCCTCGCGCCGGCAAGCTGCGACTCCAGGGAACACCGATCCGCATGAGTGCAACGCCGAGCTCCATCCGCCAGCTGCCGCCAGACCTTGGCGGTGATGGGGCTGACATCCTTGCTGAGCTGGGATACTCCGAAACAGAGATCGAGGCACTGCAACGGGAAGGGGTGGTCTAGGAAGGGATGGGAATCGTGAAGAAGAGTCTCCTGCTTACCGGAATCAACGGTGTCGTCGCTCAGGCGTTGCAGAAGGAGCTATCTGCCACGTACGATGTGTCAGGATTGAGCATCGCCAGGATGGACGATGTGATCCGCGACTGCGACGAGCCCACCTGGAAGGGCCAGCTCGATGCCTTCCGGGATCGTCTGATGGACGAGCTGACCACCGCCTTCCGCGGCAAGGATGCTGTTGCCCATCTGGGCTGGAACACGCGCGACGAGCACCACAAAGGGGGTCTGGATCCGCTCAATATCGTGGTCGTAGACTGTGTCTATCAGGCGGCGATCGCCGAAGACGTCCCGAGGATCTACCTGGCCAGCTCCGTTCACGCGTACGACTTCCTCGAAGCGATGGCGGAGAATGTCGAGCCCGCCAGACCCTTTCCTGATACGAGAGAGGACGTATTCGGGGTGGCTACGACCAGTCTCTACGGCGTGAGCAAGCGATGGATGGAGATCGCCGGCCAGTACTATGCTGAGCGTCTGAGCGAGAGGCAGAAGATCCTCGTTGTGCGGTTGGGCGCCGTCGATCGCGATGACAGACTGCCTGAGGGCAATGGGAAGAGACTGTGGAACAGCCACAGGGACCTGGCCGGGCTGCTGTCAGCGTTTGTCGAGTGTGACGACGCGCCCGGCTTCTGGGTCGCCTTCGGCGTGTCTGACAACCGCGGCGGCGAGTTCCCGAGACCGATGTTCGACACGACAAACCCCTACGGCTTCATCCCCGCTGACAATGCCCTGGACTCTCACTTGGAGGAATGACCGGGTTGAACGACAGGTACGTTACCAGGAGAGCTGGAGCAGACGAAGGCGAGCAGCTGAAACAGCTGTTCGATGCCGTCTTCCACCCGGAAGACGTGGGCACACTCGCCCTGACCCTGTTCGATCACCTGCCCCGGATGAAACCGCAACACTGGTTTGTGGCCGTCGACAAGGCGTCGGAACAGATGGTCGCCGGTTTCGCCCTCATCCCCTGGACGCTGGAACTGGAAGGGATCCGGTTGCAGGTCGCCGAACAGGGCATTGTCGGAACGCTGGAGGCGCACCGGGGTCGGGGACTGATGCACCAGCTGAACACCGAGTTCGACCTGACACTCCAGGAAGAGGGATTCGACCTGGCCATGATCCAGGGGATTCCGGGCTTCTACCAGCAGTTCGGTTTCCACTACGCCCTGCCACTGGAGAACCACATCAACGTCGCTCTGCATACCATCTCCGGAAAGGAGGACGGCGCCCGTGACACCTTCACGATCCGACTTGCCGACACGGCTGACATCCCCTTCCTGTTGCAGCAGGATGAGATATATCGCAGCCGCTTCTCCGTTGCCACGGTGCGAGACGAAGCGAACTGGCGCTATCTGCTCACTGAGAGCCGCGCCACGGAGTACGGATCCGAGTTCTGGATCATGGAACAGCAGGGCGTTGGCCCGCGGTTCTATTGCCGGATTCCGAAGGACGGCTTCGGCACCGGCCTGATCGTCAGCGAGATCAGCGACGACATCTCCTTTGGAGCGATGGAAGAGCTGCTGCGGTTCTGTGGTCAGAAAGCACAGGAACGCGACAAGCCGTACATCAGGCTCAACCTGCACAGTGACTCGAGCGCGGGGAGAATGGCCGTGGCCATGGGAGCCGAGGCGGGCAAGCCCTATGCCTGGCAGGTTAAATTACCTGACCTGCCCGGCTACCTGAAGAAGATCGGACCCGTTCTCGAGAAAAGACTGCGGCAGAGCCCTCTGTCGGGCTACTCAGGAGCGCTGCGGCTGAACTTATACAAGCAGAGCGTGGACCTGGTCTGGAAGGACGGGAAACTCATTGAGGTCCGACCCGGCCAGGGAGAATGCAGCGACGCCCTCAATCTGGGGGCAGACATGTTTGCCGCGCTCGGCCTGGGGCACCGGAGTTGGCGCGAACTGCGGCACATCAGGCCTGATACCTACCCCTCGTCGGGTCAGAGCGCACTGCTCATCGAGGCTCTGTTCCCCCCCACGACATCCTGGATCCACGAGCAGTACTGAGACGGCTCCCAGATCAGGCGCTGGCCGCGGCGTGGCTCTTCAGCTGGCCGCGCTCCACCAGCACCTCGGCGATCTGCATGGCGTTGAGAGCGGCTCCCTTGCGCAGCTGATCGCCGCTGAGAAACAGATCGACACCCGTGCCATCCGGGCGCGACAGATCCTGGCGGATCCTGCCCACGAGAACATCGTCCACCCCGCTGGCCTCCAATGGCATGGGAAAGTGGTTGCCCTCACGATCGTCGACGATGGCGACGCCGGGAGCCTGCGCCAGAATGTCACTCACCTCGCCAGCCGTCACAGGCTCGACGAACTCGATGTTCATCGCTTCGGAATGGGCTCGCAGGATCGGCACTCGGATGCAGGTCGGCGTAACGAGGATGCCATCGTCGTGGAACATCTTGCGGGTCTCGCGGATCATCTTCGTCTCTTCTTCACAGTAGCCGTCAGCGCCGATGGCCGAGTTGTGCGAGAACAGATTGAAGGCGATCTGGTGCGGCACCTCGCAGGGCTGTGCCGCGTTGCCGGCCAGAACGTCGCGGGTCTGCGTTTCCAGTTCGGCCATGGCCTTGGCGCCGGCGCCGCTGATCGCCTGGTACGTGGAGACCACCACACGCCGCACCTTGTGCTGCTGATACAGTGGCCACAGGGGCACCACCATGATGATGGTCGAGCAGTTGGGATTGGCGATGATGCCGTTGTGGCCGTCGAGATCCTCCGGATTGACCTCGGGCACCACCAGAGGCACATCGTCATCCATACGGAAGGCGGAGGTATTGTCGACGACGACGGCCCCGGCCTCGACGGCGGCGGGTACGAACTCCTTGCTGAGCTCGCCGCCAGCGGATGACAGCACGATGTCGATGCCGTCGAAGGAGTCCCGGGTCAGCTCCTGCACCTCGACGGTGCGTTCACCGCATCTCAGCTCCTTGCCGGCAGAACGGCTGGAGGCAAGGGGGCGCAGTTCGTCCATGGGAAAGTCGCGCTCGGCCAGCAGTTCAAGGAAGATCTGGCCCACGGCGCCGGTGGCGCCCATGATCGCGACGTTGTAACGGTCACTCATCGGTTCGAAGACTCCGTTGTGTTCAGTTGGTAACGAGATAGTTGATCAGTTGGTATCCGTGGTCGAGTTGCAGAGATCCCCTCTCGGCGGCGATCTCGTCATACCCACTCATGTCATCGGCTTCGACACCCTCACCCCACAGCACGAAGGGTACCGGCTCGCGTGAGTGGGTACGCAGGGGGATCGGTGTCCGGTGGTCGGGGGTCATCAACAGTCGGCAGGGAGCGTCGATCGTACCGAGGCCCTTCAGGATGCGCCCCACGACGCGCCCGTCGAAGTCCTCCAGAGCGGTCACCTTTGCCCCTGCATCGCCGTTGTGGCCGCACTCGTCGGGTGCTTCTACGTGTACGTAGACCAGATCGAGTCCTGACCGGAGTGCTTCCAGAGCGTGATCGGCCTTGCCTTCATAATTGGTGTCTGTGAACCCGGTGATCCCCGGCACCTCGATGTTCTCGTAACCGGCGCATTGGCCGATGCCGCGCACCAGGTCGACCGCCGAGATCACTCCTGCCCGCAACCCGAAACGCTCACCCACCGTTGGCACGGTCAACGGCCGCCCCGACCCCCATAACCAGATCGCGTTGGCCGGACCTTTTCCTGCCGAGATGCGACGGGTGTTGACGGGATGGTCATGCAGCACAGGCTCGGCCTGGCTCATGAGGCTGCGGATCTGCTCCTCGCCCTCCCCTGTGGGAAGGTGCTGCTGAATCGACTGCCCCATAATGTCGTGTGGCGGATACGATGTGAGCGCTTCGGGGCCGCCGGTGAAGATGACGATGTGGCGATAGCCGACACCCGGGTGGAAACGGATCGCTGCGGTGTTCAACTCAGCGCCGACCGCCTCGATCACCTCTCGTGCCTCATCGGTGTCAATATGACCGGCGCTATAGTCGACGAGTGTGTCGCCGTCACGGGTGATCGTATTGCAGCGCCAGGCGATGTCGTCCGGCCCCATGGGCAGATCCATCGCCGCCGCTTCCAGCGGGGCACGCCCCGTGTAGTGGACGGTTGTGTCGTAGCCGAAGATCTCGAGGTTGCCCACATCACTGCCGGCGGGACGGCTCGATGGGATCATCTGCACCAGCCCGCCGCAGCCCTCGGTGGCAAGACGATCCATGTTCGGTGTGTCCGCCGCCTGCATCGGTGTCCGCTCGCCGAGTTCAGGCAGCGAGTAGTCGGCGCATCCGTCCGGTACCAGAATCAGATACTTCATGCCGACTCCATGCGGATGAGCCGGACTCCCCCGTCGACGAGATCGAGGCCGTCGATCGCCGTCACCGCCTTCTGCATGGCCCGTTCGCGCGCCTCGTGGGTGACGATGACAAGAGGCACCGTGCCGCCCTGAAGATCACGCTCTTTCTGCAACACGGACGCGATGCTGATCTGTTGGGCCGCCAGAATCCGAGCCACCTGCTCGAGTACACCGGGTCGGTCGGCCACCTGCAGGCGCAGGAAGTAGCGGATCTCGGCCTCGTCCATCGGCGCGAAGCTGGCCGCCTCGTCGCCGACGATCATGTCGCCGATCGACGTGGAGGCTCCGGAGCGGGTGCGCTCCGCCAGTTCCACCAGGTCGGAGACCACAGCACTGGCTGTCGGCATCTTGCCGGCGCCGGCGCCGGTGAAGACCTGAATTCCGACGGCGCTGCCCACGACTTCGATGGCATTCTGCTCGGCGTGGATATTGGCCAGTTGAGAATCGGTGGGCAGCATGACGGGATGGACTCGCGCCTCGACACCGCCGGGAGCGAGGCGGGCGATGGCGAGCAGCTTGATCGTATATCCGAGCTCCCGGGCAAAGTCGATATCACTCGCCTCGATGCGCTCGATCCCCTCGCAGTAGATGTCGGCTGCCGTGCCTGTAGTGTGAAAGGCGATACGGCTGAGGATGGCCAGCTTCGATGCGGCATCAGCGCCGCTCACATCCGCCGTCGGATCCGGTTCGGCGTAGCCCTCGGCCTGAGCGTCGGCCAGAATCTCCGGGTAGTCACCTTCACCCCTTGTCATGCGCGTGAGGATGTAGTTCGTCGTACCGTTGAGGATACCCTGCAGCGACTCGACACGATTGGCCACCAGACCATCACGCAGGGAGCGGATGATCGGAATACCGCCGGCGACACTTGCTTCGAACATCAGGTCGACGCCGCGGTCGAGGGCGATGTCGAACAGTTCGGCGCCGTGCAGGGCAATGACGGCCTTGTTGGCCGTGACCACACTCTTGCCGGCCTGCAGTGCACTGCGAATCCACTCATACGCCGGCTCTGCGCCGGTCAACTCGACGACGACCTGCACGGCGGGATCGTCGAGTACCTGCTGCACGTCACCGACGACGACACCGTCGGCCAACACGACCTCGCGTGACTTGCCGGGGTCGCGCACGGCGACACGTCGTACGTCGAACTCGGCGTGACGCCGTCGACGCATGGCCGAAGGCGCGTCCTGCAGCAGCTGCACCACGCCGGTACCGACCGTTCCCAGGCCGATCATACCGATGCCGATGGCGTCACTCACGAGGCGCACCAGGCGAAAAGCGTCTGCCACTCGCGGCGCTGCAGGTCGATCAGATGCTGGGGTTTGTCCGTATGCAGTGTTTCCACCTCGTCGATCATCCGGTGCGCATCGTAGCCGCCCACGTGGGTGATGGCCGGATGTTCCCCCACCTTGTTGAACCAGTAGTGGCTGTTGGAGAAATCCCCTTCCCGACGGTGCATGATGCCGTGCCAGAAGGAGCCTGTGGCATCTTCGATGCCCTGGGATACGGTGTGACTCCTGTCGAGCTCGTCGATATAGAGCCACAGTGCCGAGTGCAGTGCGGGTTTGTCGCACACCGACTCATGGCGCAGGATCGTCTCCACCACGCCGACCAGCTTGCTGGGCGCCGGCTCGGTGACGACGAGCTTGAACATCGCTTCTTCGGGAGGCAACGTCGCAAACAGCGGTGCCAGTGAATTGGCGACGGCTTCGGGCAGATCCATCAGATGAACTCCGGTGTGGCTTCGGGAAAGGAGCCAGCAATATCGACGCGCGCGCGAGCAGTCTCGAAAGTACCGGCGGCTCCGAACATCGTCAATCCGAAGACTCTCGCAGCAGTTGCAGCTGCCGTTCTACCTTGCGACGCATGTCGTCCTCTTCGGTGTGGAGCTCGAGGAACCGTTCATATGACCGAGCCGCCAGATCCCCTTTGCCAAGATTGAGATAGGCGCTGGCGAGATTGATGTGAGCCTCGGCGTTGCCCGGCTCTTTCTCCAGCAGCTCTTCGATAACCCTCACCGCCTCCGACCAGCGCTCCTGCTCCAACAGCAGGAAACCGAGGCTGTAGAGCGCCTCGGTCTGCCCGGCATCACGGTGGATGGCCTCCCGGAAGAGTCGTTCTGCCTCACGCCTGTCGCCGCTGGCGTCGCGGCTTTGATGGAGCATGGCCAGATTGTGATACAGACCCGCCCGTTCTGGCTGCAGTTCGATGGCCCTGCCGTAGGCGAACACGGCCTCGGACGGACGCCTCCCCTGGGCGTAGGTTCGGGCCAGCAGTTCCCATGTCTTGCCATCGTCACCATCGAGATCGCGGGCACGCTCGAGAGCGGCAAGGGCTTCGGCCACCCGTCTGAAGTGCAGATTCACCAGGCCGATGTTGCGGAAGGCACTCGCCAGCGTCGCGTCCTGCTGTGCCGCCCGACGGAACAGCTCCAGCGCCCCCAGCCAGTCGCCGTCGGCCACATGGACCGTGCCCAGAGCGTCGAGCAGCCGTGCATCCTGGGGCGCTGTCACCAGACCGGCATCGAAATGTTCCCGGGCGCGTCGCCATTCATGACGCTCCCGGGCTTTGCCACCGATCAACAGGTGCGCTTCGGCTGCCGGGAGTCCCGCACGCCGGAATGTGGTCAGAGCTTCCCGATCCTTGCCCATTCCCATCTGCGCCTGGGCCAGAAGACGCAGCAACTCCGCATCGCCCGGGGCCTCGTGCAGCGCCCGGTCGAGCAGTTGTTGCGCGCCCTGCGGGCGCTCGGCCCGGATCAGTGCCCGCACGAGGCCCTCCGTCGTCTCCCGGTCTTTGGGCTCCAGTGAGTTGGCCTGCTGGAAGTGGACCACCGCCGAGTCTGGTTGGCCGGCTTCGAGGAACACGGCTCCCATGTTGTGATGCAACTGCGACCAGTCGTAGAGTGCGAGAGCCTGGCGGAAAATCGCCAGAGAACGCTCGTGGTCACCCCGGTGGTGGTAGGCGTTGGCCATGTTGTTCAGCCCTTCCAGCATGTCGGGCTGGAGTTCCAGCGCCGCTTCGAAGCTGGCGATTGCCTCCTCGTACAGTCCCATGCCCAGGTAGGACGTGCCGATGTTGTAGTGCGCCAGGGCGATGTCGGGATCCAGGGCGAGCCCGCGCCGGCTGGCCTCGATCGCCTCGGCGTAGCGCTCTGCTTCGAGATACCCTTTGCCGAGGTTGACGTGGACACGGGGCATGGCCGGTCCCTGGCGCGCAGCATCGAGCCACACGGTCTCCTCTGACGTCCAGTCACCGTTGCGCTGCAGCACGAGGGCCGCCCAGATCGCCAGCAGTGCGGGTCCGAGAAACCGCACGCGGCGACCGGCGGCAGCCAGCAACGCGGTAGCCAGAATCGCTCCCCCTACGAGAGGCAGATAGAGTCGGTGTTCGTTGACCAGAACGTTCAGCGGAACGATCGATGAAGGCGCCAGGGTCACGGCAAACCAACCCGCGCCGAAGGCCGCCGCTGGACACAGGCGACGCAGCACGACCACCGCCGCGGCCAGGCACGTTGCCAGGGCCAGGGCCAGCACTGCGAGAAGGGTGGGGCCGGTCTCGACAAAGAACTGCGGTTCGACGCTCAGATGTGTGGGCATCAGGTTCGTGTAGGCGTAGAACGGTATTGCCTTCAGCTGCGTCGCCACCTGGGTGCCCTGCGAACGTACTGGCTCCAGCAACGCCTTGGTGACGATGGCCCGCGTTCCCAGGACATAAGCGGACGCAACGATCACAGGCCCCGCCAACAGCGCCCACGCTCCCCTTCCTCCCGGTCCCAGCAGCCAGAGCCACAACACGGCCACCGGCAGCAGTACGATCCCCACCGACTTGCACAACAGGGCCGACGCAGCCAGCAGCGCCAGTGCCACATGGTGCCCCCACGTGGGCCGGGGCCGCCGGGCGCCATCTACCAGCACCAGGAATGCCGCCAGTACGAACATGGCAGACAGCGTGGTGGAACGACTGCTGATATAGTTGACCGGCTCCGAGACCACCGGATGCGTGGCGAACAGCAGGGCCACCGTGAGGGCCGTACCGGACCGGGCCAGAATCCGGCGGGCGACAAACCAGACAAGGCAGGCGTTGATGGCGTGCAGCAGAACGTTGGCAAGGTGGTAGCCAAAGGCGTCGTACTCGCCGAGGGCATGGTTGACGGCGTAACTCACCAGCAGCAGCGGCCGGTACATACGGGCCTCCGGCATGGCGGAGAAGCTTCCGGGGTCGACGAAGAAGCGGCCAACATTCGCCAGCGACCGCACACTCGGATTGTCGATCAGGGAATGGGTGTCGTCGTAGTGAAAGCCGTTATCCAGCGTATTGGCATAGAGGAGGAACACCCACAGGATCAGTGCCACCGGAACTCTCATGGCGTCGCCTCCCGGCGTGTCATCGCTCGCCCCATCCCCAGCAGTTCATCCCAGTCGGGTCGATGCCAGGTCCGCAGCAAAATGGCGGCCACGGGAGCAAACACCGCCGTCGCCACTACCAGGCGAAGGCCCGGCCCCGTCTGCCAGTCGAAGATGGCCCAGCCGCTGGCGATGGATGCCACAATCGACACGAGTCCGACACGCCCCAACCGCCCCCAGGGCAGCAGCGTGTTCAAGGGTTGCTGGAGAGATCGGCTCAGGAGCGTTACGAGGACGGCCACCTGCCCCCAGGTGGCCAGGACCGTCGCCGCCGCCGGTCCCAGCAGCGCCCACTGTGCATGATCAGGCAGGAGAAACCTCACGAGTAACACACTGAGCGCCGCGTTTACGCACAGGTCACCCACCGATCCGTACAGTGCCCAGTTCGCCCTCCCGGTGCCGACGAGGACGGGATTGTACACGGCACAACGCAGAGGCAGGGCGAGCAGGAAGATGCGAAACACCTCGTCGGTACGGGAAAACGCGCCCGGCAGGTAGACCTCGATCACCGCACCGGCATGAACGAACAAGAAACAGCACAGAGGCAGAATGAATAGCGCCAGGCGCCCGACGGCGCCGCGGAACAGCTCACCCACCTCCTCCAGACGCCCCGCCGCCGACAGACGACTCACTTCGGGCACGAGGACGGTGACCACTGCCGCCAGCATGAGACTCACCGGCACCTCGATGGCGCCCACGTGGTACAACGCCAGATCGGCCGTTCCGAGGAACCCGAGAACGACCATCCGGTCCACTGCCCGCGACAGGCTGCCCACCGCGTCACTCAGTCCGATGCGGCTGGCGTAGCCCAGCAGTGAGCCGACGCCGGCCATGGACAGTCTGCCGGCCCCCCCGATGCCGGCGACGAGGAGCAGCCAGCCGAGGCCGCCCCGAAGCACACCGACAGCCGACAAACCCCACAGTGTCTCACCAACGCCCCATCGCCCGCCGTGGGCAAACCCGGCCACGGCGATCAGACCGACGGCCCCGGCCAGCGACAGGCCCGCCTGCCATGTGGGTCGTCCGCTGGCCACCAGCGACGCTTCCACGTGTCCGGCGGCCACGATGCTGAACACGTAGGGCAGAAAGGGCACGATGAGATCGACCGCGTCGGAGACCGAAAACCATCGCGACAGAGGTCTTCCCACGGCCCAGAGCAGAGCGACCAGAAGGCATCCGGAGATGCATAACACGACTGTCGACTGCCACACGAGAGTCCGGCGTTCGGCTCCGGGAGCCCTGCGGGGAAAGACGTAGAGCAGGGCCGTCGGCACACCCATGAGGAACACCGGGGCAAGGGTGTTGCCGAGGATCCAGACAGCGCTGAAGCGACCGAAATCGGCCAGTGGCCAAGTGCGTGCGAGCAGCGCATTGACGATGAAGATGCTCGACGTCGCCGCGACTCGACCGGCGGCGACGATGGCGACCTGCCTCGACAGGCCCAACTCAGCTTCTTTCGGCCACCATGAGGAGAAAGGCGGGCTTTCCCGTGAGCCCGTTCAGCATGACGTCCACGGCGCGCCACGACCAGTACGGCCAACGGCGGCTGAGGCTGGGAAACCCCGCTAGCTCCAGCAGTTTGTTGGTCATGCGATGTGTCTGTTGCGGACGTAGTCCTACCTCCGTGAGAACTCCCCCCAGACCTGCCTCATCGAAGCTGTGCAGGTGCGCGTTTGCCGGTGTCAGTCGATTGCAGTGCACGCAGAGATGCTCCACGATGCTCTCGCGATAGGGCACGCTGACCAGAACCCGCCCACCACGTCGCGTCAGCCGAGCCGCCTCGGCCAGTCCCGCCGTCGGATCATCGAGATGCTCGGTGACCTCGGACAACACCACCGCGTCAAAAGACTCATCCGCCAGGGCCGCATGGTAGGCGTCCGTCACCGCGAACTGAGCAGCGCCAGGGAAACGGGCGCGGGCGCCGGCGACTCCAGTCACCGCAATATCGGTTGCCACGACGCGGATCCCCGACTCGTGACACAACTGTGCGAACCAGCCAGAACCACAACCCATATCGAGGACGAGCCCATTCGACCGCAGCCGCAGGACGCGGAGGATGGTCTGTAGTCGTCGCCGTTCAGATGCAGAGCGCACCGGGTGCAGCGCCGCTGGATCTTCGATCTGATCCGCGTCGAGACGGTAGTGGGTGCGGTAGTCTGAGAGTCGGGGTTCGGTGCTCATAAAAAAACGCCTGCCCGCGGCTGCGGACAGGACCGGAGGCGATCAGGGGTGGGTGGTGGCTGTCAGCCGGCCTCTGCCGCCTCAAGGATCGCCCCGCGTTCGTCGGGAGCATTGGCGGCGGCCGGCGCCGACTTGACCTGGGTCTCGAGGTGCTGAACGACACCCTTCAGATGAGTGACGCGGCTCTGTGCTGCGTCCTCTTTGAGACGCAGACTCTCAAACTCATCCTCTGACTCGGCGACCTTCGTGCGTAGCTCGTCGATATCCGGCTGGATGGACTCCAGCTTGGCCTTCAGGTCTTTGAGACGCAGAGCGGTGACGAACTTGGTCGCCAGCACTGCCATCACCGCTAGGATCGTATAGATCATGGCGTTGACCGGCCGGACCGCAGTCCGGACACCCGTGAGACGAGGGAAAAGCGGATTCCTCGATTAACGGCAGAAATATAGCCGGGCAAATAGGTTATGTCAATTTTGACAGTCCTCCATGCGCCGGACGCATGGATGCCCGTCTGGGGCAATTCTGTCCCCTTTGCCCCCTTCCTCAAGCCGCCAGGCCGATCGCCCGCGACAACTGTAACCTATTGTATTTTCGTTAGTTGTCTACTTAATACCACGTAATACCTACAACTGGCACGAGCGTTGCTATATCGTAGACAGCTCTGAGTGGTACCCGCCTGTGGCGCCCCTGTCGAGTCGGAATCCCTCCCCGGGATGAAAACTCGATGGGGGCGTCACTTTTTTTGCAGCTCCGGGCGGAAGGGTACGATGGCGGCTCCCTGAGGTCGCGGATTCGAGGGCCTTTGTGGCGCCGATCCGTAGGACCTGTAGCTGATTCCAAGATGAGGCGTGTCCAGCGCCACGTGCCCGCGGTGGCGGGATTCGAGCAGTGCCTCCAGAACCCCGCTGACCAGCAGTGTTCTCTCCACCGGATAGGCCGCCTTCCCCGTGAGGAAGAGATCCTGGGCGTTGAGGCTCAGGTAGCTGAAGTGCGGATGGGGATCACCGGCGAGAAAGAACTCCGCGGCATCGATGCTACCGCCATCGCGCCGCCCGGCGTAGGCCCAGCCGCTGGTGAAACCACCCAGCATGAACGTAGCCGCCCGCAGACCGTCCGCGTATTCGAGCAGGAATACAGCCGGTTTATCACAGACCTCGCGGGGGTCACCGGACTCCTTCACCTCGATGCACTCTACCGCCGCCTCGAAGAGATCTCGTGGCCAGCGATCGGCGGCCCCCGCCTCCCACACGGCCTC
>PBSR01000064.1 GCA_002726335.1 Gemmatimonadaceae bacterium
CGAACACCGACGTCGGGCCCATCGACTCGAAGAGCTGCCCGATCACCCACGGCACGGTCATGCCACCGGCGCTCGAGCCGATGAAGAACCACCCCGTGGCGCGCCCGGTGATCGGCATACTTCCCCCAGCCAATGACAACACGGTGGCAAACATGGGCGCCACCGCCAGGCCGCTGACGATCGTCGCCGACCAGATCAACCCCCTGGCGTCCGGCTGCAGCAGCGCCAGAGCTGCCCCTGCGGTGCAGCCGGCGATACAGAGCAGCAGGATCGACGCTGGCGCCAGCCGTGCCGCCAGCGGGATTCCCAGGAGCCGGCCCAGGGTAAAGGCGCCCCAGAAGGCCGAGGTCAACAAGGCCGCCCCCGCATCGTCAGCGATCTGCAGTGTAATGGAATATGTATAGATCCAGTTGCCGAGGCCGACCTCAGCTCCCACGGTGGCGAACAGCAGCCCGGCCACCAGAAAGATCGTCTTTCGATGGACACGCAGGGAGCCTGACTGTTCGCGGGCGTGGGCCGCAATGGGCGGACTCGGCAGAATCAGCAGCAGAACGATCCCGGGGATCAGCAGAGCCGCCAGAGACCAGTAGGCCACCGCCACCGAACCCGTCTGCCCCATGGCGTAGCCGATGATGAGAGGCGACAGCATGGCCCCGACGCCGAAGAAGAAGTGCAGGCCGTTCATCCACGGTCCGAGACCGGACGGGTAGAGCCACGTGAGCAGTGTATTGCCACCCACGTCGAGGGTACCCTCGGCAACCCCGAGGCAGACGAAGACGCATGTCAGAACCGTCAGCGAGGGACTCAGGGGCGCGCAGGCCATGGCCAGCGCCATGATAGCCAGCATCGATGCCATCAACGGGTGCCCGGCAAAGCGATCGTACAGCCGCCCCCCGAGCATGGCACCGGCGAGATACCCCCCGGACCGGGCGACGAAGACCGTGCTCAACGCCCCGAGGGACACGCCCAACAGATTCGAGAGTGCCGGCAGCGTCGGCCCCAGGGAGGACAGCACGAATCCCAGGCCGACAAAGGCGCAGTAGTAGGCACAGGTGCGCCACAGCCGCTCGCCCCTCGTCATCTCGTCATTTGACTTTCACTGCCGATTCCGGGATACAACCAGTACGGGGGTCACGCAAGGTCCCGGTGGCACCTGCCGAGTCGAGAGGAGGTGGGGACATGGTCATTATCTTCTTTATTCTGCTATGCGTTGTCGTCATGCTGGTCGTGGGTTTCTCAGCCCACTTCGCCCGCAAAGTCGATGAACCGAAGACGGTATTGGAAGCGCGCGAGGCACAAGTGGCCGTCGACGAGGCCGTCAAGGAGTTGGAGGCCGCCGAACGCCGAGTCACCGACGCCAAGGCGCAACTGGAGGCTACGAACGAAGTCAGGGGATGATCCGCCAATCGGTTGACAGTTTCTCCATCCCGCCGGCTTCGGCCGACGGTCGGTGCCGGCCGGGGCAGAGGGCCGCTCGGGTGTCGGCCCGGAACCCGCGCCAGTTCTGAATCCCCAGAGACACAGCCCCATCGTGGCTCGCCAGCCGGTAGCGCCACCGTATGAACGAACCAGTTCCCCCGCCGTGCCGACACTGCGGCCCGGCGTCCCGGCCGGCACCGGCCAGAACGGTGAATTCCAAGGTCGTTACATCACGGGCAGAACGTCCAGCCAGCCCCCACGGGCCGAGTTCGCTTCCTCGATGGTATCCTTCGATCCCAGCACAACCACGCGCCCCACATCGTTGAGCTTCGCCAGAGCGTCGCCGAACTCACGGAATTCTGCCGCCGTCGTGCTCAGCACGGCATCCCGCATCTGTTGCCGGTATTCGTCGTCGACGCCGGTCAACTCACGCACCATCGACATGTAGCCCTTGGCATCGGGCAGCTGGTAGGAATCGAGTTCGCCGATCGTGCCGATGATCGATTTCGTCAGCTCCTCGGCGGGCAGGTCGAGGTTCTGCAGAAAGGCCGCCGCACCGTCGTAGGCGTCGACGGTGCCCTGCAGGTTCGGATCCCGGTAGGAAGCGTACACCAGCAAACCGGTGAAGTGGTCGAAGGAGCAGAACGCCCCGTACGCACCGCCCTGCACCCGCACGTGATCCCATAGATAGCTGTTGCGCAGGTATTTCGTGATCACACCGACGGAGCCCTTCAACTCGTAACCGAGGTCGTAGAGGTTGCCCCCCTTGGCCACGTAGTTCACCTGCGCCGGCAGGGTCAGCCCTTCATCGGCCAGCCGCAGCTGAGGCGACCAAGCGCCGGTGACGACGGGACTCTGAGGCAATGACTGAACCAGCGTCTCGATGTGCGGCTCCACGGCACTGCGATCGGACTCGGGGAAGGTGGCGTTCACCAGCAGCGTGCCGCGATTGACGAGGTGATCACGCACGGCCTGAAGCTTGGCCAGCACGGAGCTCCAGTCGGACTCCACCCGCTTCGTCAGCTCCCGCAGGAAGAACAGGTAGCTCACACCTTCCATCTGCTCGACCGCCCAGGCCACTTCGTCAAAGTGGGACTTGAGACGCATGTTGACGACGGCATGGCCGCCGGGGATCAGCCCGGCCTCCTCGCCTGCCTTCTCCTCGAGAGCCATCTGCAGGAACCGCGCCGGATTGTCGAGTTGGGTCGTCAGCAGCACATCGCGAACGATGTCGAGCAGGTCCGGCACCTGCTCGAGCATGCCTTTGCCGCGCAGAAAGAAGTAACCTACCGGTGTCTTCCCGAGTCTCTGGTTGGTCAGGATGCTGCCGGTCCACAGGCCGCCGGTCCTGGCGCCGATCCTCTGCGACAGCCGGACGAAGTCTTCGGTCTCGGTGCCGACTTCCAGCAGACAACGGCCAAACAGGGAGACGTACGGCAGCAGTTCGGCCGGCAACGTGCGCAGGTCGAAGCCGACGTCGATATAGACGATGCCATTGGTAAACAGGTCGTGATAGAAGGTCCGGGCACCGGCGACCTCGGTGCGTTCGATCGGCACCTTGCGGATCTGCCGCTCCAGGTCATCGCGGGACAGTACCGGGATCTTTGCCAGGTCGGCCGGATCGTCTGGTGTCTCCTGGCGCTCCTTCAGTTGTACCGCCTCTGCAGCGATGCGTTCCATGTCCGCCTCAGAAAGTGTTTCGCGGACCTTCGCCAGACGCGATTTCTCCTCGGCTTCTTCCCGTTCGGACTGGGTGGGGTCAGGACGCACGTACACCGTGGTGCGATGCGGGTTCGTCAGCAGATGGTCTTCGATAAGTCCTTCGAAGTAGCCCCCCGCCGCAACCCGTTCCTTGAGGGCCGCCAGGGGCGCTTCGAAGGCGAGAGGCTCGAAGGGATCGCCGTCGTAGAGCCACGTCGCCAGGGAGCGAAGCATGAGAATGAGCCCGCGCGGATAGGAACCGGTGTTGTTCTCGCGCAGACGGAATTCCGAAGTATTCAGCGACGCCTTCACGGTCTCCGGATCTATGCCGTCTCTGGCCAGCTCGGTGAGGGTGTTGATGACGAGACCCTCCACCTTGCCCTCGTCTGCGGCTTTGACGCCCTTGAGCCCGGCGCTGAAGAACAGTTGCCGCAGTTCGGTTTCCATGCCGCCCCCCGTCAGGTCTTCGCCGAGTCCTGACTCGATCAGGACCTTGCGCAGCGGCGCCGCCGAGGAGCCGAGCAGGACATGGTCGAGGACCTGCAGGCCGAGCCGGGTGCCGTAGTCGATGCCGTCCTCCAGCAGCCAGTTCACGGCGACATAGTGCTTCTTCTCTTCGCCACCCTCGCCGTCGTCGTCGCTGGCGGCATACGTCGTTTCCACCGTACGGGATGCCGACCAGTGTGGCTGTACGGCCACCGCTGAATCGATACGGCGGGCCTCGAACTGCCCCAGGTAAGACTCGAGAATCTCGAAGCGCCCTTCAACGGGATCGTCGCCGTAGAACCAGATGAGCGCATTGGCGGGATGATAGAGATCGCGATGGAAGCTCTCGAACTGCTCCCAACTCAGGTCGGGAATGTGCCGGGGATGACCGCCCGACTCGACGCCATAGGTGTTGTCCGGGAAGATTCCCTGCTGGATGGCCTCGCCGAGAATCCGCTCGGGGGAGGAATAGGCTCCCTTCATCTCATTGAAGACCACGCCCTTGTACGTCAGCTGATCACCCTCGACTTCGTAGTGCCAGCCCTCCTGTTTGAGGACCTCCGGCGTCAGGCGTGGGTGAAACACCGCGTCGAGATAGACATCCACCAGGTTGTGGAAGTCCTGCAGGTTCTGACTGGCCACCGGATAGCAGGTCTTGTCGGGATAGGTGAAGGCGTTGAGGAACGTCTTCAGCGAGCCTTTCAGCAGCTCGACGAAAGGCTCCTTCACCGGGTACTTGTCCGAACCGCACAGTACCGAGTGCTCGAGGATGTGCGCGATTCCGGTCGAATCGGTCGGCGGCGTACGGAAGTTGATGCCGAACACCTTGTTCTCGTCCTCGGCGTTGACCAGCGACATCAGCTGGGCCCCCGTGGGATGCCGGTAGAGGCTTGCCTCCGTGTTCAGTTCGGGAATCGCCCGCGTCTCGACAAGCTCGAATCGATGCGTCATGCCAGCCCCCAGACCTCGGCGGCGGTGCCGCCCAGGATTCGGTCTCGTTGTGTTTCGGTGAGGAAATCGAAGCCCTCGCGAACGAGGCGCAGTTCATCTTCAAGGGTCAGCCAGTTGTGTTTCGTGCGATGGTGACCGGGATAACCCGTCCCCCAGAGGCACCGATCCGCGCCGTAGGCGTCGACGAGGAGGCGGACGAAATCGTGCGTGTCGACAAAGGGAAACTCCTGCTTCGAGCGCCCCTTCACGTCGGAGATCTTGACGTGGAGATTCGGGTGCCGCGCCAGATCCACAATCGGCTGCCATGGCCCCGGGCCTTCGTCGAGATTGGGATACCCCATGTGGTCGATGAGCAGCAGCATGTCCGGATGCCGTGTGGCGATCTCGTCGATCTGGTCGGCGCAGGCAGCATTGGTGTGGAACTGGACGACGGCGTCCAGATCGGCCAGCACTTGCCACAGGGGACGGTTGCCCTCTGTGGTCAGCACTTTCTCGTCCTTGTAATACATGGGATGAAAGCGGAAGCCCATCAGGCCGCGGTCCTCGATCCAGTAGCGCGCCGCCTCGGCATTGTTGGCCTCGTCCTGGGGATCCACCATGCCGTGGCCGACGAAGCGAATCGGGAAACGCGCCACCGAGTCGGCGATATACCCGTTGTCCCAGGTCGACCATGACGTCTGCACCAGCACCGACGCATCGACGTGGTTGGCATCCATGTCGCCCACCAGTTCGTCCACTCTGGCCGGTTCATCCGGCAGAGAGGTGAAATTGGGCGCCGTCGGGCCGACAGGGTACCGCGGCGGGTCGATCTCCCACACGTGCACGTGCGTATCGACGATCAATGTGGTCCCTCCTCTGACAGCGGCGGCAACGAGATCTTGCCGAGGACGGCGTCCATCGTCGCCCCCGTCGCACCCCTGACATTTCCGGCCCGTCCCATGACCGTCTCATTGGCCAGCACGGCGAAAGCCAGCGCTTCCTTGGCGTCGGCCCGCACACCCAGATCGTCGATGGGCCGGACGCGGCGAGGGCTCAGCACCTCTTCGAGCAGGGCCATCAGGTGGCTGTTGTGTACGCCGCCGCCACCGACGAAGACCTCTTCCATTTCCCCCGCCGAATCGGCGAAGTGTTCGATACCGACGGCGATGCTGCGCGCCGTGAACAGAGTCAGCGTCGCCAGCAGATCCGCCGGGGCCAGGTCGGCCTGGTGCATCAGTTCGGCCACAAAAAAAGTGCCGAACTCCTCGCGTCCCGTCGACTTCGGCGGCGGCCGGCGAAAGAAGTCGTGTTTCAGCAGCTTCTCCACCCATTCTTCACTGGCCGTGCCCCCGGCAGCGCGACGGCCATCGTCGTCATAGCGCTCTGTGCCTCCTGTCAGGTGCTGCACGGCGGCGTCCACCAGGGCGTTGCCAGGCCCCAGATCGAAGGCCAGCACACCATGGTGCGGCGTCGCCCCCGCCGGGATGGCGGTCACGTTGGCGATGCCGCCGATGTTGAGCAGCAGTCGGCCGTTGTCCGGATGACCGAAGAGCAGCACATCCACCAGCGGTACGAGAGGAGCGCCCTCGCCACCGGCTGCCATGTCCGCCGGCCTGAAATCGCTGATCACCGGAATGCCGGTATGTCGAGCGATCACCGCCGCTTCGCCGATCTGCAATGTCGACGGGGGATTGCCCTGGGGCAGATGGCGTACGGTTTGGCCATGGCTGCCGATGAGGTCGACTTCCTCCGGGACCATATTGCCCGCCTCGACGACCTGCAACGCCGCATCGGCCAGGGCCGCACCGAGGGCAAAGTTCGTCCGGCACAGGTCCTCCACGAGCGCATCCGGCTGGAACAGCATGAACAGATCGGCCTGGAGCGACTCGGGCAGCTTGTGGGTGAGCTGTGCCAGGACGTGGAACTCCGTCGTCTCGCCGAAGCCATCGATCTCAGCCAGCACGGCATCGATGCCGTCGGCAGAGGTCCCTGTCATCAACCCGACGATCCGCCGGGACGGTGAGGATGCAACATCGATCAGTCTCTTCATGGAACCGTTCTACTCCTGTCGTCGTCGGCGTCCATCAGCATGATCAGTCCGAAAAGCACGGCGAAAAGGGCAGCGAAGCGTCCGTTCACCATGGATCCGTCACTGATTCCCAGCAACGCCATACCCACCAGGGTCGCCACGGCGGCGGCAGCGAAGGCCCGCTCCGACGGGTCCCGACTTCGGTGGAAGACGCGTACTCCTGCCTGCACGACACGAAAGCACAGCCAGGGAAACAGGACCAGTCCCGCCAGTCCGAGCTTCAGCCACAGTGTCAGATACAGGCTGTCCAGGGTCCACGCGGTCCAGGTTTCGAACCGGTCCGTATCGGGATTGAAGGAGTAGGACGTCACCGTCGCTCCCTGACCGGCGCCGAGAACGGGCTGCTTGGCGATCTCGCCGAGGGCCGTGGCGTAGTTCAGCAGACGACTCAGAACCTGAACGTCCCGGCTGTAATCGAGGAACGTACGCGAACGTTCCACCGCATGGGCCGAGATCGCCGCCCCGGTGACCCGCTGGAAGATGAGGACCGTCGCCGTCAGCGTCAGCACCAGGCCCATGGCGAGGGCGATACCCTTCCACGCACGACGCTGGGCCACCGGCTGTCCCTTGTGCCACAGCCACACCGAGACGACGAGGCCCAGGCCGAAAGAGACCCACATGCCTCGCCCCAGGGTCAGCGCGAAGCCGAGTCCGGTGAACAGAAACAGGCCCAGCAGCAGGGCTCGCCCCCAGCGACGGGGGTCGTGGACGATCCAGTTGGCCATGACGAGCAGCGAGACCGGCAGCACGATGCCCTGGCGATGCCCGATACGTACGAAGTCATCCCCCGTGGACAGATCGATGGCGCCGAGGAACTCGAGTACGTATTCGGCGCTGATCACCACGCCGATGATGACAAAGAGCGGCGAGAACAGACGAGTCACGTCGCGCCGCTCGAGGGCCTGCAGCACGAGAAAGAAGCAGACGAAGTAAAACGGGTAGCGCGCGTTTCGCAGGAACGCCTCGTGGCCGTGCCAGGCACCGATCAAAGTGCCGACGGTGGCGACTCCCAGAAAAGCCAGAACCAGCCCGTCTACGCGCGTGCGTCGCAGCCGCATGCCGTCGAAGAGGATGAGATCGATGGCGGTGAACAGCAGCGCCGCCAGCAGGATCAGTTCCCACGGTCGGGCCCCCAGCGGCAGACGCACAGCGTCTGCCAGGGCCACGGGCAGGACGGCGGTGACCACCACCAGCGCCGCCAGAGCCCGTCGCGGCGAGAACAGGGTGGCCGCCACCGACACCAGGGCGCCGGCCACGAGCACCATGTGCGATACCGTACCAAGCAACAGCAGCGGCAGGGCCGTCACCAGCGATGCCGCCAGCACGGCGCCGGCCACGAGCCAGCCGTTGTCAGGCCTTGCCCAGTTGTCGCGTGACACGCCCTGCTGCATCACTCTGGCTTCTCCGTCCTTGGCTTGCGGGCCACCAGCATGTGATTCCAGGCGTCGCTGTCGACGCGGTGCAGACTGTCGAAGGCGAGGCAGACCACCTGGATCAGTGCCATCAACGGTCGCGTCACCGGATGCAGGTAGAGCTTCTCGAACTGGGACAGGTACTGGGTGAACCGGGCTCCCATGGTGACCCAGAAACCGGCGAGGGGTACCACGCTGTGCACGCGCAGACCCACAGTCTCGGCCAGATAACGCAGTCCGTAGGGAGTGAACCGATAGTAGTCGTGTGGTTCCTCGTGGATACCCCAGATGTGCGGCGCCGTCAGCACGAGCACCCCTCCCGGCCTGAGGACACGGGTGATCTCGGCCAGCATACGCGCCGGTTGCGGTACGTGCTCCAGAACCTGGAACGAGACCGCCGTGTCGAAGGACCCGTCATGGAAGGGCAGATGCAGACCGCTGGCCCAGGCATCGGGCAGAGACATGGGTTGCTCGCCGCCGCTGCAGGCGATCATACCCTCCGCCGAGTTCGACTTCAAGCCGAACCGTCCCCTGTCGATCTCGATCCCCAGCGAACGGTCGCTGTGAGCCTCGAGCAGGTCGGCGAAAGGTCGGGTACCACAGCCCACATCGAGCAGCCGCCCCCCAGCGCAGGCACGCACGGCACGGGCCACATGCCGGGCGTGGATCAGCGTGACCAGCCAGTTGACGGAAAAGGGAGTTCGGTCGGGCACCGCCTGTTGTGCCCTGCCTCTCCGCCCCGACCTACTGCCGGTCGCGGGCGGTATGAGGGTAGAAGTCGACCACCGTGCCTTCGGCGTCGATGACGAAACTGCCGGGATAACGGATCGTCGTCGGGCAGACATGCCCGGGAACGGCCAGCAGGTAATCGCCCACGGCGGGCAGGTCCTCACCCGGCCACAGGAAGACGCCATGCTCCTCGTTCTGCAGCAGGAGTCGCGCGTCCATGTGTCCCAGCAGACGGGCACGACTGGCCAATGGCGGGTCGGAGGCGATCGCCTTGACTCCCAGGTCGGTGGTGATGGTCTGTTGCTCGGGGCGACGCTCAACGACCTGGCACAACACCATGGCGGCCCACCGGAAGGGCTGATCGGGCATACGTGTGGTGCCGTTGATATCCCAGTAGATGACGGTGCCGGGAGAGCCGTGGAATCCCTCGGTACGGGCATAATAAGGGAAGGAGAAGGAGCCACCGGCAACGATACGTGGTACTGCCATGCCGCCGGTTTCGAGCCGACTCTTGAGGGCTTTGAGATCATCGATATGCTTGTGCGCGGCGCCAGCACGGCCGTCCGGGTCCTGGAAGTGCTCGTGGCCGTCATAGGCGTGAATCCCCGCTGCCTGCAGCCCCGATGCCTTGTGAATCTCGGCGTACACCGACTCAGCCCCGGCCAGAGACGCCCCCGTACGGTGCATGCCCACGTCCAGGTCCAGCATCACCAACAACGGGCGATCCCGACCGATGGCGGCTCTGGACAGGACCTCCACATGGAGAATGTCCCCCGCTGTGGCGTAGACCCGAGCCTCGCCGTGGGCGTCCGCGATGCGTCCGAAGCGCTCCGCCTTCAGGCTCTGCACCATCGGGTAGGCGAGAATCGCCTCGGGAGCACCGGCGTCGAGGGCCAGCTCCAGTTCCTGTAGAGTCGCGCACTTGAACCCGGCGATCCCCGCTGCCAGCTGCTTGCGGGCGATGGCCTCGGACTTGTGCGTCTTCACGTGGGCCATGAGGTTGGCGCCGCCGCCCACGAGTCCACAGAGGTCTGCGATATTGGCGTCCAGCTGTTGCTCGAATACCACCATGGCCGGCGTTTCGATGGCATCTGGGTCAGCGATGAAGTAGGGATCGTGCTCGATCATCTGGGCCGCGGATCTCCGACGTCGGGATTGGCGTAAACCATTGAAAATAGGCGTCATGGCTGTCGCGTTCAACGTCTGGGACTGGCTCGGATGGGACGGCCCGTCACTTGAGATTGTCCCGCTCCGACGAACCACCATAGAATTCTCCCCGCCCGCCCGAACCCACCGATCTCACCGGGACCAAGCCTGTGACCCAGCCTCCTTCTCCGCCCATCGCCGAACGCCGACCACACGAGTTGACCCGCCACGATCACACGCGCGTGGACGACTACTTCTGGCTGCGCCAGAGAGACAGCCCGAAGGTCATCGCCTACCTCGAAGCGGAAAACGCCTATGGCGATTCTCTGCTCGCTCACACGGGTTCGCTGCAGGAGGAGCTGTTTCAGGAGATCAAGGGTCGTATTCAACAGACGGACACGTCGGCACCGACACGCATCGGCGACTGCCTGTACTACCATCGCGTCGAAGAGGGCCGCCAGTACAAGATCCTCTGCCGGCGTCAGGGCTCCATGGCCGCTGACGAGCAGATTCTGCTCGACGTCAACGCCCGCGCCGAAGGCCACCGGTTTTTCGACGTGCGCGGCGCCAGCACCGGGGGGCCTGAGCAGGGCCTCTACGCCTGGGCGGAAGACGACGAGGGACGCGGCTTCTTCACCCTGCGCTTCAAGGATCTGGCCTCGGGAGAACGGCTCCCTGACGCGATTGCCAACGTCACCGAGAGCTTTGCCTGGGCGGAGGACGGCCGCACCATCTTCTATGTGAAGCAGCACCCCGAGACGTTGCGCTGGTATCAGCTCTACCGGCACGTTCTCGGGACCGACGTCAGCGACGACGAGCTGCTGTACGAAGAGGCGGACGAGACCTTCGACATGTGGTTGTCGAAGACGCGTTCCCGCCAATACATCCTGCTGACTCTGTGGCAGACGGTGAGCACCGAGATCCGCTACCTGCCCGCCGATCAGCCTGACGCCGACTGGCGGATATTCGAGCCCCGTCAGCGCCATCACGAATACTCCGTCGACCACGGTGGCGACCGGTTCTACGTCCGGACCAACGATGAGGCGGTCAACTTCCGCCTGATGCAGACAACCCTCGACGCCACGGCCCGCGCCAACTGGGAGGAGGTGATCCCCCATCGTGACGACGTTCTGTTGGAGGATGTGGCCGCCTTCCACCACCATCTCGTCGTCTCTGAGCGCGAAAACGGTCTGCAGCAGTTGCGCATCCGGCGGCGGGACACCGGCGACGAGCACTATCTCGACTTCGGCGAGGCCGTCTATGACGCCTCCACGTCCCGCAACGCCGAATATGATCGCACCACCCTCGGCTTTCGATACGAGTCGATGACGACGCCGGAGTCGGAATTCGACTACGACATGGATACCCGTGAGCGCGTCCTGGTCAAACGCCAGGCCATCCTGGGTGGCTTCGATCCGGCCGACTATCAGACGGAGCGACTGTGGGCCACGGCTGACGACGGTCGGCGCGTACCGATTTCCATCGTCTACCGGCGCGGCTTGTCTCGTGACGGGAGCCAGCCGCTGCTCCTCTACGGATACGGCTCCTACGGTGCCAGTATGGACGCGGACTTCTCGGCCAGCCTGCTGAGCCTGCTCGACCGTGGATTCGCCTTTGCCATCGCCCACGTCCGCGGTGGCGAAGAGCTGGGCCGCACCTGGTACGAGGATGGCCGACTGCTCAACAAGTGCAACACCTTCACGGATTTCATCGCCTGTGCCGAACACCTCGTCGGCAAGGCATATACCCACCCTGACCGGCTGTTCGCCGAGGGCGGCAGTGCCGGCGGCCTGTTGATGGGGGCCGTGATGAACCTTCGCCCCGATCTGTTCCACGGAATCATCGCCCATGTGCCCTGGGTCGACGTGGTCACGACGATGCTGGACGACAGCATTCCGCTGACGACGAGCGAATATGATGAGTGGGGGAATCCGAACGAGAAGAAGTACTACGACTACATGCTGGCCTATTCACCGTACGACAACATCGTCGCCACCGACTACCCGCACCTGCTGGTTACTACCGGGTTGGCGGATGCCGCCGTGCAGTACTGGGAGCCGGCCAAGTGGGTGGCGCGGCAGAGGGCTCTGCGCACCGACGGCAACCGACTGGTTCTGAAGACGGAGATGGAGGCCGGCCACGGTGGGCCGTCGGGGCGGTATCGGCGCTACCGCAAGACGGCCCTCGACTACGCCTTCCTCATCGACCTGGTCAATCCTGCAGACTGACGACGACACGATCCTTGCCGCGCCGTTTGGCGTCATACATGGCCGCGTCAGCGATCCGTACCGCGTCTTCGGCGCTCTCCGGCACACCGCAGTAGATCCCGATCGACACGGTACCCTCCGTCCGTTCGGCCACGGCCTCCTTGAGGCGCTCTGCCAGCGTCGCGGCGCGCGCCGCATTGCCGCTTTCCAGCACCACGGCGAACTCGTCCGCGCCCCAGCGGAAGTTGAAGTCGGATCGGCGGGCCACGTTGCGCAGGATACTCGCCAGGTCGACGATGAAACGATCCCCCGCCTCGTGGCCGTCACGATCGTTGATCTTCTTCAGCGAGTCGGAGTCCATGTAGAGCAGACCCAGCGGGCGCTCGGTGCGTTTCGATGATTCAACCATGCGGGCGAAGATGTCCTCGAAGCCGCGGCGGTTGAACAGCCCCGTGAGAGGATCGACTTTTGACTCCACCTCCATCTGCCGCGCCCGGGAGGCGTTCACTCGTGCCAGATCGCGGAACAGCTGCAGCGCTGCCGTGCCCGTCTCGCCCTCGAATGACCCGTCGTCGGCGAGCCAGACGATCTCGTCTCTCCCACCTTGTTTGGCCAGAGCCAGCATCTGTGAAGCGGCGGCGTAGAGCAGGCGCACCGCCTCCTCGCTGACAACGAGCAGATCGGGCTGGATGGTCACCCCGCCACCGGACAGGGCCACATGTGCCTGCAGTCGCCGCTGGGCGGCCAGCTTGACCGCGCCACGGACCTCATCTGCGCCCTCGGCGTTGATGCCCAGGGCGGCATAGGAGTCCCCACCGATACGGTACGACACCGGTGTGAGATCGGCGATGACCTCTTCGACGAGCGTCAGGATCGAGTCTCCTGTCTTGGCGCCGAGGTCAGCGTTGATCTGGTGGAAATGATCGATGTCGAACAGGACAAGAGATTCGAAGCGCCCCTCGCGCAGACTTTCGGCGAGGTCGGCGTTCAACTGAGTAATGCCGGGTTGAGGAGTGTTCATCGGGGGAGATCTCCGGAATCGTGCGCGGCACTGTCAGGAATGTAGCGGTTTGTCAGGCCTCAGGCACGGCCAGATCTCCAGTACCTGACGCAGGCTATTCTTCGTTGCCCGCGGCATCACCCTTCCCCAGCCGCTGTCCAGCTCGACGTGGGGTATCTCCTGATGCCAGCGAATCGCCTGGTAGGCCACGTTCAGCTGTCGGCTCAGGATGTGCACTTCCGTCAAGCGGCGTGGCGACTCCAGACAGGTCCATTCCTTCAGATAGGCGTCGCGGATCGCCCGGCACAGCCGGTCTCCCCGGTGTTTCATTTCCCAGTCCCAGTGTGGCACGCCACGTGGTCGATCCACGAAATCGAGCATCCGCTGCAGGCTGAGAAACGGATGCGACACGACTGTGTCGCCCCAGTCGTAGAACAACGCCTCGTCACCGATGGCGATCAGGTTCCCGGAGCGAAAATCCTGGTGATGAAGGCTCTCCGGGATGTCATACGTCGAGAGTTTCGCACAGAGCTCGCCAACCACCGGCTGAAGCGTGCGCAGACCGGCCATCTCGGCTGCCGTCAGCGGCTCTGGATCGGACAACAGGATGTCCTCGTCGGCAAGCACCTCGGCGAACAGGGCCGGAAGCCGGCACAGACGACGGTCCGGGCAGCCCATTCCGAGCCACTCGTCGACGGCGACGGCGCAGTCCATCTGCAGTTGCCCGAACCGGGACGCCGCCGCAACCCAACGCTCCGGCGCCATCTTCTCGATCGGCTCACCGTCGAAGTTCTCCATCAACATCCAGCCGCGCTCATCGGCGGCCAGCAACCGCGGCAGGCACTGCGCCCAGCGTGGCTGCAGTGCCAGAATCAAGTCCACCTCACCAGGCGGCTTGTCATAGACCGCCTTGAAGAACAGCTGACCTGACGTCGTCGGGACCTCGAGCAGGCACGACCAGCTCCACGCTGCCTTGAATTGCCGGATGGGGCCATTGGCCTGCAGTCCGAGATCTGCAAGTTGCTCGCGGATCCAGACCACGGCCTCTGCATGCCACCCCGGTCGTTCCCAGGGCGATCGTGTGGGAGGAGCCGGCGCGCCGGATGCTTCGCGGAGCCAGGACTCGAGCACCGTGCGGTCCGCCTCCGCCAGGCGCGTCAGGTCAACCAGTTCGCTGATCGGCACCCAGTGACCGCGCGTCGGTTCGCCGCCGTGCACCTCGACTTCGCACCAGTAGCGCTGACCGCTCTGGCCCAGGTCCCGAAGGACGGTGACATCCAGGCCGAATCGTCCGCCGATCCGAAGACCGATTTCCTTCACGGCCATTGCCGACCATCCGTCAAGCGTCCACGCCAGTGTCGGCAACCTGCGGCCATCGTCACAGTCCTCCAGCAGCAGACGACGGCGAGGGCCATCCGGAATCACGCAGTGAGTGGCGGGTATATCTTCATTCATAGCACACACTATAGAGGTGTCGGTGAACACCACCAAGCCCTTCCCCACACCGTTGACACCGTCCTGTGCCACGCACAGTCTGTGGTCCGTCAACCCGTCACAGGAGACTGATATGCTGCCCGTCGGTGAACCCGTCCCTCCCCTCGATGCGCCTCAACAGCCGGAGCGCCGCACCTACGAAGGCCGCTTCGTGCATCTTGGGCCCGTCGACCCGGTTGGTGATGCCGACGAGCTGTTCCCCCGCTCCCACGGCAGTGACGACGCCGAGAAGCTGTGGACGTACATGCCGTATGGCCCCTTTGACAACGGCACGGGGATGCAGAAGTGGATGGCGGAGATCGCCCCCAGTGCGGATCCGATGTTCTTCACCGTGCGCCACGCCGAGACCGGCGCCGCCCTCGGCATGGTGTCATTCCTCAACATCGCCGCGCCGGACCGCTGCCTCGAGCTGGGCCACATCTGGTACGTGCCCGCCGCCCAGCGAACGCGGGCCAATACGGAGGCAGCCCACCTCATGCTGGAGGAAGCCTTCGAGCGCCTGTGCTGCCGCCGCGTCGAGTGGAAGTGTGACTCGCTGAACGCGAAATCCCGATCCGCCGCATTACGTCTGGGGTTCAGCTTCGAGGGCATCTTCCGCCAGCATCGCATCGTCCGTCAGCGCAACCGTGACACAGCCTGGTACTCCATGCTCGACAGCGAGTGGCCCCGGGCACGGGACAATCTGCGCCGCTGGCTCTACGACAACGAGGATGGCTCCCTGTCACTGACCGCGCTGAACCGGAACGGCACGACGTGAGCACGCTCATCGATGCCTGCCAACGGGCGGCGTTGAACCGCCAGAGCCTGCTCACTCCCACGATGTCAGCAATCCCGCGTCGCCAAGGACCGGATCGCGGAGTGGACGGGGCACCGCCGCGATTCGTGGTACGGCGGCGGCCCGATCTTCCATCGTGTCCCGGCACAGATCGACGCTGTCGCTGTCATTCGGATAGGCGCCGATGACGAGCAGATCGCTGCTGGCCCCCAGATTGTAGTGACTGACTCCTGCGGGGATCAGTACCGCATCTCCCACCGCCACCTCCAGCTCCACCCCCTGCGGCCCCCCGAACTCGACTCGCGCCGTGCCGGCAGCGATACCCAGCACTTCGTGTGCTGAGCTGTGGTAGTGGCGGAAGGAGTAGATCCCGTTGCGCCAGGAGCGGCCCCAACCATGGCCGGCGAAGAGATCTACGAACTGGTGCGCCCGATCCGCGGTATTCGCCAGTGCCGACGGGTAGACGAGCAGCGGCAGCGGGCTGTTTGGAATCAGCCCGTCGTCGGCGAGCAGGATGGGGCGCGGTGGTGTCATACCCGGCGTGTGCCGACAGAGATCCCTACCTCGGTAATCCGCACACGGAGGAGATCGACTCCGTCTAGCCCGCCCATGATTCACCTGCCTCCTCGACGAGAGCGCGGCGCAGTAAGGCGCCGACCGGTGGCGCGTCCTGTGCCAGGTTGGCATCCTCCCACGGATCTGCATCCAGGTCGAACAGTCGATCCTCCTGACCCTTCTGGACGACGAGCTTGTGGTGGCCGTCCGTTGCCGCGCGCCAGTCGTCCAGCCCGCTGACAACCACTTCGCGGTGATCGGCGGAGGCATCTGACAGCAGCGGCTGCAGAGATCGACCATCGGCGTCGGGAAGCGGCCGCGAACCGGCCCGCTCGAGAAGCCATACTGGCAGATCGTGGAGCACCACGGGCGCGGCGCAGGTAGCGCCTTCGGCGACCTCCGGTCCAGCGATGACGAGGGGTACGCCCACCGAAGGCTGATGCCAGGTGCTCTTCCCCCAGCGGCCGTGATCGCCGAGCATCTCGCCGTGGTCGGAGGCGTAGATGACGATCGTGTTCTCGAGTTCGCCACGCGCCTCAACTGCCTGCACGAAGCGCCCCACCTGGGCGTCGATGTTCTCGATCATGGCGGCATAGTTCTGCCGGTTGCGCAACAGCCCTTCCCGATCGGATTCGTCGTTGTCGTGCGGTGCCTCGAACGCCTCGTGCTCCCAGCGAGCCCGCATGGATGCCGTCACATCCATCGGATTGTGTGGCCCGGTGAAATTGACCACCAGGTGCCACGGCGTGTCCTGCGGGAACCCTCGCAGAAACCGGAGGCCGTTGTCGGCCACCCAGTTGTCGCAGTACGCGTCGTCGGGCAAGGTCGTGGTGTAGGCACCCATGTGCTGCTTCAGCTCGGCGTGTTCCTGCAGGTAGACCTCGGCGAAACCGCGCTGCTCGAGAAAGGCCAGGTACGGCCCTCTGGGTTCTCCGTGTATCCGGTAGCTGCCGGAGCCGTCGAACTTGCCCTCGTTGTCGATGCCCTCGGTGAACCCCCACTCCGGCAACAGTCGCGAACCGTCCAGCTCCCACCAGCGATTCTCCGGATCGGTCACGTTCTTGTGCAGGTCAAACTTGCCGACGCCGGCGACACGATACCCGGTATCACGCAGACCCTGGAAATACGTCGGCTGGTCGAGAGGATAGTTGGCGCCGTTGTCGGCGACGCCACAGCGGTCGTACCGCCTTCCCGAAGCCACACACGCACGCGAAGGGGCGCACAGTGGCGAGGAGCACCACGCGCGGGTGAAGTTGGTACCTCGCGCCGCCAGGGCGTTCGTGTTCGGCGCGCGCAGTGGCAACTGCCGGTTGAGTCCGGTCCAGTCGTGGCGCTGCTGGTCAGGGAAGAAGAACAGAATGTTCGGTGGACGGGACATGTCGACCTCCAGGCTCGAAACATCGGCTGGCACGGATCTGCTGCCTGTGGGTGTGTAGCCAAGGGACAGATGGCCGTACGAGTCAAGGGCGATGGTGCCGGCCGCTTGTTGTGCGTGTTCGATCGAACAGGGATACTCCAGAGTATGAATTGCTGACGGATCGACAGGAGAAAACGGTGAGCAGAAAGGTGAGGAGAAACGTCTCGTGGGGTATGGTGCTGCTGCTGGTCGGCGTTGCCGTCGGCCTGGACATTGCCTCCAGAACCGAAGAGGGCAGCCCGGACAGCTATTCCATGGTGGACGCCCTGTCGGCGGCCACCCGACCAGGCACTTCGGTAGTCGGGTTGATCGGATCCGACCATGATGGGCTGCCCGATCCTGCGTCCCGTGACACAGAGCTGACCGAGGCACAGGTGGAGGACATGGTGCGGCGGGCGGTGGCCATGGCCGGAGGCCTCGCCCAACGGATCGAGCCGGATGCTGACTGGGTAGCCTTCAAGGTCAACATCGTGGAACTGAAGAAGCGAGGCTCGGGCGTGATCACCGACTGGCGGGTGGTGAAGGCGCTGGTCAGGATCGTCCACGAAATCGTACCCGAGGCGCGTATCACGATTACTGAAGGACCGCCGGAGTGGATCCCTCCGGGCAGTCCCGAGGTGCAGGTCGATGGGGACGTTGCCATCGTCGACGGCTTCGAAGTCGCCGGGTTCCGGCAGCTTCTGACCGATCCCGATCTGCAGGGCATCGATCTGGACATTCTGGATCTGAATTTCGACGAAGTCCATGACGTCGATGTTCCGGGCGGCGGCTACGCTCGCGACACGTGGACCATGCCCGAGGTGATCCTGGAGAGTGATTTCCTGATCAGTGTGCCGGTGCTCAAGATCCACGATGCCATCGGCATGACCAACGCCATGAAGAACTTCATCGGCAGCGTACCGGGAATGGTCTACGGCTGGCCGAAGATGAGCGGTTACCCCCCTCACAGCGGCAACCCCGGTATCCCGCATCACTCGGGAATTCTCGACGAGACCATCCTCGACATCGTCTCGGTGGCCGAACCCGATTTCGCCGTGGTGGACGCCATCATGTGTATGGAGAGGGACAAGACCGACCGCTATGGTGGCGGCATACCGGTACGGATGAATACGATCATCGCCAGCGCCGACATCATCGCTGCCGATGCGGTGAGCGCCTGGACGATGGGGCTCAATCCCTTCGATATCGAATACCTGACCCTGGGTGCGTTCCGCGGCCTCGGGCAGGTGGACCCGGAACGGATCAAGGTGAAGGGTGACCCCGTCGCCAGGATCCAGCGCCGTTTTGTAAAGAGTCCCGCCGACTGGGGCCAGATGGGCGAGTACGGCCACTACGGGCAGGGTTGCCGCACGTGGCTGGTCAAGGGCCCGTTCCCGCGGGCGAGTGGGGATGATGGCGAGTACATCGATGTGACGGACCCGCGAGCCCTGCCGGGAGAAAACGGCTGGACCGCGCCGGTGTATTTCCACGAAGACAAGATCGATCTGGACAAGTTCTACGACGATCCCTCCGCGTGCGCGGTGTACGCCTACGCCGAGTTTGAGGCACCGAAAGAGCAAATGGCGGAGCTGTGGGTCGGCTCGGATGAGGGCATGCGCGTGTGGATCAATGGCGAGCAGGTGTACGAACACGATGGCAGACGACGTCACCGGCTGCCCAACGATCGGCGGACGATCCGGATCCACGAGGGAAACAACACCGTACTGGTACGAGCCGATCAGGGCCGCAGCCGGTTCGACTTCAGCCTCAACATCTGCGAACCGGAGCAGGATGCACGGTACGACGGCAACCGCGTATGGGGATTGAAGTTCACGGTCCCGGACGGCACATCGGATACCGCGATGGAGCAGACGGAGCTGGCCTTCGACACACCCGGAGAGAAGCTCCCTGAAGGGGCGATCGTCCTGGAGAAGGCGCGCTTCATGCGCCACACCGATCTCGTCATCGGGGGCCTCGAAGGGGTTGTCCGCCACCTCGACGAGGACGTTCCGCCGTACCGGGTGATGGGCGCCACCGGACACGCCTTCCGGTTCTGTGTTGCTGATTCGGTGAGCCCCGCCGGTACCAGCGAGATCGACGTCCCCGGCAACCTGGCCATGTACGAGAATCTCGGCTACGCAATCCAGCACATCGGCGCCGACGTGGACGATGGAGAGTTTCCTGAACGACAGCAGCAGGCGTGGGAGGCGATCACTGCAAGTCTGGATCGGGGAACACCAGCCATCGCTCGCTTCGGCATCTTCTACTGGGTTGTGAAGGGGTACCATGAGAAGAAGGAAGAGATCTACATCTCCAGTTGGGGGGGAGGCGTAGAACCTGTGTCTCTGGAAGACCTGGGCACATTGGCGGAGGTCGGCGCCCCTGGGCTGGACATCTTCATCTTCGGTGCCCCCCGCCAGGTCGATCCGGTAGCTGTGGCACGGGAAGTGATCGAGCTCGCTCTCAGGGAGGCACACCGACCGTCGACAGACACGTATCACTACGGCCTTGATGCCTACGATCACTGGATGGTGGAGCTGACTGCCGGCCGGGTGGATGGCTTCGGTCAGGCGCTGACGGCGGATCTGGTATTCGAGCGCCGGACCATGGCGGCCGAGTACCTGCGTGAGGCGGCACCCCGGTTCCCACAGCAGGTCTCTGCCGAACTGCTGCGGGCGGGACAATACTATGATGAGGAAGTGGTGTCCCTGACCACCTTGGCCAGTATGACGCCGATGGGGATGGGCGATTCGGTGGATCTCGAAGATCCGGAGAACCTGTCCAGGATGGTGGCCCTGGTGCGTGCGGCGAGGGCTTCAGAGGAACAGGCGGTGCGCGCTCTGGAGGAGGCCCTGGAAGAAATGAACCGCTGACGATCGGCCGGCAACAGGTGCGCGCAAGAGGGGTTTTCTGCTAGAGTATCACTATAGGAGGAGCCCATCATGCGAACAGCACGACCTGCCGGTTTGCTGCTGGTGGCTGGCCTGCTGGGTTGCGGCAGCGACAGCGGTACGGGAGGCATTGCTTCGAGCGCCCCCTTCGCCCTTCGCTTTGCCCCCGGACAGATGACCGAGTTGGTACAGGGTCAGCACTGCGTGCTGCTCCTTTCCCTCGAACCCGCCACTGGCGGACCGGTCACACTGCGGGCGTCCGCCACTGAAGCCGAGGTACGCATTGAGCCCTCGACGCTGCCCTCCGATGGGCTGGCGGAGATGACGGTCGTGCCGAAACCCGGCGTCACCGGGGACGTGGATATCCTGGTCTATGCCGAGCGCGGCACCCACCTCTGCACCGATCCCTTGACCCTGAGGGTAGCCGCCGACGGCGCGAGGGCCGGCCACGTCGCCGATCTGGCCCTGCAGGCCGCCGGACACCGCCAGCGTTTCGTCGCCTGGCTTGCCGCCGAACGGCCGGAACTGGGCATCACGGCCGACACCGCGTGGGATGGCACCATCGTCAAGCCGGACATACTCGTCGTCAACCACTACCTGTTCTTCTCCGACGAGTGGGAGATGGGCCTGCAGTGGCGTTTGATGACCCCGCCCCAGGACTGGTCGCGCATCTACCTGCGCCGGCGCTTCGTCGACACGGTCCCGTCCATGGCGTTCGAGATTCCCTCCTACACGACCGGTATGGTACGCCAGGTTGAGCCGTCGGCCGTGCAGATGACGGAAATCACTCGCTAGCGACTGCCAGGTCCTGGGCCAGGCGATCGGCCGCCTCGTGGGCCGCCGTCAGCAGGTCCGTGCCGTCGCCGTACTGCCCTCCCGGCTCCATGATCATGTACCCTTCGTAGTCGATGGACACGACCGCCCGGGCAAAGGCGGCCCAGTCGATGGCTCCCGCGTACGGCAGCAGGTGCTCTTCTTTGACGAAGTGGTTGTCGTTCAGGTGAAACTCGACGATGCGGCTCCCCGCGAGCCGCACAGCGTCGTTCAGATCCTGGCTCAGGTTGGCATGGTTGGTGTCGACGCAGATGCCCACCCACGGCGAGTCGACCCGTTCCACCGCCGTGATCAGGTTTTCCACCGACGAAGTAACCCGTCCGGGAATCATCGTCTCCGCCGCCAGGCGCACACCACCCCGCTCGCAGGCGGGCGCCAGCGATTCCAGGGCGTGGCCCACCGCATCCAGCTGTTCCGCCGCGCGTCCCGGAACCACCGCTTTCCCCGGACAGCAGTGGATGACCATGGCCCGAGCCCCGTACATGGACGCTCCCTGTACAACCCTCTCCGCTGCCCGTATGGTCTCGGCCAGCTCCGCGCGATCCGGATTGGACAGCCAGAACTCATCCGGGGCGTGGGACACGAAGGTGATGCCCAGCGCCTCGGCCTCTGTCCGCAGCGCTTCGGCCTTGACCTGATCGTCGAAGGAGATCCCCTGTGCCGGACGGTTGAAGCTCAACTCGACCAGTTCGAAGCCGGCCTCCCTGGCCTGTCGCAGGTGGCCCACATCGAAGCCATCACGGGCGATCGAGCACGTGCGCAGACCCATCGGCAGGCTGGCAACAGAGGCGCTCACAGGGTGCGGTCCAGAGTGAAGCGGCCAGCGGTGGCCACAGGGTCGGCCCAACGTTGGCCGCGCTCCCAGTCGGCCAGGTCCCATCTCCAGGGCACCGCCGTCACTCGGTGATCGGTGATGTGCACGACGTAGAGGTTGCGGCCATACTCCGGGTCGATGGGATGATCGCGACACTGGCCGACATCGATGCAGTCGATGCCCCGCAACTGGAACACGGCGGGCTTGTGCACGTGGGCGCTCATGATGAGCAGAACCCGATGGTCAGCGAGGATGTCGAGCACGTCGTCGCCGTTGCGGAAACGGTCGAGCCGGCAGTGGACGAAAAGGACGACGGGTGTCGCCCCAGCGACAGCGTCGAGGTCTCGCCGCAGGAACGCCAGATCCTCGTCGTCGAAATGAGCTTCGGGATCATAGCGGCTGTTCAAGCAGATGTGGTGGATCCCCTGACGGTCGAACGAATGTGACAGCCCGCCGTAGCGTTCGGTGAAGTAGCCGGTGAAGGCCGGATCCTGATCGTGATTACCCATGACTTCGAACTGTGGATACTGCAGCTTCGGACGGAAGTATCGGAAGTACTGCAGTTCGGCCTCGCCCGCACCCTCGGCGCCATCGACGGTGTCGCCGCACAGCAGGACAAACTCCGGAGAGTCCACCGAACCGCCGACGCTCTCGGGGTAGGGCCACCCGGGCAGGTCGTTCATCTGCTCGATGATCCGGTCACGCAGATCCTGCCCGCCGAAGCGCTGATCATAGCCGAAGTGCGTGTCGGCCCAGACGAAGAACGTCAGATCTCTCGACACTGTGGCTTTTGTCCCGTCAGCGTGCCAGGTAGTCGTGGTCAATCGTGGCGTAGCCCTCGGAATAACTCGATTCCATGTGGAAGGCGCCATCGTAGGACAATGGCGACAGCCCGCTCAAATCCCGGGCGGCAGATGGCTCGAAGCAGACCGAGCCTTCCCCCCGTCGGCACCACGACACGGTTACATCCTGCGCCGCGGGTGCGCCGTCGACGAGCTGTTTGATGGCAGGACCCGGGCCGTCGGCTCGCGGGATGACCTTCAGCCGCCAGGACGGCGCCAGTTCTGGCAGATTCGCGACCGTTGCCGGCTCGGAGGCGCTGCTGGTGATCGCGATCTCCATCTGGTCGCCGGTTCCCGCCTGGGTCCGGATCTTGTCCCCCGACGTGGCGATCTCAACGTCTGCGAGGAACTTCGGCGTGCCGTAAATCTCGCGTCCGGCGGCGATCCCGGCCGGGCCGTTGTGCCACACGTGAGAGCAATACCAGCCCGATCGATCACCGAAGTGGCAGGCCATCTGCAGGACCGCCTCCTCGAAGGCCCCGTAGGCACTGCACTTGGGTATGCGAATCCCCATGGCCATACAGCGGCCTTCCGGGGACGGCCGTAGCGGGGCCGGCAACAGTGTGGCCATGGCGTCCGGGTCGGCACGGTAGAAGACAAACTGGAAAGAGACGTCCTCGTAGCGCGCCGGCAGGGGCGGATAGAAGGGGCTGTCAAAGGGAATGTTCCAGCCCTCGTCGATTGGCAGTCCCGTCATCCTACTTTCGTGCCCTGTTGGCACCGAAACGATCAAAGACCGTGCGAATGCCGGGGTTCTGCTGGATATACTCCTTCACTTCCATCACGATGTTCTCCTGCAGCTGTATCGTCAGGCCGCCGTCGACCGGCAAGGTGACACCGGTGATGAAACTGGCTTCCGGCGAGCACAGGAAAGCCACTGCATTGGCGATGTCTTCTGGGCGGCCGAGGCGCCGCACCGGGTACTGCAGCTCGAACAGCCGTTGTCCTTCTGCATTGCCGACTTCACGCCACCCGGCTTCCATCTTCTCGGTCATGATATGCCCCGGGGCGATGGCGTTCACCGTAATCCCCATGGGCCCGAAGTCGATAGCCATCTGGCGGGTTATGCCGATGGCGGCGGCTTTGCCGGCCTCGTAGACGAGCATGCTGGAAGCTTGCAGCAGACCGTGCACAGACGACATGTTGACGATTCGTCCCACCTCGGTCTTCGGCGGTCCACCCGTATCCATACCGATCCGGCTGGTTGGTGCCGTGTCGAACCCCTGCGGCACACCGGATGCTTCCATCGCCGGTACCGCGTGTTTCGCCCCCAGGTACAGAGCGCTCATGAGAATGTCGAGGCCGTCCTGCCAGCCTTCCGGCTCGACCTCGAGAGCCCCGCCACCGAAGGTCGAGCCCCCGATGCCGAAGGCGTTCTGTACCAGGATGTCGAGACGGCCATAGCGTGACACTGTCTCCGCCACCATGTCCTTCGCCGTCTCTTCCTTCGAGATGTCGCCCACCAGGACAGCTGCCGTACCACCGGCATCGGTGATGCCCTGCGCTGTCTCCTGCGCCAGGTCGCCGTCGATATCGACGATGAGCACCTGCGCCCCGTCGGCTGCCAGCCTTCGGGCGCACGCGGCACCGATCCCCTGTGCACCACCGGTGATGATGGCCGCCCTGCCTGTCAGTCTACCGCTCATCGTGATCTCTTCCTCCGCTTTCTATGTATAGAACTCATCCACGTCGAAGATCTTCAGTGTCACTTCGGAGTCGCGGGCCCACCGCTCGTTGTCACGCGTGTAGTAGGCGATGACGATCTCGCCCTGATGGAAGTGCGCCGATGGATAGGCTGCGTGGAAATCCTCCCGGTTGTCGATGTCGCCTGCAAGGCGCCAGGTGTCGCCCTCATCCGACGAAACCGCCGCCGTCAGCGGCGTCCGTGGTGTATTGCGCTCCGATGGCACGTTGTTCCACAAAAGCAGCAGGTCTCCCGTGGTGGGAATCCGCGCCAGCAACGCCTCGGAGTCGGGCGAGTCCAGCACCGTCGCCACCGGTTCACTCCAGGTGATGCCGCCATCGTCAGAAACGGTACGCCAGATCTTCTTCGTCGTCGTGCGTAGAAAACAGAGCAGTGATCCGTCCGGCCTCTCCACGATCGTCGGCTCGTGGGCGCCCCGACCGGGCGCCGTCACCTCGGCACCTTTCGTCCACGTGCGGAAGCCATCATCTGAATACCAGACCCAGGAACACAGCTTCGACTGATGCCCGAGGTACGGCCCGCCACCGACAACGCCATGGGCCGGCAGCAGGATACGTCCCGTCGACAGCGTCAGGGCCCGGCCGTGGTTGTTGCAGTACCAGCCAGGCTCCGACAACATCACCGGCTCGGCCCAGCTCTCCATCTCGTCCACCGAACGTCGCAGGAAGACATTACGATGAGCGGAGGAATCCCAGGCGGTGAAGGTGAAGAGAATCTCCCCGTCCGGCAGGCGCACCAGATTCGGGTGCTTGACGTTGTGCTGCCAGCGATTGGCCTGCAGCGTGAACTTGGGACCCCAGGTGCGGGCCCCATCCACCGACATCTTCGCCGAGATCCTGCACGGCGCCTCATCGCCGAAGCCCGTCTCAGCGTCGGTTGGATCCCGCAGCACGTGGGTGGGCCTGTCGGCGTAGTACTCACACCACACCAGCAGCAGACTGCTATCTGTCATGGGGAAGATCAGCTGATGATCGTGGCGCGAGTTCTCCTTCGTCCACGGGCACGGCACCGATTCGAAGATCGGTGTGAGCAGTCGGGTCATGGATTCGGCGGTGACGTACAGATAAGAACCACGAGCGTCTCTCGCCCCGTGTTTTCTATTCCGTGCACACACCAGGGCGGCAGATAGACGAAGTCGCCTTTCTTCACCTCCCGCTCATCCCGGGCGAAGGTCATGCGCCCCTCGCCTTCCATGATGACATATGTCTCCTCCGTGGGATGGGATCCCGGTTCGAGCACGACGTGGGGCGGGATGTAGAACAGGACCAGCCCCATGTCCTTGGCCGGCGCCTTCTCGTTCACGGGGTGGACGACGCGTACGCCAAGGCCGTGGCAGCCCGGGTAGACGACGGGTACGCCGTCCTCGGCGCTGACAATCATGGGATCCGGGGATGAGTCTGGTTTCGGCGGACCCGGGACCTCGTCTCCGGCATCGTATCCCTTGAACTCTGTGATCTTCGCCATTCGACTCAAGCTCCTGCTAGAAGTTGCGTACGTAGCCAGCCGTCCAGCCGCCGTCGACAACGAGGACGTGGCCGTTCACATAGCTGCTTTCGGGGGCCGCCAGGAACAACACGGCGTGGGCGATCTCGTCCACGTCACCGGGTCGCCCCAGCGGGATGTGGTCGAGCATTTCCTGCATCGAGTCGCGGAAGGAACCGTCCTCGCCGTAAAACAACTGCCGGGTACCATCCGTCAGGGTGGAGCCCGGCGCCACGGCGTTGACCAGGATACCGGCCGAACCCAGCTCGATGGCCATCGACTTCGTCAGGTTGACGACTCCCGCCTTGGCGGCGACAAAGGCGCTCTGCAGGCGCAGCGGCACCAACCCGGCAATGGAAGCGATGTTGATGATGCGCCCGTACTCGCGGGCGCGCATCGAGGGGATCACCGCCTTGCTGACGTGATACGGGCCGTCCAGATCGACAGAGAGGAGTCTGTCCCATTCGGCCTTCGGAAACTCATCGACCGGCACACGATGGTCGGCGGTGTTGACCCCGGCGTTGTTGACCAGGATATCGATATGGCCATGATCGGCGAGAATCGCGTCCACCACCTGCTGCGCGCTGTCGATATCGGTGACATCCAGGCGCCGAGTGTCAGCCTCAGCGACGGTGGCCAGGCCCACTTCATCCACGTCGGTGTAGACCACGTGCGCGCCGTTGGCTCCCAGCAGGTCGGCAATGGCCCGTCCGATCCCCTTGGCGGCGCCGGTGACGAGGGCCACGCGATCGCTCAGGTCGACCTTCATGCCGATGCCTCCGGCGCCGTCTGCTCGAACAGATCCCGCAGGGCGATTCTCGTCATGGTGATCTCCTGCTCCTCTTCCTCGTCGTCGTCGGCGTCATCAAAAGACAGGTCATCGCGGCCGTCGAGAAGGCTCTGCAGCTGTGCCAGCGCGCCCTCCGCCCAGCCGATACTCCAGCAGGCGTCGGCGGGTAGTTCGACAATCGGCGGCCCCTCCTCATTCAGCGGACAGATGTCCCGTCGTTCGACCAGGCGGCCCTGCTCGTCGTACTCGGTCCAGCGCAGGGGCAGCCCCTGGCTGCGGCACACGTAGGGACGCTGGCCGTAGATCCGGCAGGCCCCCCCCTCGTCCAGGAAGGCGCACAGGCCCACCTCATGAGGGGTCGCGGTGTGCAGCAGCTCAGCATGGTGGGATCGGATACTCTCCGCCTCGACTTCGGCCACGGTGATGCCATCGACGCAGCACATGGAGCAACCGCGCCGGCACACCAGCCGGGAGCCGTGTGTGACGGACAGCCGGGCCGCCTCCGCATCGATGCGGGCGTACAGCTGCTGCAGTTCGTCGCGCGCCTGCCGACGATCCCGCGTCTCCTGATCTGTCATCGAGAGCCTGTGACGGCTGTCCCCTTTCCGTGGTGGTCGGCGGCGCAACACCGGCCTATCTTCCGGCCGCTGACACAATCAACACCCAAACTGAGCACGCCACCAACCGGGAGATCCATCGCCCCATGCTGAAGCTTGGCTGTATGTCCCTGAGCTACAAAGATGAGTTTGGCGCCGGCACCCTCGACCTTGACGGCTTCATCGACCGTGCCCATGAGCTGCGTCTCGATGGCATCGACCTGCACACGCGCGCCTTCGCCTCCGAGGACCCCGACTACCTGCGGGGAATCCGCATGCATGCGCTGAAGAAGGGCATCGCCCTCTCCTACATCGGCGTCAGCTCCAATTTCGGCGTCCCCGCCGGCGAGAAACTGGACGAGCAGGTAACCACCGCCAAGCACTGGATCGACGTGGCCCACTTCATGGGAATTCCCATGGTCCGCGTCTTCGCCGCCTGGATTCCGGAGGGTGACACGGAGGAAGCCGTGTACGAGCGTATGATGCCCTGCCTGAAGGAGGTCGCCGCCTACGGCGAACAGAAGGGCATCGTCCTCGGCCTGCACAACCACAACCACGGCTGCGTCACCCGCACTGGAAAGGACGTACGCCGCATTATCGAGGGCGTCGACAACCCGTACTTCTCCCATATCCTCGATACGGGCCAGTACGTCGGGTCACCGGGCGCCTCGGGTCAGCGCGGCAAGGAAGATCCCTCACTCAACTTCTACGGATCCATCGAAGAGACAGCGCCACTTGCGGTACACGTTCGCTGCAAGATCTACCGCATCGAGAGCGGCACCGAAGAGTGGCTGGACTATCCGAGGATCATGAAGATCCTCAAGGGGGTCGACTACAACGGCTGGTGCTCCATCGTCTACGAGGGCCAGGACGTCGAGGCCGAGGCGACGGCCGTGCCCAAGGCGGTCAAATATCTGCGCAGCCTGATGGACTGGTAGGCGGGCGCGACGCTGTCGCCGGCCGCGCTGCCTCGTGGACCGGTGTCAGCAGCGAAACCGTGCCGAGCATCCGCCTCAAAGGCAAGCATCTTCATCGTCGAGGACTCCCAGTGGGGCGAGAGCTACGGTTCTGAAAAATGGATATCCCCCGAGCGAGCCCGAAAGCTTCTATCAGTCAGACCATCGGCGTGTGTGCCGTCACCCTGCACTACGGCAGACCCAGTGCGCGCGGTCGTCGTGTGATGGGCGAACTGGTGCCCTACGGAAAGGTCTGGCGCGCCGGTGCTGATGAGGCGACGACGATCTCATTCAGCCATCCGGCCCGTATTGAAGGCCAGCAGATCCCTGCCGGGAAGTACGCGCTGGCGATGACGCCTGACGCAACCAGGTGGACGGTGATCCTGAACAGCGAATGGTGTCAGTTGGGCGTGTACAACCTCGATGTGGAGAAAGATGTCTTGCGCGTGGAGGTGCCACCCCAATCAACGCAGCACACGGAAATGTGCACCTATACCTTCACCGAGGTCACCCAATCTGCCGGCACGCTGAATCTGGAGTGGGAACGAACCCGGATCAGCCTGTCCATCGAAACCGACACTCACGCCCACACCCTCGAAGAGATCACGCGGGCGGTCAGCGCCGCGACGGCACACTGGTTCACATATTCTGCCGCCGCCCAGTACCACTTCTATGAGCGCCACGAAGCCGATATCGCGCTGGAGTACATCGATGCAGCGATCGCATTGCATGCTCCCAATCCTGCACCGTGGATGCTGAAGTCGCAGATCCTGGCTTCCCAGGGAGACTACGAGCAAGCGATTCGGTTCGCGACAGAAGCGATTGAAGTGAGCAGGCGGCACGACTTCCTGTTTGAAGTCGAGGAGAATGAAGCCAACATTCAGAAGTGGAGTTGAGTGTCCACCGACACTGTCCGTCTGCGGGTTAGCTACGCAGATTCTGCTGCAGCATGGCCACAGCGTGGCCGTAGGGTATGTCCTCGAGCAGGCCCAGTGATCCGCCCATGATCAGGCCACCACCCTTGCCGAAATACAGGGCATTCTCCTGGCCGCGTTGATGCCTCCACACACGGCGAACTCCTGATGATCGCGCAGGTGTTCCACCAGTTGCGTCGCATCGAAGTCCTCGGCACCCGGCAGCGGATAGGCCTCTACCTCCTCGACCGTCGTCATCTGAGCTGAAAGGAGCCAGATTGTCACGATATCGCGCTTGGATTTCGATGCTCCTCATCTGGGTCGTGGCAGCGGCATTCAGCACACGCTGTCACGCCGACGACCATCAGGAGGACGGCATCAGAGTTATCAGCTACAACATCTGGAACGGCTTCGAGTGGGGGAAGGACGGTGCGCGTCGTGCTGCCTTCATCGACTGGATGCAATCGCAGGATGCGGACGTGGCCGCCCTACAGGAGTTGTGCGGCTACGACCTGGAGAAGCTGCTGGAGGATGCCAGGCAGTGGGGTCATCCCCATGCTGTCATCCTCAAGACTGAGGGATATCCCGTGGGGTTGACGTCCCGCGAGCCGATCATCGTCAAGGAACGTCTGCTGGAAGGTCTCTGGCACGGCATGCTGCACGCGGAAACCCTCGGCATCGACTTCTTCGTTGTCCATCTGTCGCCAGCCGATGCCGGATTCCGCTTGCGTGAGGCCAGGATCGTCGCCGATCGAGTAAGGTCCGCTGAGGCACCGGACTTCCTCATCCTCGGTGACTTCAACGCGCACTCACCCGCCGACAGTGATCTCGACAGGTCTCGGACCGCACTGCTTCAGCGGTATCGCAAGGGTGACGAGGATAACGAGACGCACGACAACCTCCTGCTCGGCGAGTTCGATTACAGCGTCGTCTCGACATTCCTCGCTCTTCCTGCCATCGATGTCAGCCTGAGACACACGAATCCCGTCGACCGTTTCAGCTATCCGGCACCGGCTCTGGTTGGCCAGTACGGGCAGACGGAGGAATCCGTCGTCGACTACCGTGAGCGAATCGACTACATCCTGGCCAGCCCCGGGCTGGCGACACGTTGTACGAATGTGGCGATCGTGAATTCGGGCGTGACCCGGAGTCTGTCCGATCACTTCCCCGTAGTGGCCGAGTTCAGGAGGTAGGATATGGTCGTACAGTTCCTGCTCTCCGTCACGATACTGGGTGTATCGCCATCGCTCGTCGCGCAGGCTGTGATTGCCATATCCCCAGGTGGTGAGGGCCGGTCGTGTCAGGTGCACGGAGGGATCTTCCATGCAGGACACCAGCGAGGTCCCCTCGTTGGTGGCGACAGCAGGCAGACGGCAGAGCTCGACAAGGGTCGGATAGACATCGAGCAGATTGACAGGAGAATTGCAGACCCCACGGTGGCCACCCGGCCCGCGGAAGACGAGCGCTGGCGCCCAATGCCGCAGACCGGGCGCAGATCGTGCCGGGCCCGAAACCGGCGGACGGGACCGAGGCCGGCGACAGTGAAGGTAAGACCACACCGGCAGCGCGACGGCACAGACTGGCCTGGGCAGTCCTGCTGGTACGGGTGTTTTACGTTCCAGGCGGGGCGGACAGCTCGAATGTTCCTGAGTCGCTTCCCAACACGGCGGTCGCAAAACCAGCACCGTCGTAGAAGAATCTGGGAGCCGAGCCAGCGCTCATGCTGGTTAAGACGAGTGGTTGTCTCGCAAGGGCCGCTTCAGCCAGCGACCTAACTCTTTCGACTCGGCCCATCTGGCGTACGAGCTTGAAGACACACGGCAGCACAACGCGGCCTCATGCAGGAGAGCACATCACCCTACAGGTTCTGCATCAACCGCTCGACCATCCGATCCACGTACAGCTCAGGCGGTACGGTGTGAGTGGTGGGATACCAGACCAGTTCTGCCGGATCGTCTAGAAGGTCCATCAACCGCAGAGTTCCCTGGACGAAAGCGGGCCTTGAAGTACCTGCTGGCAGCCATGAGCCGGCAGGAGGACGCCATTACGCGCCAACAGAGCGCCCCAATGGTAATCGCCCGGTGTGCTTCGGCAAATGTGCGCTCGGTGTTAGCTCTCTCCGGGCGGGGCCACTGTGACCCACTGCGTGTCCTTGAGCTGACGGACCTTGGCCGTCCCCTTGTCGACGTCGAAGTCGCCCTGTCCGGCAGGTTGCGGAAGCTTCCGCAGTTTATCCCAGGAATTGAGAAAACCCGTCGAGCCTTCCTCGCGCTTGACTCTTCTGTAAAAATCACACTTCATGCAGGAACTTTCCTTCTCGGCAAAGGTCCCCTGCACCTTGTTGCCGCAGAAGGTGCCGGAAACGGCCCAGCAGATTCGACCGGCGTTCTTGCCCCCGTTCAGGCCGTCACAGGCGTTTGCCACGGCCGCGGGGCAGACGCCGATCTCGTCGACATTGTGTCCACCCGGCCCTCTGCCGCATTCCTTGGCTTCCCAGCAGTTCGTCCTTCGGGTCTTCTTCGAGATCGCCTTCCAGGCGGCGACGAAGTTCGACGTTCCCTCCTCATTGATGACCCTCTTGAAGAAGGCGCATCGCCCGCAGGAGTCCTTCTTTTCGGCGAATGTCCCCCGGACCTCTCCGCCACAGAACGTACCGGTAACCGCCCAGCAGATTCGCCCACTGTTGGTCCCACCATTCAGGCCGTCGCCGGTGGGGTCGGTCGCGGCCGGACAGACGCCGAGCTTGCCGACCTCCGATCCGCCCGGCCCCCTGCCACACTCCATGGCGTCCCAGCAGTCTTTCCGGAGGAGTTTCCCGTGAATTCTCTTCCACGCCCGGAAGAAACTGGCGAAACCCTCCTCGTCCTTGACACGGTTGAAGAAATCACAGGCGGCACAGGTCTCTTCCTTCTCGGCGAAGACGCCCTGCACCTGGCCGCCGCAGAACGTGCCTGATACGGCCCAGCAGATCCGGCCTGCATTCGTCCCGCCATTCAGGCCATCGCACGCGGTCTCCGTCGCCGCGGGACATGCACCGAGCTCCCTACCTTCGCCCCTCCCGGACCTCTGCCGCAGCTCTGGGCTTCCCAGCAGTTCACTTTCATGTATTCTCCCCGGGTCGAGAGTCGAGAGCAGGGCGAGAACAGATGTGAAGCGCATCGAGGCCCCCTGGTGTCGGGGGCTGCCCGCACTGTGTATTAAGGAGACATTCGGCGACGCAGGTCAACCCGGGTCCATGCAGTATCCGCATAACCTCAGACGGACGCCTGAGCGACACATTCCCCAAGGCGAGCCGGCACGAGTTCACTGACCGAAGGCACGATGGCCATGTTGGCTACCCTCAACAGAGGTGGCCAATGTCGACCGGGCGCAGATCGTGCCGGGTCCGAAACCGGGCGACGAGACCGACGCAGTGACGGCACAGACTGGCCTGGGCAGTTCTGCTGGCACGGTGTTCCCATTTGAACTGGGTGTATGTGAGCGCTACGGGGGGCACGTGAAGATTGTGGCGGCTCTCACCGACCCGCGGTCCATCCGTAGGTACCTGGAAGGGGTTGGCCTGCCGACGCGGGCGCCGCCGATCGCAGAGGCCCGGCCCCATCCACAGCAAGAGTTCGACATGGAGTACTCAGGCTCGGCAGCCTGAAGCATTCACCACCTGATAGTTCTCGCCACGCCAACTCGGCGTCAGCGACCCCGCGTGCCCGCTCACGCCTTGATTCGGGGACCTGCCTCACCCCGTAGTTCAGGGCTCCTCATCGCTCCGGGAGTACATCGCCGCTGCCAACAGCCCCAACCAGACCCTCCGGCCCAGGGCAAGGCGAAAACACGCGTGCAGTGGACCACAACAGACCCCGATGCTCGCTTGACGAGCTAACGATTTACACCTCTATCCTCACTAACCGTCGGCGTGCTGGAAGAAGGCAACGTCGATCCACTGTGGGAGGACGAGCCCCTGTTGGCCACGATCACCGCCGCCTCGGTGCAGGGCCAGATCGCCACCGGCGAGCGCGCCGGACAGCGAGTACGCCGGCGGCTGCTGGATCCGGAAGTCGGCATCGGTCTCAGCCGCCGTCGTCCACCACGGCTCCTCGCCGAACGCCGCCGTCCCGCGCACGCGCGGATGCAGTGCCTGCAACTGCGCGGCATTCATGCCGACGAAGCCCTGCATCTGGTCGTCGCGCATGACGATCTCCCGCAGGGCAGCGACGGGCTGCACGACCAGGTCGAGGACCTCGGCAAGCTCACAGGCCGTCTGCAATGTGCGCCGGTACGGGGAGGCGTAGATGGCGCCGGTGAAACCGAGATCCCGCAGCCGTTCACCAAGGCAACGCGCCTGCTCGTACCCCAAGTTACTCAGCGGCGGATCGCCGGGATAGTCGGCCCGAGTCCATGTGTCGGAGCCAGGCGGCAGCACCTGTCCATGCCGTGTGATGTGCAGGTCCAAGACGATCAGCTTCCGGCAGGGAACGATGTGTCGCTGTCGAAGGGATAGATCGGCCGCGGCAGGAGCTGCCACGGCAGGTCCTCGAGATGCGACGTCGTCGCTCCAGGTGTGTCGACGCGGATCACCTCGCCCAGCCACGGGTTGTAGTACTGCCAGTTGCTCGCCGTCTTGATGACAACGATGTGGGCGTCGGCCACGTCCAGGCCGAAGTGTTCATAGACCACGGGGTGGTTGCCCGAGACGCCGCGCTCCTCGGTGACCACGAGACGCACCTTGCCGATCTCGAGCAGGACAGCGCGCCCCATGTCGAAGGACTTATAGCCAAGGACCGCTGCCTCGAGCCAGCCCCCGCCGATGGCGGCGACGCGAGCGGAGATCGGCAGAGGTGGCCCGCAGTTCGGATCGAGGCGGCCCCCGACAGCGCGCTCCAGCGTGCCCCCCACGCCGACGTCGATGGCGGCCCGAACAGTGTCGGCATCGAGCATCGGCACCAGCGCGAGGCCACGCAGGTCCTGGCGCAGAAGCTCGGCGAGCAGTGTGGTACTGTCGCCGGCGCCGCCACCCCAGATGTTGTCGCCCGTGTCGGTGAGCACGAACAGACCGCGTTCCCCCGCATTGGCACGTTCGACGGCGTCGGCTGGAGGGATGCTGTCGAGGCGGCAGAAGTCGTCGCGGCGGCGCCAGGCATCCTGGGCCAACTCGTCGACCAGACTCTCGGCCAGATCGCGGTCGCCATCGGTGACAACTGCCGCGGCCCAGCCGCCTTCGGGCACGTCGAGCCAGGGCTGCATCGGCAGCGTCGAGGCGGACAGCACGCCAGGACGCGTCTCGATGTCGCGCGCCAGATCGAACCACGCCTTCATCGGTCCTGCCGCGGTGAGGAACTGCTCCTGGTGCGTGATCAACGGGATCTTGCGCCAGGCGGTGACCGGTCTGGTGCCGTCGCGCAGGATGCCGAGCAGCAGGTGCGCCGCCAACTGCCCGGTGTTGCGCTGGTCGTGCGGCTGCGTGCGGTGGGCGACGAGAGCATCAAGGTGGTCGACCATGGCCTGGGTCAGGTTGGCGTGATGATCGAGGGAGGCGACGACGGGCACGTCGGGGCGCACGTGATCGCGCACGATCCGGAGCAGGTACGCTTCAGTGTCCGGCTCCCCGTCGGCGACGGCCGCTCCATGCAGGCCGAAGTAGAAGCCATCCAGCGGGGGTGCGTCGCGCAGGACCGCCCGCAACTGCGCCGCGAAGTGCTCGAGGGTGTCAGCGGTGAGGGCGCCGCTGGCGCCAGCCCAACCGTAGACGATCGGCAGTGGGGTCCAGTCGATGCCGGCGTTTTTCATCACCTCGACGAAGCCGCCGAGGGAGCTGCCGTGGGGACACTGCTGCAGAACGTCGTCGCCCTCGAACAGCCCGTAGAGTCGGAAGGTGTCCAGCGTCGTCGGCACAGGGCTGAAACTGGAGGTCTCCTGGCCGTACATGGCGACGGCGATTCTCATGCGACGCTCCTCAGGCGAAGGCGGGATTGGAACGGTGTGGGGAACAGACTGCAGACGACGGCGGGTTCCCGCAACCGTTAACTCACCCGCCCAGGCCCCCAGTACTTGGGGTCTTCCAATCGACAGATTGCCGGTTCTTCGAATGGTCTGTGTGGCAGCATGTTGTATATCTCGTCCAGACGGCTGCAGACATCCTCCGGCAACGGGCCCTGTTCCACTGCCTGGAAGTTCTGCTCCAGTTGAGCCACGTTGCGCGGTCCTGTCAGAACCGTGGACACCCCCTGCACACCCAGGGCCCAGCGTAGGCAGAATACGGGCAGCTCCATGTCGATCTCATCGATGAAGTCATAGAATGCCTGCAGCTGGGCACGCCTCGGCGGCGACAGCCAGCGCACGCCGTTGTCGAGGTCATACTTCTTCACCAGCCACCCCTGCTGCGTGGGTGACGCCAGAAACACTCCCATATCGTGGCGGTTGGCGACAGGGATGACGTGCGTCAGCGCATCCCGCCACAGGGGGCTCGAATTGAACGCCGTCAGCACCACATCGTACAGGCCGGTATCGCAGAGCCGGGCCAGCTCGTATACGCCGGTCCCGCCAATGCCGATGTGTTTGATGACGCCTTCGTCCTTGAGCTCCTGCAGCAGGTCGACGACCGGACCGTGAAACGAGATATCGTCCTGGTACCAATCGAACTGCCCGGGGCGATCCGGCTCGTGCACCATCATGATGTCTATGACATCACGCCGCAGGTTCGTCAGACAGAGATCGACGATGCGACGTAGCTGGTCCTTGTCTTTGGGCTGGAAATCCGTCCATCCTGGGGGTGGGCCCAGTTTGGTCGACACGATGCAGGGTTTGGCTGCCTCTTCCAGCGCCCAGCCAAGCGCCTCTTCGCTGTCGCCGTAATCCGCAGATGTATCCGCCAGGTTAATTCCCAGTTCGAGTGCGCGCCTGACCACGGGGAGTGTCCCCTTGAAGCCGTCTTCACCTTTGGTGACGAAGGCTGCGCCCAGAGACAACTCGCCGACTTCGAGCCCCGTTCTTCCCAGCGTTCTCATGTTCATGTCTGACCTTCCTTTTCGGGACCGACGTAGTTGAGACTCATGCGGCGTTCATCGGGTGTGGGTGGGAAGCGGAAAGGTAAGAGGAACGGACTGCAGACGCGCGGATGTCCGCGGACCGGTCAACGTGGGGCCCGCTCGTCGACAATGGCGGTTGCGGGCGCTGGCACGAGGTGCGAATAGGAGACCACTCATGTTCGCTCAAGGCTACCGTGAGACATATCGTTGCGACCAACACCGTCCCGTCAAGCGACAAGACCAGATGAGGTCACCATGTTCCGGATCAGATTTTGCGCCGCCTCCGGTATCGGCGGCAAGCCAAAGGGCAGGGCCACGACGACGGACGCTGTGGCTCGGTGAGCTTCGTGCAGAGGTTTGGCTCAGCGCTCAATCTGCCTTCGATGTTTCCCAGGGAGTCGCCACGATTCAGACGCAGGACACGGGATCTGTGCAGGTGCAGGTGGATTGAGTTGACTCAGACCTGCCCGGAGAACTCGCCGTGTCGGGCGGCGGTCACTCGGTACGGATAGCGATGTCTGACGAGCAACATGGCTGCCAACCATAGGGCCGCCCAGGAGAAGCATCAAGGCACCCGGGAGCGACTGCGGAGGTCTCCTCGACGGTCCGTCATGGCTCCCGACGCCGGACGCTACTGCGCGGCGACCTCGTGCGACTGACGACAGGATATCGACAGGCATCTGGCTCGGAAGTAACTTGGGGCAGATGCATGTCAGCGCCCGGTACCACACGTTCTCCCGTCACGACGACGTGGTCGATGTAGACTTCGGTATTGACCCCGACAAGCCGCTGCTACCGATGCGGGTGATCGGCTGATTCTGTCAATTAGCAAGACGGCGAGGGGCTGCAGGAGTGCACCCTCGCCCTCTGGCGCCAGGATGTGCACGCGGTGCAGACCATTACGACTCTACCATGGTCTCCCGCCAGCCGCTGGCGTGCAATAGGCCCTGAGCACCTTGTTAATGCCAGCCGCGATGTGATCGCAATCGCTCTGAGTATACCATTGGTTAATGCCGATGCTGACCATGCGCTCGAAGAGATCGTCGGCCACGGGGCATGTGCCATGTGCATATGTTGATTGCCCGTCGCCGTCGTAGCAGTTGCAGGCGAAGTGCTGTTTGAGGGGCAGCATGTGGTGGTAGATGTGCCAGTCGGGGTTACCGTCTCCGCCGCGCGTGCCGGCACCAACACCCTCGGCGTTGAGTGCTTCGGCGATTTTGACCGCCAGCTCAACCGACTCGGAGAAAAAGCGAAGTGTATAGCCGACTTCGCCATCGGGTGTGTGGCGGAGCTTGGGCGTAATCTCAGTGAAGGTTTCGAGTTGGCTGATGATGCGGCCAAATGCTTCGCGGAAACGGCCGACGGTCTGCTCCATTTTCGACATCTGCACCACATCGACGGCCGCCTCGATTTCTGACATGCGGTAGTTGCCACCGATGATCAGTTCACCCTCATAGCGTGTCTCGCCAAATCGGTTGGGCCGCCACAGTCCGCCGCCTTCCGCCAGACCGTTGACGCGGTCCCAGTCTTCCTGATTCTTGCAGAGAACCAGTCCGCCTTCGCCGCCGCCGACGATTTTGTAGGCTGAAATGCTGAAGCAACCGAAGTCTCCGAAGGTGCCGACGAACTGGCCATTCAGTCTTCCGCCGCATGACTGGGCGCAGTCTTCCACGACCTTGAGATTGTGCTTGCGGGCAACTTGCATGATGCGGTCCATCGGGCAGATGCCACCCATGGTGTGGGTAGGTGCCAATGCCACGGTGCGCTCGTTGATCAGATGGTCGAGCTTGTCCGGATCCATGCTCAGAGATTCATCTACGTCGCAAAACACAGGCACGCCGCCCGCCATGGCGACGGCCGCAGCGGTTGCATAGAAACCAACGGCGGGACAGATGACTTCCCTGCCCGGCCCAACGCCGCAGGCAACGAACGCGCTGTGCAACGCACCGGTGCCTGAACTGACGCCAGTTGCGAATGGGGCCCCCATCACTTCTTTGGCGACGCGTTCGAAGGCGTTGACTTTGGTCTCGGGCAGGTCGCTGTAATAGTTGGCCAGAAACGGCCCTTGCTCCCAGTCGCGTGTTTCAGCGATGTCTCGGATTCTTGCCAGTTCGTCGCCTTCAAAGCCGAATCGCTCAGCGACGGACACGAACTCCTCAGCACCGATCTTCGGCTGACCTTTGCCTTCGATGGTAGAGACGGCCTTCAGTCCGCCTTGCAGGGCTAGCTGCTCGGTCTTCTGTTCGGTTGTCAGTGGCGTGTCGCTCATTGAGTTTCCTTGGAGTGTTCGATCATTGCTTCAAGTCCGAGGTCAGTTCTGAAGTCCGACCTGTCCGGCGGCTGAGTTATTCAGTCCACACTGCAGGTGTCGTACGCTGCCGCCAAGGCTTCGAGCCTGTCGCCCTTGGCAGTGAATTCGTGGCCCAAGTACAGGTCGTAATCTGTTTCCGCAATGGCTTTGCATATCGCGGGGTAACAGAGCTCCTGCGTATCGTCCATGTCATTGCGACCCGGATTGCCAGCCGTGTGGAAGTGGCCGATCCAATTGATGCTGTCGCGAATGGTGCGAATGACATCGCCCTCCATGATCTGCATGTGATAGATATCGTAGAGCAGTTTCACACGTGGGCTGCCCACTGCTTCGCACAGGGCCACGCCCCATGCGGTGTGATCGCCCTGATAGCCGGCGTGATCGACCTTGGAGTTGAGCAGTTCCATATTGAGGTTCACGCCCTTTTCCTCGGCATAGGGCGCGACGCGGCGAAGAAGGGTCGCGCTGATATCCAATGCCTCATCATCGGTCAGGCCGTCCCGCCGGTTGCCCGCGAACGTGATCAGCCCGGCAATGTCATATTGCACTGCCACGTCGATTGACTCGCGGATCTCGCCTTCGATCCGATCGTGCTCGGCGGGGTCGTTCATGCCCACGCCAAGCGTGTCGTGGCCGCAGATACTCGCAATACGCAGCTTGTGCTTGTGCACCGTGTCAGCCCATTGTGCGAAATCTCCATCGCGAAACCACATCTCAGTTGCGGCATAGCCAAGCGACTTGGCTTTCGCGAAGAGATCGTCGAGTGAGATTCCCTCGGCCATGAACAGGGGGTAGCAGAATGACTGGTGGATGGGCATGTCAGGATCCCGGGCGGTCTGCGGCAACGGGTTGGCTGGCAGTATAGCCGTACTGATCGAGGACACGTCTGAGGTTGTCGCCGAGAATCATCTTCTTGTCTTCCGGAGGGATGCGGGAAAAGACGATTGGGCCCAGGCCCCAGGCGATGGGGAGATCTTGCAGGTCTGAGCCGAACATGAGGCGGTCGGCACCGATGGCGCTGACGACATCGGCGCAGGCGCTTGGCGGAATGAGCGGGCACGAGCAGACGTAGAGATTGTCATACCGCTTCATGACGTGTGCATATGCCGTGGTGGTGTGGCCGGTCATAAAACACACGTTGGGGTAGGTGCTCACAAGGCGTTCCATCTGCTCGGCACTGCCCCAATGGTGGTTGAGCATAATCAGTCCTTGCTCGTCGGCCCATTGGCAGGCAATGTCGATACTTGGCCCTTCCTCGGGATAGCCCTGGTAGGTGGGAATAAGCTTCACGCCGCGCAGGCCCATGGCTTTGCCGCGTTCGAGCTCGGCGAGCATCATATCTTCGCCGCGACTCGGGTTGAGCATGGTGAGCCCGACGTAGAAATCGGGGTGCGCGGCGACGGCTTGGGCGACGATGTCATTGCCGGGCTGTTCGTCGCTGAAGATGCCGCTGAAGCTGAAGATGATGCTCTTCTCGATACCGAAGCGTTCCTGGTCGGCCACGATACCGTCTAATGTGCCATTCGGAAGGTGGTAGTGGCAGGCCAGCCCGCCCATGTGGCCGTGGTTGTCGGCAAAGGTCATGTCATCGGGGCGAACGCCTGTCTGGCCGAATCTGACAAATTCGTCGGCAGGATCGGGAAGCGACACATCGGGATGTTCGATGTCACACCAGGCGATCAGGGCGCGCAGGTTATCTCCCGCGATGAGGCGTTTGTCCTGGTCGGAGATGTCGGCCGTGGTGAGGGTGCAGGTGGTGTCGCCGTGCCCGTGGTGGGGCCAGTTAGATCCGTAGATGAGGCGGTGGGCACCGAAGGTTTCGGTGATGTATTCGATGCCTCGATGCAACCAATAGCCACTCAGTTCGATGCGCAGATTGGGGCAAGTTTCAAGTGCGCGGTAAATCTGGCGGTTGCTGCGCCGCATGCGATTTTCGCTGACAATGATGGGCAGATTGGGAAAACGCTTGCAGAGGGCGACGACCGGGTCCCAATCGGTTTGGTCCCAGGGCATGGGTTGGCCCACTTCGTTGTAGTTGATAAACAGCGGTACGCCCACTGCGGCGAGGGGCTCAAGGAAGCTGTCGACGGACCAATCGCTCAGGGTGAAGTTGTATTGCTCGGGGAACAGAAAGAGTGCGCCCACATGATGCTCGCGCATGGCGTCAAGGAGATCTTTCCCCTGGGGCTGTTCATCGTCTGGGGCATGGGGCATGACTGCCCACGCGGGGTGCAAACGTGGCTGATCGGCGGAGAATTCGAGGATGCGCTCATTGCCCATGATGGGGTGGTTCTCGCGCGAGAGGCAGTCCAGAACGAGGGCTTCACTCACGCCGATATGGTCCATATCGGCAAGAAGGTCCGCGGCAGTGTGGGGCTGGTTGGCCTGCAGCCTCATGTGACGGCCCAACAAGCAGTTGGCGTCGAACAGCTTGTAGGTCGCAGAAGCAGGATCCATATCGATAACTCCATGATCGGAAATACAGAGTCAGCGCAACGTGCTGGCGCGTGACATACACCGATGCGGGCGGCTGGGCGCTCCAAGACGTTGGTGCAGATGATTTGAGGGGCTATAGCAGTTTGAAATGCCTGATCGATTCCCTCGTGAAGCCAATGTGGTAGTCGAAGTAGCCGTACGGTTAGTGAGGAAGAAGGGTGTTATCGATAGTGAGTCAAGGAACGTCGCTGACAGGAAAACGCCACTACACGTTCGTGAGTGCAGGCTTCACACCGAACCCGCAGGAAGCCATGTGCCAGGATGCCGCAATCAGAGGTGGTCCCCGAAATTCGGACAGCGTGTTAAGTTGGACTCCGACCTC
>PBSR01000065.1 GCA_002726335.1 Gemmatimonadaceae bacterium
CCACGACCAGCTCGGCGGCGGCTTCCATCGCTACACCGTCGACGCCGTCTGGCTAGTCCCGCACTTTGAAAAGATGCTCTACGACAACTCGCAGCTGGCCCGCATCTACCTGAAGGCCTGGCAGATCACCGGCGCCGCCGAGCATCGCCAGACCGCCGAGTCGATCCTGGACTTCGTCGCCCGCGACATGACCTCGCCGGAGGGCGGCTTCTACAGCACCCTCGACGCCGATACCGACGGCGAAGAGGGCAGGACCTACGTCTGGTCGGCCGACGAAATCACGGAAGCCCTCGGCGACAACGCCCACCACTTCGCGCACGCCTACGGGGTGACTCCCGGCGGCAACTTCGAGGGCGAAAACATCCTCCACCGGGCCGTCCCCGCGGAAGCCGTCGCCGAAGCGGCCGGACTGGACCTCGCAGAGTCGGAGCGCCGCCTGGCTGCCGGCCGCGCCCGCCTGCTCGAACTACGCGACCGGCGCCCCCAGCCGGGCCGCGACGAGAAGGTCATCACCGCCTGGAACGGCCTGATGCTGGCCGCCTTCGCCGACGCCGGCCGCTTCCTGCAACGCGACGACTACCTGCAGGTCGCCCGCCGCGACGCCGACTTCCTGCTCTCCGAACTGGTAACCCCGGAGCGCCGCGTCTTCCGCACCTGGAAGGACGGTCGCGCCCGCCTGAACGGCTATATCGAGGACTATTCGCACACCGTCGAGGGCCTGCTTTCGCTGTACGAGGCCACCTTCGACGAGACCTACTTCGTCGCCGCCCGCGAACTGGCCGACCAGATGGTCGTGCACTTTGCCGATACCGACGGCGGGTTCTTTGAGACCAGCGACGACCATGAGAATCTCATCACCCGGCCGCACAGCCTGCATGACAACGCCACCCCATCCGGCGGCGCCGTCGCCGCCACCGTCATGCTGCGACTGGCCTCGCTGACCGGCGAATCCGCTTACCGCGGGGGCGCGCTGGCCGCCGTCTCCCGCATCGCCACCGCCATCGAGCCCCACCCCACCACCTACGCCCAGTGGCTGGTCGCCCTCGAATACCACTTCTCCAGCGCCCACGAGATCGCCGTCATCGGTGACCTAGATCTACCCGCCACCCGGGCGCTGCTGGATGTCGTCAACCGCGGCTTCCGGCCCGCCCAGGTGCTCGCCGCCGGGCCACCCGTTGACATCACCCCGGTGCCGTTGCTGCGCGGACGCGGCACCGTCGGCGGCGTGCCCACCGCCTACGTCTGCCGAAATTTCGTCTGCGATCTGCCGATCGTCGACCCCGACGCCCTCGCCGCCCGCCTCAACCTCTAGCTTGCCTCGACGGACTTCTCACCGATTTCTTCACCCGCCGCCAGACCCACCAGCTCCAACAACCGCTTACGCTCCCCGGCCCCCAGATGCCGCGTCTGTCCGGTGGCCAGGGCACCTAGCTCGATCCCCGCCAGCCGCACCCGTTCCAGCCGTCGCACTTTGTGGCCACACTCCTCCAGCATCCGCCGGATCTGCCGCTTCTTACCCTCCTTCAGGACCATCCGCAGCACGCCATCGCCGGCCACTTCGACATCCGCCGGCGCGGTCATTCCTTCTTCCAGTTCGACTCCCTTACGCAGCCGTTCCAGCGTCTCCGCGTCCAGCGACTTGTTAACCATCACCCGGTACTCGCGTTCGTGTTCGTAACGCGGGTGCATCAGCCGGTGAGCCAGTTCGCCGTGATTGGTCAGCAATATCAGCCCTTCCGAGTCCCAATCCAGCCTTCCGACCGGATAGAGGCGCAACCGGCGCAGCGACGGCGGCAGCAGATCGGTCACCGTACGCCGCTTGCGCTGGTCCTTCACCGTCGAGAGCACCCCGCGCGGCTTGTTCATCAGGACGTAGGCCTGCTTTTCGACCAATCGCGCCTGCTTGCCGTCCAGGGTCACGATCGCCGTTTCCGGGTCCACCTTCACGCCCATCGCCGTCACCTTCTCGCCGTCCACCGTCACCCGCCCGTCGGCGATCGCCCGCTCCATGGCCCGTCGTGAGCCCCTGCCTGACCGGGCCAGGAATACCTGCAACCGCAGCTCCTCGGCCATCACGCCCGCGCCGATCGAAATGAAGCCCCGTCCGGCTCCGCCGCCCCGTCCAGCCGCTCCACCCGGCAAGCGCAGATCTTGTATTCGGGGATCCGCGAGACCGGATCCAAGGCGTCGATTGTCAGCAAGTTCGCCGCCGCCTCCGCGAAATGCCAGCTCATGTACACCGTCCCCGGGCTCACCCGTTTCGTAACCCATGCCCGGCACTCTAGCTCGCCGCGCCGGCTGCTGACCCGAACCGGTGCCCCGCGCGCGATCCCCAGCGCCCCGGCGTCGGCCGGTGATATCTCCAACAGCGCCTCCGGGTACAGATCTTCCAGTCCCTCGACCCGCCGCGTCATCGAGCCGGTGTGCCAGTGGTAAAGCACCCGCCCGGTGTTGAAGATCAGCGGGTATTCGGCGTCCGGCGGCTCGGTCTCGGCGCGGTAGTCCACCGGGTACATCCGACCGCGGCCGCTTGCGGTCGGGAAGTGCTCGCCCCATAGCCATTCGGTCCCCGGATGCGCCGATGTCGGGCAGGGCCAGCGCAGCCCGCCCACGGCATCCAGCCGGGCGTGGCTCATCCCGGCGAAGTCCGGAGTCAGCCCGGCCATCTCGGCGAAGATCGCCGCCACATCGCCTTCCATCCGGTAGCCCATCCGCCCGGCCAGGTCCGCCAGTATCTCCCAGTCGGCCCGCGCCTGTCCCGGGGCGGCCCGCAGCGGCCGGACCCGCTGCACCCGGCGGTCGGTGTTGGTGTAGGTGCCGTCCTTCTCGGCCCAGGAGGTCGCCGGCAACACCACGTCGGCCACCGCCGCCGTCTCGGTCATGAAGATGTCCTGCACCACCAGGAAATCGATCTTTTCGAACACCTTCCGGGTGTGATTCAGATGCGGGTCGGACAGCAACGGGTTCTCGCCCATCACGTACAGCCCGCGCAGTTGGCCCCGCCCCGCCCCGACCACCATGTCGGTACTGGTCAGACCGGGCTCCGCCGGCAGTTCCACACCCCACATCTCTTCAAACAGCTCCCGCACCGCGTCGTCGGACACCGCGCGATACCCGGGGAACACGTTCGGCAGCGCCCCCATGTCGCTGGTCCCCTGTACGTTGTTCTGGCCGCGCAGCGGATTCAGCCCGGTCCCGCGCCGCCCAACGTTGCCGGTGGCCAGCGCCAGGTTGACGATCGCCAGACAGGCCTCCGTCCCATGGGTGTGCTCGGTCAGGCCCAGGCCCCAGTAGAAGCCCGTTTTCGGCGCTGCACCCAGCATCGACGCCGCTCGCTCGATCGACGCCGCCGGCACCCCGGTGATCTCCGCCGCGTACTCCGGCGGATGCCGCTCGGCGACCGCCTTCACCTCTTCAAAACCCTCGACCCGCTCCGCGATGAACTGCTCGTCCACCTGCCCGTCCCGGATCAGGCAATGCAGCAGCGCGTTGTATAACGGCACGTCGGTGCCGGTCCGCGGTTGCAGGTGCAGGTCGGCGAATTCGGTCAGCTCGATCCGGCGCGGATCGGCCACGATCAGCTTCGCCCCGGCCCGGACCGCCGCCTTGATCTTCAGCGCCGTGATCGGGTGGGTCTCGGTGGTGTTCGAGCCGGTCACCCAGATCAGGTCGTTTTCGGCGATCTCGTCCAGCGAATTCGTGAACGCCCCCGCCCCGATCGACATTCCCAGCGCCGCCACCGACGACGAATGGCACAGCCGCGCGCAGTTATCGACGTTGTTGGTTCCCAGCACGGCGCGGGCGAATTTCTGCAGCTGGTAGTTGTCCTCGTTGAGGCACTTCGACGACCCGAACATCCCCAGCACATCGGCCCCGGATTCCGTCTTGATCTCTCCCAGCCGCGCCGCCACCAGGTCCAGCGCCGCGCCCCAGGACACTTCCTTCCAACCGTCGCCGTCGCGCACCAGCGGCGCGGTCAGTCGGTCCTTCGCGTCTGCGAACTCAAACCCGTATCGACCCTTCACGCACAGCCAGCCGCCGTTCACCGGGCCGTCCGGGTCCGAGGTGAGGTGGGTGATCGTGTCCCCGCGCAGGTGCACTTCGAGCCCGCAGCCGACTCCGCAATAGCCGCAGGTCGTGTCTACCATTCGCTCCTCGGTGGCCACCTTAGCGTCGCCCAGTTCCCACAACGCCCGCGGTTCCAGCGCCCCGGTCGGGCACACCTGCACGCAGTTGCCGCAGAACACGCAACTGGACTCTGCCATCCCGATTCCTCCGAAGGTTCCGATGGCCGACCCCATCCCTCGGCCCAGCGGCTGGATGGCGAAGGTGTGCTGCACCGCCTCGCCGCAGACGTCGGTGCAGCGCCAACAGAGCACGCATTTCTCGTAGTCGCGCACGTAGAACGGATTGTCCACTATCGGTGCGGCTTGTTCCGCCACCTCAGCGTCAACTTCCACCCCGTACTCAGCCATCAGCGCCAACACATCCGGCACGGCGCTCAGGTCCACCGCCGCCAAATCGCCCAGCACCCCCCGCCGCACCGCCCGCGCCGTCTCCGCCTGCGTGGCGATCTCCATTCCTTCATCCACCAGGCTCCGGCACGCCGCCAGCACCGCGCCGTCGCCATCCGCTCGCCACACCGTGCAAAGCCGGCAACTGCCCGAGCCGTCCAGCCCTTCGTAGTGACACAGCGTCGGAATCTCCACGCCGGCCTCGCGCGCCGCCTCCAGCACCGTCGTGCCCTCGGTGGCCTCAACCGCCAACCCGTCAATGCGCAGCCTCACCGCCAACCGTTGCTCCTCCCTCTTCGCGCCCCTTCGCGCCCGCGCATCGCCGAAAGCATCGATCCCACTGTACGCGGCCTGCCGCCCCGGGCGATACTGAATAGATGAAGATCCTCGCCGTCGCCGACCAGGAATGCCGCGCCCTTGGCGAGCATTTCGACGCCAACCGCTGGCGCGACATTGACCTGGTGCTGGCCTGCGGCGATCTCAAACCCGACTACCTGGCCTACCTGGCCGATCGTTTCAACACTCGCGTGTTGTACGTGCGCGGCAACCACGACCGCGACTTCGGCGAGGAGCCGCCCGGCGGCTGCGAAGACGTCCACGGCCGCCTCGTGCATCACCGCGGCATCCGCATCCTCGGCATCGAGGGCTCCATCTGGTACAACGGCGCCGGCATCCAGTACCGCGAACGCCAGGTCGCCCTCAGCGCCCTAGCCCGCCGCTACAAACTGTGGCGCTCCGGCGGCATCGACATCGTCGTCTCCCACTCCCCACCGCGCTTCTGCGCCGACGCCTTCCAGATCTGCGAATCCCCGGTCGGAGACCACGCCCTCTGCCCCCACCGTGACCGCCCCGGCGCCGAATGGCAAAATTGTCCGGAGGCCTCCGACCGCGCCCACTGGGGATTCAAGACCTTTTACAACATGATCGAACGCTACCGCCCCACCTACTGGATTCACGGCCACACCCACGCCGGCTACGGCATGGCCGACCGCTGGAAGCAGGTCGGCGACACCGCCATCGGCGACGCCTACGAGCAGCTTGTGTTCGAGTACCCGGCCCCATCGGGCGCCAGCGAATGAGCGCCACCGACCTCTGCCGGCTCGATCTCAGCGAAATGGCCGCCTCAATCAAGACCGGCGCGCTGTCTCCACTGGAACTCACCGAGGCCCACCTGGAGCGCATCGCGTCCGCCGGGCCCCTCGCCAGCGCCTATCTGGAGGTCTATGCCGAAGCCGCCCGCGCCGATGCCCGGGCCGCCGCCGCCGCGATCGCCAACGGCAACTACCGCAGCCCGCTGCACGGCATCCCGGTGGCGCTCAAAGACTTGTGCGACATCAAGGGCCGCCGCACCACCGCCGGGGCGGTGGTGCTCGATGAGACCCCCAAGACCGAGGACGCCGAGGTCACCCGCCGGCTCAAGGCCGCCGGCGCGGTCATCCTGGGCAAGACCGCCCTGCACGAATTCGCCATCGGCGGCACCGGTATCAACCCGCACTACGGCACCCCGCCCAACCCCTGGGACCCGACCCGCATTCCCGGCGGCTCCAGCAGCGGCTCCGGCGTCGCCATTTCGAATGGCATGGCCGCCGGCGCGCTCGGCTCCGACACCGGCGGCTCGATCCGCGTGCCCGCCGCCCACTGCGGCATCACCGGGCACAAGCCCACCTTCGGACTGGTCTCGCGACGCGGCGTCTGGCCGGTCTCGATGACCCTCGATCACGTCGGCCCGATGGCCCGCTCGGCGCTGGACTGCGCGCTGCTGTTGAACGTCCTGGCTGGCTACGACCCGGCCGATCCCTACTCGGCCGACCGCCCCCCGGTGGACCACACCGACGGACTCCGCGCCGGCATCCGAGGGCGGCGCATCGGCGTGCCGACTAACTTCTTCTTTGACGATCTTGAACCCGACGTCGAGCGCCTAGTCCGGGCCGCCATCGAAGACATGCGCGGGCTCGGCGCGCAGATCATTGAAATCGAAATCCCCTGGGCCGAGTTCCCGCTACGCGACGACCGCCGCTTCGTGCCGGTCGAGGGCTCCTGGGTGCACCGCCAGCGCATCGAAGATCCGAAACTCTCCGACCGCATCGGCGAGGATGTCATGGACCGCCTGCATCGCGGCTATGCCGCTACCGCCGCTGACTATCACGGCTGGGCCAACCGCCAGGTCGAGATCGTACGCCTGGCCGATCAGTTGCTGCAAGAAGTCGATCTGATCGCCACCCCCACCACCCACCGCACCGCCGGCGTCACCGCCGAGATCGACACCCGCGAGTACGGCCGCATCCTCACCTTCACCGCCGTCTTCGACGCCACCCACCAGCCGTCCATCTCGGTGCCCTGCGGGCTCGATTCGTCCGGGCTGCCGGTGGGCCTGATGCTGTCCGGCCGTAAGTTCAACGACTCCCTGGTACTGCGCGCCGCCCACGCCTACCAGCAGGCCACCGACCACAACACGCGACAACCGCCTTCTCCCTAATCGGACACCGGCGCACCGGCGCCTTTCTTTAGCTGCGGTGTCCGGTCGCTTCGGCTGCCTCGGCCGACCGCAGGATCTTGCTGATGTCCAGTTTAGTCAGCACCAGCACTACCACTGGTACCACCAGCAGCGCGGCCACGAAGAACGACGCCGGCAGCGACACCACCGCCGCCACCGCACCGAGCGACATCGGGCCCAGCGCTCCGCCGCCACCGCTGAAGGTGGCCAGCGTCCCGTAGGCCGTGGCCCGGCGGTCCGGCGGCGCCGCCAGCCCCACCAGCGACTGCACCGCCGGGCCGATCAGCCCGAAGAACACCCCCTGCACCATCCGCGCCATGCCCAGCGCCACCACGTTGGTCGCCAGGCCCTGGGGTATGAACATCGCCCCGAAGCCGACCGATGCCCACAGCAGCACCGCCCGGAACCCGAAGCGATCGATCAGCCGGCTCGTCGCCACGATCCCCAGCACCGCCGCCGCGCTGAAGAGACCCTGGATGATCCCGGTGGTCAACGCTGCCGACTCCGTGCCACCCAGGTCCTGCACGTGCAGGGTCATGATCGGGATCGTCCCGTGGCCCACCATCCACAGCAGCCCCTGTAGCGCCACGAGCACCATCAGTGGTCCCTTCAAGGCCGCAGCCGCGTTCTGGAACACCGACGGCCGCGCCGCGCTCCGCTCCGGGCGCTCGAACCGTTCCACCACGAACATCAGCACCAGGAGACCGGCGAGCAGGCTGATCGCGCCGCCGATCAAGAATGTCACGCGCATCCCGACCAGCCCCACCAGCACCCCGCCCAGCATCGGCCCGCCGCTCATCCCCACCACCTGCGCCACCTGCATCGCGGAGATCGCCCGGGTGAGTTGCGAGCCCGGCACCGTCGCCGACAGCAGCGCGTTGGCGGTGGTTCCCGGCGCCGCCGACGAGCCCCGCAGCGTCACCACCAGCAGTATCAGCCAGGGGTCCTGCATCAGCGCCACCGACGCCACCCCGAAGCCGCTCACCACCATCGCCCGCACCACCATCGGCTTGCGCCCCACCCGGTCCGCCAGCATTCCCCACAGCGGAGCCGACAGCGCGAAAGAGATTCCCTGCCCCGTGCCGATCGCCCCCGCCCACAGCCGCACATCCTGCGCGTCCCTGATCCCGATCTCCTGAAGGTACAGCGGGATCAGCGGGTACATGAACCCGATCCCGACAAACGTCACGAAGCCCGAGACCGTCAGCACCCAGACATTGCGCCGCCAGGGAATCGGCGGCGGCTCGCTCCGCTCCGCCGTCAACTACGTCCCCATCTCACCCGCCAAGCACCCGGCCCGCCCCCTCATCCGCTTCCCCACATCCCCCCCGAATAGCGTCCGTCGCCGGCCTATGCCGACTCTTCTTCGCCCGGGTTCATCCGCGGTTTGGCGACCTTGTTGAAGATCGTCGCGATGACGCTGAGGATGATCGCCATCCGGATCAACTTACCAATGAACTTGAACACGCGAGCCTCCCTTGGTCTGCCTACGCTACACCTGATCCCCGCCTCGGCTGGCGGGCGGCGTTCGCCATCGCCAACGCCGGGACCCACATTCTAGAGCTATTTGCCCGCGCTGCCACCCCGGTTGGTCTCGCGCTGCCGCGCCGTGATCGGCCGCAGCGTCCGATCCAGATACGCCTCTACCATGGCCGCCAGGTACAAATCGAACATATCGGTGATGCGTTCGAACATGCCCTGCCGCGAGGTCACCCCTTCAACCGTCTCGATCCGGGCGATCAGCGGCCGCCGAAACAGATTGAACGCGACAATCAACTCCCGCAGCGACATCCCCAGGTCCGCCGCGTGGACTCCGTAGCACGCCCCCTGCCCCTCCATCGCCACGGTCACCTCGTCGCCACCACCATCACCCAGGAACGATTCGATCAGCCGCAATGTCTCGCGCCCGCGCTCCCGGTAAGCTTCGCGATCCGACGCCTGCAGCAGCCCGTACCAGGGCTGCTCGCGCGCCTCGGAGACCTCTTCGTGCCGGTCGGTCGCGGTCAGTGCCGCCAGACCGGCCGCCTCCTCCGAGCACAGGTTGCGGTCGGTGTACTCCAGCAGGTCACCCACCTTGTAGCGCCGGTGCCCGCCGGGAGTCACAAAGGCCTTCAGACGGTTCTGCTTGGTCCAGCGACGCACCGTGGCCGGCCGCACTCCTAGAAGTCGCGACGCCTCGCCGATCCCGACCCACCGATCCAGGGTCTCTCCGAGTTCCTCTGCCTTGGTCATAAGATCCGTATCCAGGCTCGCAGATCCCCCATCGAACCCGCTTCGCGCCCGCTCACAATCGCACCACATTCTACTATCCCATGAAGGTCTGCACTCCCTAGATTCATTTGCACAGTATTGTGAGTTTTACTACATACATCGGTCCCGGATCGGGGCAGTATGGTCTCGACAGATGCGTTCCCGGACGCCCGCCCACACCGGCGGCGACCGAAGGCGGCAATCAGAATGATTCTAGAACCCAACCAGATGCGCCGACTCGAAACCGGGCTCCGCAATCTCGGTTTCACCCTGCACCAGGTCCGCGCGCTGTTGCCGCTCCGCCCTGGCGCGCAACCCGGAGCCGATCCCAATTCGCGTCTCTCCGCCGATCCCGCGACCGCACGTCTAAGCAGCCGGCGTCCTGGCCGGGCGGATATCATTAGTGCGTCTTCGTCTGGGCACCCCGCGCCGCCTCCGGCCGGGCAATTTGAAGGGCTAGCCCCGCATGGCTGACTACGATCTAGCCGTCGTCGGCGCCGGTTCTGCCGGCTACCACGCCGCCCGCGTTGCCAGCGACCAGGGCAAGTCGGTGGCCCTCATCGAAGGTGGCGAGCGTTTCGGCGGGCTCTGCATCCTGCGCGGCTGCATGCCCACCAAGGCCATGCTGCGTTCGGCTGAGATCGCCCAATTGGTCCGCGAAAGCGCCGAGCTGGGCATCGAAACTTCCGAGCCGGTCATCAACTGGTCGCGCATCGTGCAGCGCACCGCCGACCTGGTCACCGAGTTCGCCGACTACCGCCACGACTCCGCCCGCGGACTTGACCGAGTGGACATCATCCGCGACTGGGCCGCCTTCGATTCACCGGAGAGCCTCCGCCTCAGTAACCGCACCCTCACCGCCGACCGCTTCGTCATCGCTACCGGCTCCGTCCCCCGCACCCCCGGCACCGAATCCGACAAGCACCCGCCCGGGCTGGAAGAGACCGGCTACCTGACCAGCGACGACGTACCGCTCCTGCCGGAGCTGCCCGAGTCGATCATTGTCTTCGGCGGCGGCGCCATCGCCCTCGAATTCGCCCAGCTCTTCTGCCGGCTCGGCGTCGAAGTCACCGTCATCCAGCGCAGCCCGCTGATCCTGAGCAACATGGACGCCGACCTCGCCGCTGCGCTCACCCGCTACATGACCGACGAGGGCGTGAAATTCGTCACCAACACCTGGCTCGAGAAGGTCGAGCTCCGCAACGGACTAAAGACCTGCACCGTCCACGTCGACGGCCGCGTCGAGACCTATTCCGCCCAGGAGATCCTGCTGGCAGTCGGCCGCCGGCCGGCCGTTGCCGGGCTGAACTGCGACGCCGCCGGGGTCGTCTGCACTGACGGATGGGTCGAAGTCGACGAGCAAATGCGCACCACCAACCCGCGCGTCTTCGCCGGCGGCGATGTCGTCGGCGGGCCGGTCGGCGGCGCCCACCAGCTGGTCCATGTGGCCGTCCGCCACGGCGAGATTATCGGCCACAACGCCTTCAACGACTCGCCACTCACCTTCGACCACCGTCTGGTGCCGGAGGCCGTGTTCACCGACCCGGCCATCGGCATCGTCGGCCTCACCGACGAGCAGGCCGCGAAATCAAAGCGCCCGATCCTGACCGCCATCGAGTCCTTCGAGGAGCAGGGCAAGGCGCTGACGATTCTGCCACTGATGGCGGTGGCGATAGCGCTGGGCTTTCTTCTGACGATGCGGCTGAACGCGCTGGCGCTGGGTGAGGA
>PBSR01000066.1 GCA_002726335.1 Gemmatimonadaceae bacterium
CTGCAGCATTCGCTGACGCGCCAGGCGATCGAATTGGCGGTCAAAGGTGTCGCCAGCGTTGAGGACATCGACAACGCGGTTCGTTTCGGATTCGGCGCCCGGTTCCTCTCGCTGGGCCCACTGGCCAGCCGCGACATGGGCGGCATTACCAACCACGCCAAGGTCGCCTCATATCTTTACCACGAGCTTGACGGGCACGGCGACTTGGCCGCCGAAACCTTGCAGGAGATGGCCGATGACGGCCAGGACGGCCTGCTCACGCTCAAAGGTTTCCACGACTGGGAAGGCAAGCCCGAAGAACTGCGCGCCTACCACTACGAACGAATGATCGAGCAAACAAAGCGCCTGCGCGAGATCGGCGGAGTACGCACCAGCCTCGAGTCGACCGACGGGACTCCAGCACCAAAGTAACGGAGGACAGACTCATGGACAGGCGGCAATTCGGAAGTTCCAACCTGCGAATATCAACCATCGGGCTGGGCTGCGTGCCGCTGGGCAAAGTTGAGAAGGTGCCGACGGTCGAAGGAGCAGTGGACATCATGCGTGCCACCCTCGAAGCGGGGATCAACTTCTTCGACACCGCCGCACTCTATGGCAAGGGCGAATCGGAGCGTCGGGTGGGAATCGCCCTCCGCGAACTGAAGGACCTACTCCCCGACGACTTCATTCTCAATACCAAGGTGGGTTATCGGCCCAATCCGTTTGACTATTCCGAAGAGCAGACGCTGGCCTGCGTGGAGGAAAGCCTGCGGGTCCTGGGAGTCGACCGGCTACCGATGATTCACATCCACGACGTGCAGCACTCCGACCTGCCCACCGTGATGAACGGCGCCCGCAAGGCCCTGCATCGGCTACAGGAACAGGGCATCGTGGGCATGGTCGGTCTGGCCGCCGGGCCGATCCCGATGATGATCGAATACGTCAACACCGATGAATTCGACTCCATTCTGACCCACAACCGTTACACATTGCTCGATCAGCCGGCCAGCGAATTGATTACCCTCGCCGATGCGAAAGGCCTCGGTATCATTAACGGCGCTCCGTTTTCGTCCGGTCTGTTGGCCCGCCCGCTCGATGAATCGGCCACCTACATCTACCGCCAGGCAGAACCGGAAACCATCGCCCGGGCGAACCGACTCAAAGAGATCTGCGAACGCCACAACGTCTCGATCAAGGCCGCCGCTATCCAGTTTTCAACCCGTGACCCGCGCATTCACACGACGATCATGGGAGCCTCTTCAGCCCAACAGATCCGGCAGTCGGCCGACGCCCTGGCGGTGGACATTCCCGAGGAAATCTGGGATGAATTTCACAATGAAGTACCGCCGAAACTGGTCGACGACATTAAGGGCGTTCACGACAAGTAGGGCTCCGGTCGGTCCGAAGTCGCGGTGTCCTCGGCCGGTCCGACCGCGCCATTAGCCGACGCTGAGCAGGACTACGCCACCTACCGCCAACAGGGTCCCGACGGACGCCATCCAGCCAGGTTGCTCCCTCAGAAAAATGATCGCGAGCAAGCTTGCGAATACCGGGGACACCGCTGCTATCGCTCCGGAACGGCCCGCACCCATGGTCTGAATTGCCATGAGGAAGAAGATACTGCCGCCCCCCAACCCGACCGCTCCGGAAAGCATGCCGACTAGCCGTTGGCGCGATGTCATCTCGACCGGGACGATCCGTCCTCGCACCCGCCAGGCCACCAGACTCATGAAGATTGCGGCCAGCGGCATTCGAAAGCTGTTGGAGACGATCGGATTCAGATCGCCGATGCCGATCTTCAACAGCACGAAATCGGCACCCCACATCATCGCAATCAAGACCGCGATGAAGATGCCCCACCAGTACATCCGGCCTGACAACGGCGCATTGTCGCCGAACGAGGCTGGCCGAATCGTCACCAGTACGCCGCCGGCGATGATAACCAGCGTGCCCGCCACGACCGGCACTGTGACCTGCTCACCCAGCAAGACCACCGCGTAAGCAAGCCCGAAAAGCGGCGCGGTGGCGCCGATTGTGTAGGATCGCACAACGCCGATCGTGCGCATTATCATGAACAGCAGGCTGTCGCCGAGCCCGATCCCCAGCAGAACCGATCCGGCCATCGCCGTGTAGTTCACCCAGTCGAGTTCCAAGAATTGAGTCTGGATCCCGAGCAGGAACAATCCGATCGGCATTATCGCCGCCGGGGCCCACAGGCGGATCGCGTTCAGTTGCAGCACGTTGAACGAGCCGGCCACGCTGCGCAGGATGACAAAGCCGGCCGCCCAGAAGAAGGCGGCGATGAGCGCCGCGATCTCACCCATGAGAATCAGCCTCGGTTATGGCGCGTCGACGTTCAGGCGGGTCGGACGATGCCGGGCACCGGATATCCGCTGGCCAGTTCTTCGACCGCCTGGCGAATCCGAGCGAACTCTTCCTCATTACCGCGTCCGGCGTCGCGCACCTCGCGTATCCAGACGGCGATGCGGCGCATTTCGTCGGGTCCCATCCCGCGGGTGGTCAGGGCCGGCGTACCAAGCCGGATACCGGATGTGACTGTCGCCTTGCGGGTTTCCCGGGGTACGGTGTTCTTGTTGGCCGTGATTCCGGCCTTCTCGAGGCGGCTCTGCATCGCCCGTCCGCTGGGACCGTCGGCGCCCAAATCCAACAGCATCAGGTGGTTTTCGGTGCCGTCGCTGACCAACCTCAGGCCTTCGCTCAGCAGCGCCTCAGCCAGCGCCTTCGCGTTCTCGACGACCCGGGCGGCGTATTGGACGAAATCGTCGGACAACGCCTCTTTGAAGGCCACCGCCTTGCCGGCGATAACGTGCATGAACGGGCCGCCCTGGGTGCCCGGAAAGATCGTGCTGTCGATCGCCTTGGCGAACTTCTCCCGACTGATCACCAGCCCGCCGCGGGGTCCCCGCAAGGACTTGTGGGTAGAACTGGTCACGAAATCCGCGTGGGGCACCGGCGAGGGGTGCGCCTTGCCTGCCACCAGGCCGGCGATATGGGCCATATCGGTCATGTGCAACGCGCCGACTTCCACGGCGATTTCAGCGAATTTGGCAAAGTCGATCACCCGCGGATAGGCGGTCGAGCCCGAGACAATGATCTTCGGACGTGCCTCCAGCGCGATCCGCCGTACCTCGTCGAAGTCGATCAACTCGGTCTCCGGATCGACCCCGTAGGACACTACGTTGTAGAGAATGCCGGAGAAGTTCCGGGGATGACCGTGGGTCAGGTGGCCGCCGTGTTCCAGGCGCATACCCATGATTGTGTCGCCCGGTTCAAGTTGGGCCATGAAGACAGCCATGTTGGGAGCCGAACCCGAGTGCGGCTGGACGTTTACGTGCTCGCCGCCAAACAACTCCAGCGCGCGGGATTGGGCCAGCCGTTCGACATCATCGACGTTCACGCAGCCACCGTAATAACGGCGGCCCGGGTAGCCCTCCGCGTATTTATTGGTGAGCACCGACCCGACCGCCTCCATGACCGCCTGGCTGGTGTAGTTCTCGGAAGCGATCATCTCCAGGCCGTCTACCTGGCGCTTCTCTTCCGCCTGGACGATCGCATGAATCTCGCTATCAGTATCGGCAAGGCCGGCCACCGCAGCGGCTTCTTTGAGGGTCATTGGTGTGGCTCAATCGTGGGGATTCCGGAGGGGGAGGATGGCTCACAAATCGGATGTTACTCGCATTGCGGAAGAGCCACCAATGCCGTCATACTGCGAGCTATGTCGGCCTCCTCGGATCCACCCGAATCCCACCCGGATCCTTGCCCGTGCCCGTACGTGTCGGGCAGTCGCCTACCCGCTGGTGCGCTCAGTCAGAAGTTCGTCGGCCGCCGTCAGACCTTGCAAGAGTTCCGGCAGCATTTCCTCATGCACGTTGATCCCATGTCGGGACGGCTTGAGATTGTTTTCCTTGTCCCGGTAGTAGACCCGAGCCGTGGCGTAGGACTGGCCCTTGAAGTCCGAGACCCCGATAAGCCATTCCTCGGTATCGTTTCGAGGTAACCGCCGAAGGACATCCATGTCTTCGGGTAAATCCTCGTCTGTCAGGATCTCTGTGTCAGCCATGTCTCTCCTGTTTCTGTTCGTCTGGTGGCCATCCGGGAAGCGCCGCCCTGCACCAGCGTCATCGTCCCGGACCGCGAGCGAAACGTAAATCTAGCGTACCTGTCAAGACAAGATCAGTGATCGGGGATTCTTGAATGCCGGGCCTAGGAGCTGTACCCACCGCCACCCTTCAGGAATCTCGGATCACCACTACTCGGGACGCAAGTCCCAAACCTGAACCCGTCCGAACGCGCCGAGGAATCGCTCCACCGGCCGTGCGGCGGCCGCCACCAGGCCCGCCCCGCGACCGGCCGCAGAAACCACCCCCCCTTTGCGGCCTGCACGGTAGGCGATCTCGTCCTCGGGTGGGACCGCAAACAAATGCTCGGCGGACGCCGGACACCAACCGGTGTCCCGAAACAGACGCCGCGCCCCTCGGCGGCCGAGGGGTCCAAACGGGCCGAGGTGGGGATCGGGCGCCAGCGAATACTCCACCCCCTTGTGACCGATCAGGCCGCGCATCCGGTGCAGCGCCGAGTGGTATGAACCGGGATTCACGAACGCCACGATCAGGCGTCCCTCGGGCGAGATCAATTCCCGCAGCCGTGCCAGGAGCCGCCGGCGCTCCGCGTCCGGCAGCGATTCGAGCCGGAACATGCAAGTGACCACGTCGTACGAGGCCATTTCCGTTTCGTACAGTGTCGAGTACTCCAGTTCTTCCAGCGACCGCGGGGAGCGAGCCCGGACGAATTCCCGCACCTGCTCGCTCATCTCTACGAATCCCAGGTCCGCGTCGGGGTAGTCACGGGCGAAGCTCTCCGTGTACAGGCCGGTGCACGGCAGCACATCCAGCCAGCGTAGCGGGCCGTCGGGGAGCAGCGCTCGGACAGTCTTCTTCACGCCCTCAAACTCCGACAGCAGGGGCTTGTTGTAGTGGGCACCGTTGCGGATCTTGGCCATCTGGAACGCCGCGATCTGCTCCAGACTCCAGTCCTCCGGGTCGTCGGTGATCGGCCATGCCGCTTCGCCCCCAAAGCGGTTCCAATGGAGCATCGATTCGATCGGGCGGCGGCGCGGCGCCTTCAGTTCTACGTCGTAGTAGCCAAAAAGCGTCAGGGCAACGATGGTCTGCTCGGCCGGGATGCCCAGCAGCCGCTTCAGCCTTTCGACGTTACCTAGCGTGTCCACCCAGCAGCCCCCGAGTCCCAGACTGTGCGCCATCAACATCATGTTCTGAATCGCGGCGGCCGCGCTCTGCACCCAGGCATAGTTCTCACGCGTGTATTCGTGCGAATAGGTGGCAAAAATTGCCACTGGCGCCAACTCAATAAACCTCGTCTCACTGGCTATCGCCGTGCGGAGTTCCGGGTCGTCGACCACCACGAACTCCCAGAGTTGAAGGTTGCAGGCACTCGGAGCCCAGCGAGCCGCATCGATAAGCTGCTCAACCGTATCCCGGGGCACAGGGCGATCCAGGAACCGACGCACCGTCCTTCGACCGACCAAAGCTTCCCGAAGTTCCATCAGCAGAATTGACCGCCTGCAACTGTGAATTGGACTCGTCTAATATAGTCCGGCTCCAGGCTGGACCGAACCTTCTGATCCGGTACCAGCCGACGATTTGTCCCTACCGCATAGGATTCTTTCTTGGCCAAAGCGCTGGTCACCGGCGGCGCCGGTTTCATCGGATCGCACCTTGTCGACGCACTGATTGAAAGCGGGGACGACGTACTCGTCTTCGATAACCTCGCAACCGGCAAACGCGAGAACCTGAACCCCTCGTCCACATTCGTCCAGGCCGATGTCGCCGACGGCGAGCAGGTGGAGCACCATCTGGGCGCGTTCGCACCGGACACCGTCTTCCACCTCGCCGCCCAAGCTGACCCCAAACGCGCCTATCGCGAGCCGGCCTTCGATGCCACGGTAAACGTGCGGGGGACCATTAATGTGGCGCTGGCGGCCGCTCGCGCCGACATCGACAAGCTGGTATTCACCTCAACCGGAGGGGCCATGTACGGCAGCCCTGACCCGGACGACCTGCCGGTGTCCGAGGCCCGGCCACCAGGGCCCGCCTCCCCCTACGGTCTTTCCAAGTACTGCGCCGAGATGTATCTGGAAATGTTGCGTCGCGACCATGGTCTCGAGTACTCAATCCTTCGGCCGGCCAACGTTTATGGCCCACGCCAGGATCCGGCCTCGGAAGTCGGGGTGGTCTTAATCTTCCTGGAGTTGATGCTCGCCGGCGAGACTCCCCAAATGCGCGGCTTCGGTAAGGCCACCCGCGACTACGTGTACGTCAAAGACCTGGTAGGCGCCCTTCTGGCCGCCGCCCGCAGCGGCGGACCGCGCCCGTATCACGTGGGCACCGCCGAAGAGGTGGATGTCGAGACCATCTTCGCGGGGCTGCAAGAGCGGCTCGGTTCATCGTTCGATCCGGTCCGCGTGCCGCTCATCCCCGGGGAAGTAGAGCGCATGGCCCTGGATGCGACTAGGGCCCGGGAAGAGCTGAACTGGAAGCCGCGCTACTCCCTATCGGAAGGACTTGACGAGACGGTTTCCTGGGCGGTCACCAGACAAACCGGCTAGCCAATCTCCACCCGCACTTCCGGCTCCGTCAGATAGATGCGAACCTCCGCCTCCCGGTGCATCTGAACCAGCGCGACGATCATGTCGCCAGCCTGCAGGGTCAGGTCGTGCTCGGGGAACAGGGTTTCGCTACCGCGAATCAGCAGGCATACGTTGCACCCGTGCCCGGGCAGGTCGAGCTCGCTCAATCTCTGTGACACCACCCGCGATTCTTCGTTCACTTTGAATTCGACCAGTTCAAGGTCGCTTTCGTCGAGCTTCATCAGGTGGATAACCGCGCCGGTCTCCTCCACATCCTGCTCGATCATCGAAAGGATCAGATCCGTGGCGCTGACCGTCTCATCGACGCCGAGTCGGCGAAAGACGCTCGCGTTCTTGGGATTGTTCACGCGGGCGATTGTCCTGGCCCTGCCCCTGGACAGGCTGTCGGCCAGCTGACAGATGATGAGATTGTCCTCGTCTTCTCCCGTGACCGCGAGCATCAAATCGGCTCGCTTCACTCCAGCCTCCAGCAGCCTTCGCCCTTCACAGCCGTCCTGGCCGATTACCAGGCTGCCGAGCTCTGCCTGCAAGCGACGGGCCTGGCCCGGGTCCTTCTCCATCAAGACAACTTCGTGCCCGATTTCCAACAGCTCCCGGGTTATGTGATAACCAACATTGCCGCCACCGATCACCACAATAAACATCTACTCAGCATCCTCAGCGACGATCGTTTCGCGCAGCATCTCCGCACCCACTGTCGTCGGGCAGATTGTTTTCAGCCCCAGCATTTCGTACGCCTTGCTGCGTACCGGGTCGTAGCACCGGGCCACCACCCTCTCCACCCCGTAAATCTCTTGCGCTATTTGCGCAACCATGATGTTGGTGTTGTCGCCGTTGGTCGCGGTAACAACCGCGTCGGCCCGTTCGATTCCCGCGCCCCGCAGGACATCTTCGTCAATACCGTTGCCCTGGACCATCGAGCCCGAGAAGTTCCCGGAAAGCCGATTGAATGAATCGGGGTCGTCATCGACCACTACAACCGCGTGCCCCTCCTGGGACAACATCGTTGCCAGTTGGGCTCCGACCCGGCCGCAGCCGACCAGGATTATGTACATGCTGTCGTCGTTCATAGCGTCCCCGGATGATTCTCCATCGTTGGCGGCTGCTGTCAAGGAATGCGTGAAGCCCCATTATGACGGCAAGGCTAGCGACCCCGTGAAGCCCGGTAGCGGGCATGGGCTTCCCGCCACTCGTTCATGCTGTGTCGCATGCCCATCTGTGGCCATTCGTAACCGAACGCAAAATCGAAGGGCGCCTCTTCGGGAAGCAGCCCGTTACCCTGCAGAACCGCGACCAGTCGGTCGAAATAGCCCCGCAGAACCTCGCAGCGACGCGTAACATCCTCCGCGGTCAGCGCGCGGATCGCCATCCCCTCCGCCAGCGCTTCTTCAATTCCACCCACCGGGTCGGCGAACCGCAAAAGCACCGCGACGCGCTTGTTTGGCCAGGTCAGCCAGGCTCGGTGGTAGGCGTAGAGCAACTCCACCAGGTAGTTGATGCCGGCGCTGATGTGGGCGTGGGCCGCCGTCGCCCC
>PBSR01000067.1 GCA_002726335.1 Gemmatimonadaceae bacterium
GGTTTCGCTCGGTCCCAGCGGGCCGGCGACATAATGGTAGGAGCAGCCCCATAAAGTGACGAGGGCGAGCAGGAGGCAGGAGAGTCGTTGTCGGTACGCCATCAGGCGAGAACCTCCGTTCATGGCAATCACCGCGTTGGTTTACCCGGTGCTCGAAATGTAGGACAGACAGAGATAACCACCAAACACACGCAATCGATTGTTAGCCGATCTGCATGCCGACGTAGATGATATTGCCCGTCTCACCGGTGAAGTAGTCGACGAGGGTCCAGAACCCCGAACAGGAGATCTGGCCCAGGATCAACCCGAGGAAGAAGGGGCGTAGCCGGCGATACAGCGGGACTCCGCCGTACTTCAGGATCAGCGCCTTCAGGGTCCAGCCGATGAGGATGCTGAACCACGTCGAGCTGATCATGTAGGTGGCACCGATAGGGAAGCCGAGGTAGTGGACGGGCCACCACAGGAACCGGTGGCGCAGATACATGAGTACCGCCATCACGCCGCCGCCGATCCCCGTGAACAGATAACGGGGGCCGACGACACTCAAGTCGACGCCGGGGCCGACGGGGTTGGCGATCTTGTGGGCAGCGTCATCGAAGATCAACTGCCCGAGGCGGTTGTAGAACCACCAGTGCAGGTTGATGCCGCCGTACTCGTATCCCATCCAGATCATCACCCACATCGATCCGGCGAGGCTGACGACGATGGCCAGCATCATCGCCCAGAACAGGGGGCGCCGCCGGACGCCACCGGCGTCGGCGATCTTCTGACCGTTGATCGAGGAGGCCATCACCATGGTGCGCAGATCGCCTGCCCAACCGTAGCTCATGGCGAGACTGACGATTCCGGCCCCGCCGACTGCCCCGGTGCCGAGAGAGTTGATGAGAAAGGGCTGGGCGGTCATCTGCGCCCGGGCGAATCCGAGGCCGCCCTCGGCGACGATCCGCGACAGACCATAGAAGATGGCGAAGGCGACGAGGAGGAAGAGGAGGGCGACGGGGAGGGAGACCCCAGTGGCCACCAGCCAGATCAGGGCGAACAGGGAGGCGCAGCACAGGATGATGGCGGCCTGCCGATAGGAGAGGATCTCCTGCCTGTCATCGATCTGCTGGCCGCGTCGCAGGACACGGTTGGCCACATCCCGCAGATGGCGGCGGGACGTCCAGAGGCCGATGACGACGAGAGCGATCATCGCCCCCATGCCCTGGTGGGCGACGGTCAGCGAACCCTCGGTGAACAGTTCGTGCCGGCCCGGCAGGGAGTAGCCGACGATATTCTCCGCGCCCATCTGCACCTTCGTCAGCAGGTGGAAGAGCCAGATGCTCATGCCCACGTCGAGGCTGAGGAAATAGGCCAGACCCAGAACGGTGAAGCTGACGAAGAAGTGCAGTGACTGCGAGAGGGGGCGCACGAAGAGATAGTGGCTGAACTCGAGCTCAGGGATGAAGGGGAAGTAGTGGTTGAGCCCCAGAGTGCTCAGTGTGAGGAAGGGCAGCGCGAAGCCCGCCCACATGAGCGGATTCTTGAGGAAGGGGCTGACGATCTCGTCGCGGTTGCCCGTGTCAACCATCTCCATCGGCAGCTGTACCAGGGGGAAGTTCAGTCGGTCGTAGTCCACCCACTGCCGTCGCAGAATGACGGTCATGGTGATCATCATCAGATAGACGGCGATCATGAAAGAACACCAGGCCGTCAGGGGAACCACCCAGGCACCCCAGGGAATGCTCTGACCTTGCGGCAAGCCCTCGAAGAAGTACCGGATCGCCAGATCGTCGGTGGGCACGAGCCAACCGGTAACGTAGGGATGCAGCAGCTCGGACCAGTTGTTCTCCGGCGTGGCGTAGTAGTGGAGGGAGGGCAGCATGGGTATCAGGTTTGCCGTCAGACCCCACGTTGGGATCGCCGAAGCCATGAGCATCATCACGTAGATGATGACGAGTTCGGCGCTGGTCAACCCCCACGACCTCCGCACGAGTCGCAGCAGGGGATTGGCGATGGCGACGACGAGAAAGAACAGAAAGACGGCACCGGCAGTGATGTAGTCCGACGACATGCCCGCCGTGTGCATCGCCAGCAGGGCATAGGGGAAGGCGATGTTGATGACGATCGACAACGCCGTGCCGAGCAGCAGGGCGCGCCCTGTGAAGCGACCGGTCATCGTTTGCTCGAGGCCCCGGAGTCCGCCTGCGCCGCCCTCAGTCGTTGTGCGGCGCGTCGATGGGCCTGGCTGTCGACGGTCCGGCCGAGCTGCCGGTAGGCGTCGCTCAGATACAGATGGGCGCGGGCGTCATCGGGATCCAGTTCGACGAGTCGGGCGTAGGCGCTGGCCGCATCTCGTATGTTGCCGGTCTTCATGCTGGTGACCCCCAGGTTCAGCAGGGCATCACGATACCCGGGCCGCAGTCTCACGGCCTGATCGAAGTGAACACGAGCCAACTCCAGATCGCCGGCGCGGGCCTCGAGCAGACCCCGCGTATAGGAGAGCTCGGGGAAGTTCTGGCCGATATCGGCGGCGTCGTCGAGGGCCACGCGGCTCGCAGCGAGCCGGCCCGCCTTGAGCAGGGCCAGACCCAGACGCGTACGCGTGACCGGATCGTCGGGTGTGAGCGAGACGGCTCTCTCGAGGGCGACGATGGCTCCGGTGTAGTCGCCCTGCATGGTCAACACGGCTCCGAGTCCGCTGTGGCCGTCGACATAGGTGGAGTCGATGGCGATGGCGTTGCGGTATTCACGCGCCGCCCCAGCCAGGTCCCCACGGACGGCGCGGTGCAGACCCAGGGCGTGGTGGGCTTTGGCCGGGCCCACCGGCACGACGCCTCCCTCGGGTGGCGTGACATCCGAACCGAGGTCTCGCTCCTGCAGGCGCATGGACTGGGAGCGTTCCAGCAACCGCCGCCCCTCCTCGCGTCTGCCGAGGCGCACGAGCGCCTGTCCGAGGCCCGACAGAATCTGGGGTGAGTGCGGATTCAGCTCAGCCGCCCGGGACAGGGCCGACACCGCCTCTTCGTGGCGCCCGCCATCGCGCAGGATGACGCCCAGATAGTAGAAGGCCTGCCCGTCATCGCCAGCCAGTTCGGTAGCGCGGCGGTAGTGGTTGAGCGCCGTCTGCGGATCTCCGGACTTGCGGTAGATTTCGGCCACCTTCTTGTGCGCCGCCACCAGTGTGGAGTCGAAGCGCAACGCCGCCAGGTACGAATTGACGGCCTCTTCGAGCCGTTCCTTGTGGGTGTAGATGACGCCGAGGTTGTAGTGGGAGTGGACGCGGGCTGAGTCCAGTTCCAGGGCCCGTAGAAAGGAAGCCTCGGCGCCGGCGGTGTTGCGGAACTCGTCGCGGGCGAAGGAACGGGCGGTGAGAACCGTGCCGAGGAGTTCGTGCAATCCAGCGTCAAGCCCGTCGTCGGTCACCGCACTCTCGGCCGCCCGTACGGCCTCATCGAACCGGCCGAGGGCAAGATATGCCCGTGCCAGGTACCGATCGGCCGGGGTACCTGCCGACTCCAGCAGGGGCAATGCCTCGTCGTAGCGCTCTTCGGCCAGGAGTTGACGCCCCGTCGTCAGGGGGTCGGTCGACTCGCAGGAACACAGAGCCAGAGTCCACACCCAGCAGATGGCGGATCCGGACCGGAGGAGACGCCCTCGAGCGACTCGAGCCCACGGTCTGACGGATCCGCCCCAGTTGCGCATTAACAGAGCACTAGTCGGCGGATTCGCGTATGGTGAGCGTCTGATTCACGGCCACATCGTACTGGGTCTGCACGGTACCTCCCGGCCAGCGGACCTCGACGCGGTCGACGGTGGTCGCTGAGCCGAGCCCGAAGTGACGGCGTATATCGCTGTGTGACAGATACCCGCCGCTGCCCTGCACCTCCATGCTCTGCGTCCGTCCACCGCTCTCCACGGTTACGCGTGCACCGATGCCGTCGCGATTGCTCCGTGTTCCGACCACTTTCACCTTCAGCCAGTTCAGGCGATTGCCCCCGTCGTTGCGCAACAGGCTGGGTGTGTCGTTGAGGTTGAAGACGAAGAGATCGAGATCGCCGTCATCGTCATAGTCGGCCACGGTGACACCTCGACTGACCTTGACGACGTCGAACCCTGGCCCGCTCGTCCCCGTAACGTCGGTGAAGCGGCCGGTGCCTGAGTTGTCCAGCAGGAAGTTCGGCTCGGCGTAGCCGATGCCGATGCGTGGCAGGTCGGTCTGTGGGTAAACGTGGCCGTTGGCCACGTAGAGGTCCTGGTCGCCATCGTTGTCGCGATCGAAGAAGACGGTTCCCCAGCCCACATAGGGCTCACCGAGAACCGACGCCATCGACGGGAACGAGAGATCGAGGAAAAACCCGTCGCCGTCATTCCTGTACAGCGTGTTGTGCTCATCGGTGAAGTTGGTGACAAAGTAGTCCTGACGACCGTCGCCATCATAGTCGCCGCGGGCGACGCCCATGCAGCCCTGCATCGATCCCTCGCCGCTGTAGGCGACGCCGGCCATCAACGCCTGGTCCTCGAAGGTGCCATCACCCCGGTTCCGGTAGAGGTAGTTGGGACCCTGATCGTTGACGACAAGCAGGTCGATCCAGCCGTCGTCGTCGAAGTCGGTGAACATGGATTCGAAGCTGAAATGCCTTGGCCCGCTCAGGCCCGCAGCCTCTGTAGCGTCGCTGAAGGTGCCATCACCGTCATTGAGGTAGAAGACGTTGGCCTGAGGACGCTGTCCCTTGGGTCCGCAGAACACGTCGAGCCCACGCCACACGCAGGGGATGGGAGATTTGAAGTCCAGATCGAAGACCTGGTAGTTGGCCACGTGTAGATCCAGGTCGCCGTCGAGATCGATGTCGCCGAAGCTGGCACCCGTGGAGAACCCCGCGTGGTCCGTTCCCGAAACCGCTCCGCCTTCGACAAAGGTGCTATCACCCCGATTCATGTAGAGACGGTTCGGTCCGAAGTTGGTCACATAGAGATCCTGGTGACCGTCGTTGTCGACATCGGCGACGGCGCACCCCATGGCCCAGGCGGTGTCTCCCACGCCGGCAGCAACGGTTACGTCGTCGAAGCCGCCATCGCCACGATTTCGGAACAGCTTGTTCTCAGGATGGGGGACCGGCGGTGCCACCAGCCGCGAGCCATTCGGAAGGTAGAGATCGACATCACCATCACCATCGTAATCGAAGAAGGCGGATCCACCCATGTTGACATCGACGATGTAGTCCTGTGTCGGCGTGCCGGAGACGTTGGTGACAGCAATACCCGCGGCTTCGGACTGGTCCACGAATCCCACGCTTCCGGCCTGTGCCGTGAGGGCCGTTGCCAGGAGAAAAACTCCCACGCACCCGTAAACCAGCCGTGGCAGGTGAATCACGGGTCAGGCTCCGGGATGGGAGAGGATCATGCCAGGTCGCCGTCGCCGGCTGGGTTCAGCTCGTGCCTTGGGTGAGGTCAGCCAGCTCGTCGTCGAGAATCCGGACCGGGTACTTCTCGCGCAGGGACTGGACGTATCGAACATAGCCGGTCTTGGCCTTGCGGATTCTGACGAAGGCAGCGGCGCGGACGCTGGCCTCCTCGAAGGAAGGGTGCACGTAGGTGCGCTCGAGGATCTTGAAGACCGAGAAGTAGCCGTCGTGTGTGGCCACAGGTCCCTGGACCGAACCGAGAGGCGATCGCTGGGCACTGACAAAGATGTCCTTGTAGTTGGCCAGCTGTGCCTGGTTGATGTCGACAACTCCTCCCGTGGCACGCAGCTCTTCCCGCAGGGTGTGGGTGCGGGCCAGTGCCTGTGGGTCGGCGCCCGCCTCGATCTGATCCTTCAACTGCTGCGCCAGATCCTGGCTGTCAACGAGGATCTCGACGAGTTCCGTTTTTCCCGGTCTCTTGAACAGGTCCGGGTTGGCCTCGAAGTACGTGCGGGCCTCCTCGTCGGAAGCTGCCACATGCCGATCCACATGGCGATAGCGCAACAGACTCAGCAACAGCTCCTCCTTCTTGCGGGAGACCTTTTGCAGCAGGGCCGGGTCCCGGTCGAGTCCCTGGGCGCTCGCCTCCTCGAGAGAGAGATAGGACGGCAGGATGTTGTCCCTGAGGAGAATGGCGACTTTCGACGTATCCAGCAGTGTGTTCGCCGCAGCGTAGAGCGAGGCGGTGGCCACGAGAAATTCACCGATCGTGATCTCACCCCCACGGTAGGAGGCGATGACACGTCCGGAATCAGCGGCCGTCACTGTGACGGGACCGGTCTGGATCTCGGCCGACCGCTGGGCCACGAGTCGTATGGCATCGACGTGGGTGCGGGCATCGTACTGCGTAATCAGGGAATCACGCAGTATGCGGGACCGGACCGCCATCTTCGCCGTGGCCAGCTCCTGTTGAATCGCCCCTTCCGACAGCGTCAGCGGCGCCTCGATCTCGTCCATCACCTTGAAGACGGCCAGGCTCTGCGGACCCTCATCCTCCCCCCGAACCAGCACCGGTTCGGACACGCCGCCGACCTCGAGATGGAAGATGGCCTCGGCGATGGGAGCCACGACCTGACTCTTCGGCAGGTACTGGGCGAGCTGCCCGCCCGTGGCGGCAGATGCCTGATGGAGAGACCGTGTCGCCGCCAGTTCCTTCAAGGAGGCGCCGGCTTCGAGCAGGGCTTTCACCTCGAGGGCTTCGGCCATGGTCTCCACCATGACGCCGCCGAAGCGCAGGGCGCGATCCCGGTGACTGGAGCGCCACAACTCCTCCATCTCCGCCGTTGAGACCCGAATCTGCGCGGCGATGTGCCGACGGCGGTAGCTCTCAATGATCCGAGCCTGGCGGAATTCCTCCAGCCGGTCGACGAACTCGGCGTCCTGCTCGAGCCCCGTGGTCCTGGCCTCGGCCAGCAGGAGGGTCTTGTCGATCAGGGTCTCCAATACCCGGCGACGCCCGGCGGCAGGGGACGGGCCGGACTTCATGGCCTCGGGCAGGGAGGCGCTGTAGACGATGAACTGGGCAACATCGATGGAGTCGTTGCCGACGACGGCGAGCGTTCGGGTGACCTCCAGGCTCGACGGTTGCTGAGGTTCAGACGAATTGCAGGCAATCAGCAGACCGACGGCCGGCAGGAGCAGACTGACAGAACGTCGATTCATTGTATTTAGGCGGTCTTGATTCGGGGTGGGATTGAAGCAGCGGGCCAGGCAAATCTTGCTCCCGGTTTGATATATCATATCCCATGTGCTTATAATTCGCAATCGTTTGACAACCCCAACTCCGTGGTCAGACGAGACCACCATGAGACCGTTGAGACCATCGTCGATGAGACTGGCGTTCCTGACGATCTGCTGTGCCTGTACAGCCCTGTGTGGTACCGCTGCTTCGGCTGACCCTGCGATCGTGATCGGTGGGAATCAGGGCAGCAGCTGGCAGGACGGGGGAGGGACGATTCCTGCCTTCGTGATCCGCACAGATCGCAAGGCCGTGGAGGAGACCAACACGCCCGGAGGGGTCGTTGACTTCACCCCTGAAGACCGGCTGAACTGGATCTTTCCGCAACGCGCTGATACCACGGTGAACATCGCCATCGGCGCAGATTCTGACGGCCGAGGCGGCAGCATCCTCTCGCCGAACGCGCCCCAGATCGTCAGCCAGTTGCCATCCATGATCGATGGTGACCCGAGCACCGCGCTGGATCTCAGGGCCACGCAGAGCGGTCAGAGTGCTCGCGTGCTGGGGATCATCATCAATCTGGACCTCGGAGCGCGATTCGGCATCAACCGGTTCCGGTTCTTTCCGCGCAACGCCGATCCGCTGCTGCCAACCCCCGAGTTTCCGCACCAGAACGATTTTATCCGTGGCTACGAAGTGTTCATCAACGACGGCACGCCTGACACACAGATCGAAGGGGTCCCCATCCTCACGACGGTTGCCGTCGACGGGCAGAACGAGGACTCCGTGGTGGATGTCACCATTGTGCCGCAGTATGTGCGTTTTGTGCGCCTCAAGTCGATCGCCACGCGCGGTTTCGAAGTCGCCGAGTTCCAGGTGTTCGGCACGGGCTTCGTGCCTGAAGCCAGCTACGTGTCGAATGTCTTCGACTTCGGCGATCCGGCCATCCTCGGACGCCTGCGCTGGGTGGAGGAGGCCATCGGCGATCCCGGCCTGTCGAGTGTGCTGGTGCGAACCCGAACAGGGCACGACGCACAACCGGTCGAGTTCAACAAGCTTCGCCCGGGAGAGAACATCTTCCGGGAGGGGGGCGGCATCGCCCAGGCCGATGCTTTCAATCCGCTCTTTACCGCCACCGGTGGGGCCGACCGATCGAATCGTGCGGAGGTCCCCTGGAAGGCGGCAGCGGATGTAGACGATCCGGAACTGAGCAGTCTCATCGAGGGGATTCTCGACAACGAAGAGGTCGACGTACGGCAGGCACGGGAGGTATACAAGGATCTGAGCGTCGCCGAACAGGAGGTCATCTCACTGACGCGCGAGGACTATGGCGAGCTGGGGAAACGCGGAAATCAGGACCCCGGCGTGATCCGGGATGATCTCATCAACTGGAGTGCCTGGTCACCACCGTACCCGGCCACCGGGATCGTCGATGCCGCATCGCTGGAAGACAACACCCAGGGAGTGCCGATGGTCTCCCCCGGGTCGCGACGATTCTTCCAGTTTTCCCTCGAGTTCATCAGCGAAGACTTCGGCGTCGCCACGGGCGTGGGGGGCCTGGCCTTCGAAGCCATCCCCAGACCCTTTGCCAAGGGACTGATTGCCGAGGTGGCGCCACGAGATGCCAGTCTGGGCAAGAGGACCCGGTTCGGTTATGCGGTCCTCAACCAGGTCGGCGACGGTGCCGTACGCGGTTTCGACCAGTTTCGTGTCAGCACGCCACTCAGGGTTGAGTCGATTGGCCGGGTCGCCAGGGCCACGGCCGACGGTCAGCTCACGGCGGCGGACTTTTCCGGCCAGTCCCTCGACGATCTGCCCCTGACCGACGGGGATTTCTCCATCGTTGAGGTCAGCGACGACGGATTCACGATCTCCTTCGCCCGCATCGAGCAGGACAGCACGCTCCTGCGCATCGATTTCGACACGGCCGTGCTGAGATTCGGCACGGTCTTCAGCGGTCAAGCCTTCGACACGCAGTCCGATACGCAGGCAGGTCAGCCCGCCGTCGCCGGCAACGCCGCAGATCTCGCGCTGGACGGCTTTGAGGATCCGCACAGGGTACCCATCGGGCTCGTGCGCAACGGCAATCTGTCGGTGGCGGTGAGCACGTCCAGCGATCTGCTGATCAACGTCAGGGCCGACCCGCCGGTATTCACGCCCAACGGCGACGGCATCAACGATGCGTCGAATCTCGGGTACGACATCACCAACATCGCCGCGCCGGCACCGCTGCAGGTGGTCGTATATGACCTTTCAGGGCGGCGTGTCCGTCAACTCATCCGTGCCGCCGGGCTGAGTGGGCGGTACGCTCCGGCCTGGGACGGTCGTGGCGACGACGGGGCCCTCGTACCCCCGGGGACATACGTGTTTTCAGTAACGCTCGAAGCGGGAACGGGAACAGAGAGAAAAGCCGGTGTTGTCAACCTGGTCTACTGAGCTGGCGGCGCTCCGCTTGGAGTCGGCAGTCGGCAACTCTTCAGGAGGGATTCGTTTGCGGGCAGCACGCACCTTCTTCGTGATCGCGGTGACCATGGCCTGCACCGGACTGCA